>CAVQWA010000018.1:0-4680 GCA_963717315.1 uncultured Gemmatimonadales bacterium
CGACGTATCGCGGAAGAAGACCCGGGTGATGCTGTTGAACGTGTCCAGCAGCTTGTCCTGGGTCACCACGTCGAAGGTGTTTTCCTCGCCCGGCTTGAGCCCCCGCGTGGCTCGCAGCGCCGAGATGACCTGGTCCTGTGCCTCCGAGACGGTCGCCTCGTCGGTGGGGAGCACGTTGAGCTCCATCCACCCGCGCCAGTAGTCCGCCACCTTGGTGAAGGTGGAGTGGGGGATGGTCACCCGCGGCCGGTCGGTGGTGTCGAACAGCGCGTCGGGCTGGACCCACACGCCGATCACGGTGAACGGAACGCCGAAGACCTTGATCGTCTTGCCGATCGGGTCCACCCCGGAGAAGAACCGCTCGGCGACGGCCTGGTTGACCACCGCCACGTACGCGCTGGCGGCGAACTCGAGTGCGGTGAAGCTCCGCCCGGCCACCAGGTTCCCGCCGGTCACCTGCACCCACGCAGGGGAGAACCCCGCAATGCCCGCCCCGGTGATCTCGGTGCCGCGGTAGCTGATCGGGCCGCCGGTGCCCTCCCGCCAGGCCACGTCGCGGACGGCGGGCAGCCGCTGGATCAGTTTCGCCTCCTCCACCGTGAGCCAGGGCCGGCGCCGCCAGGGGCTGGTCTCCTCCGAGCCGTCGGAGATGGTGATCCCGCCCTCGAAGTACCGGGTGACGAAGAAGGTCTTGGGCCCCAGCGCCTCGAGTTCCGCGCTGACCGCCCGGTTGATGCCGGTGATGGCCGCCGCCATCCCGACCACCACCATCACGCCGATGGCGATCCCGAGAATGGTCAGGGCCGCCCGCACCTTGTTCGCCCGGATGGAATCGAGGGCGATGCCGACGCCCTCCGCGGCGCGCGCGATGGAGGAGAACATGCGGCTCACTCCGCCCGGAGGGCGACGATCGGGTCGAGGCGCGCGGCCCGGCTCGCCGGGTACACCCCGGCGACCATCCCGACCACGACGCCGAGGGTCACCGCCGCGACGATGGACCAGGGGGCCACCGCGGCCGGGAGGGGCGAGAAGGCACGCACGGCGAAGGCGAGGACCAGCCCGGTCCCGATGCCCAGGGCCGCGCCCACCGCGGAGATGGTGGCGGACTCGATCACGAACTGGGCCAGGATGTCGCGCCGGCGCGCACCCAGCGCCTTGCGGATGCCGATCTCCCGGGTCCGCTCCGCCACCGCCACCAGCATGATGTTCATGATCACGATCCCGCCCACCACCAGGGAGATCGCCACCAGCCCCGGCAGCGCCAGCATCAGGACGCGGGAGATCTTCTGCCACCCCTCCAGGGCCGCCTCGGAGGTCTGCAGGAAGAAGTTGTTCTCCTCGCCCGGCCGGAGCTGCCGCCGGCCGCGCATCGCCGCCTCGGTCTCGCCCATCGCCTCGAGCATCGCCGTGGGCGTCCCCGCCTTCACGATGAACGCGTCGAGGATGTTGATCGGGCAGATGTGCCGGCGGGCCGGGGCGGTGTAGGGCATCACCGCGAACTTGTCGAGTGAAAGCCCGAAGAGCGTCCCCTGCGGCTCCACCACGCCGATCACCCGGTAGGGGATCCCGCGGATGGTCACTTCCTTGCCCACCGGGTCCTGGCCCTCGAAGAGCCGCTCGGAGAGCAGGTTGCCGATGACCAGCACCGGCTGCCCCACCCGGACCTCCTGGCGGGTGAAGGGCCGCCCGTCGGCCAGTTCGTAGTTCCGGATCCGGAAGTAGGTCTCCTCGGTGCCCACCAGGTCGATGTCCTTCGCCTCCTTGTTGCCGTACCGGATGGCCATGCGGTCGGCGCAGAACTTGGCGTAGATCGCCGGGGTCGAGAGGTGCTCCCGGACGTAGTCGGCGTCGTCATAGGAGATCCGGGGCCGGCGGAACCACGAGCGCCAGACGTCGCCCGGGATGTCCCCGGTCGTGATGTTGGGCCGCTGCCGGAGCTCGAAGGTGTTGAGCCCGACCAGGGTGTTGGCGAAGCGGTCCTCCATGTACACGTTCATCCCCTGGACGATGGACACCACCGCCACCAGGAACGTCGTGCCGATCAGCACCCCGACCAGCGAGAAGAAGCTCTTGAGCTTCTGCGTGCGGATCGTCTTGAGCGCGAGCCGGACCGCCTCGAACCAGGGCATCAGGCCGCCCGCGCCCGGGCCACGTCGCTGGCCACCTGCCCGTCGCGGAGCACCACCGTCCGCTCGGCATGGACCGCGATGTCCGGCTCGTGGGTCACCATCACGATCGTCTGCCCCTGCGCGTGGAGCGCGCCGAACACCCGCATGATCTCCGCGCCGGTGGCGCTGTCGAGGTTCCCGGTCGGCTCGTCGGCCAGCAGCAGGCTCGGCCGGTTCACCAGGGCGCGCGCGATGGCCACGCGCTGCCGCTGGCCGCCCGACAGCTCGCTGGGCCGGTGGTGCATCCGGTCCGCCAGGCCCACCCGGCCCAGCGCGTCCTCCGCCATCCGCCGGCGGTCGGCCGAGCCGACGCCGGCGTAGATCAGCGGCAGCTCCACGTTGTGCAGCGCGGTGGCCCGGGGCAGCAGGTTGAAGGTCTGGAACACGAAGCCGATCTCCCGGTTCCGGACCCGCGCCAGCGCCTGGTCCGACAGCCGGGACACCTCCTGCCCGTTGAGCCAGTATTCGCCGCCGCTCGGCGTGTCGAGGCAGCCCAGCACGTTCATCATCGTGGACTTGCCGGAGCCCGACGGCCCCATGATCGCCACGTACTCGTTGCGGCGGATGACCAGCGACACGCCGCGGAGCGCCTGCACCCGCTCGCCCTCCAGCACGTACTCCCGCCGGAGGTCGCGGACGTCGATGACCGGGTGGCTCATCGCGACCCGCCCGCCGCCGCGGCCTCGCCCTCGCCCTGCTTCAGCTGCCGCACCCGGGTCGAGTCCTTGAGGTCCCGGATCACCTGGTAGGGACCGGCCACCACCGTGTCGCCCGCCTGGACGCCGCTCACGACCTCGAAGTGCTCCTCGCCCGCGATGCCGACCCTGACCGGGACGAAGTAGGCCGTGCCGCCGCGGACCACGAAGACGCCCTCCGCGTCCTTGTCCTTCCCGCCGCCGAAGCGCGACGTGTCCTTCGGGGCGGGCGCGTCCGCCTGCCTGACCGACTCGTTCGGCACCGCCTCGTGGCTCCGCACCGTGAGCGCGATGATCGGGATGCTCAGCACGTCCTTCCGGGTGTCGGTGATGATCCGCGCGGTGGCGGAGAGCCCCGGCCGGATGGCCTCGGGCGGGTTGTCGAGCGTGATCTCCACGTCGAAGTCCACCGCCTGGTCGCTGGAGCCGCCGGCGGTCTGCGTGGCGGTGAGGGTGGCGCTGGTGGCCACCAGCGACACCCGGCCGACGAAGGTGCTGTCGGGGAAGGCGTCGATGGTCACGCGCACCGAGTCGCCCAGCGCGAGCCGCACCACGTCGGTCTCGTCCACCTGCACCTTGGCCAGCACCACCGAGAGGTCGGAGATGGTCAGGAGGAGCGCCGTCTCCCGGCTGAAGGTGCCGGGCACCGCCACCTCGCCCTCCTCGACGTTGAGCCGGGTCACCCGGCCCGTCATCGGCGCGACGAGGCGGGTCTTGCTCAGCTGGTCGCGCGCCTCCTGCAGCCCGGCGCGGGCCTGTTCCACCTGCGCCCGGCTCGAGTTCGCGTTGGCCAGCGCCACCTCCCAGGCGGTGCGCGCCTGCTCCACCTGCTCGGTCGACACCAGCGTGGGGCTGGTGCGGGAGAGCTCGTCCATCCGGTCCCAGTTGCGCTTCGACTGGTCGAGGTTCGCCTGCGCCTGCACCAGGGCCGCCTGGGAGGAGGCGACCAGCGCCTCGCCCCGCTTCACCGCGGCCTCGTACTGCGCCGGGTCGATCTGGATGAGGAAGGCGCCCTTCTCGACCCAGTCACCCTCCTCGACCCCGATGCGCACGATGCGGCCGGTGATGTCGGCGCTCACGTCGACCTTGGTCTTCGGCTCGATCGTGCCGCTCGCCGTCACGGTGGCCACCAGGTCCCGCCTGGCCACCGGCTCGAGCCGGACCTCGGCTTCCTTGCCGCCCCGCTTGGCCGCCGTGAGGGCGAAGACGCCCCCGCCGACGACGACCACGAGGCCGATGATGAGACTCCACTTCGCACGTCGCGACATTGACTCGACCTCTCAGCGGAGGGGACGGCCCACGACCGCCTCGAGGGCGACGAAGGCGCGGTGGTAGGTGTAGACCGCGTTGATGTAGTTGGTCTCCGCCTGCGAGACCGCGTTCTGCGCGTCGGACAGCTCGAGTGACGTGCCGCTCCCGACCCGGTACCGGTCCTGCGCCAGCCGGAGCTGGTCCCGCGCCGCCTCCCGGTTGGCCGCCTGCACCGCGATCGCGCGGTAGTCGGTCGAGAGCGCGCCGAGCCGCGACTGCACCAGGGCGCCGAGCTGGAGTTCGGAGCGGCGCACCGCCTCCTCCGCGTCCTCCCGCGCCGCCTTCGCCCGGGCGACGTCCAGCCGCCGGCCGAAGCCGGTGAACAGCGGCAGGGAGACCGTCAGTGAGGCCTGGAACGGCTGGCTCTGGAAATCGAACGGGAACTGGTCGTTGGCGTCGAGGATGCTCCGCTCCAGCGCCGGGTCGAGCGCGTTGCCGGTGGCGTCGAGGCCGGCGAAGGCATTGCAGTCCGCCACCAGCCCGCCGTTCGGGTACGGCAGCGGCGA
>CAVQWA010000019.1:0-64174 GCA_963717315.1 uncultured Gemmatimonadales bacterium
GTGATCCGCGGCCAGTCGTGGGACGGGGGGCCGGGCGTGCGGGTGGTGACGCCGCTCCGGATCGAGGGCAGCGACACCGTGGTGCTGGTGGACCGCGGATTCGTGAAGTCGCCCGACGCGGTGCACGCGGACCTGACGGGGCTCGATGAGCCGGGGCGGCGCGCCGTCCGTGGCCTCGCATTCCCGCTCGGGCGGCGGGAGGACGGGGGCCAGCCGCTGGAACGCGACCGGTCGGTCACCTGGCGGGGGCTCGACCGGGACGCGCTCCGCGCTCGGCTCCCCTTCCCCGTCGCGGAGGTGTGGGTCCTCCAGACGCCGGACTCCGCGCTCCCGCCCTGGCCGCGCCGGATGGAGCCGCCGGCCCTCGACGACGGGCCGCACCTCAGCTACGCGATCCAGTGGTTCGCGTTCGCGCTCATCGGGGTGGGGGGGGCGGCGGTGGTCGCCTTCCGCGCGAGGCGGCCTGGTTAGGCATTCACCGCGGAGTCGCGGAGGGCCGCGGAGAACTGCGTTCACCGCGGAGGCGCGGAGGGCCGCGGAGAACTGCGTTCACCGCAGAGGCGCAGGGAACGCAGAGAGCATCAGGAGAAGGGAGGGGCGGCGGGTTGTCCGCGGCCCCTCCCTCCGGTTCAGAAACTTCGCCTGTTGTTGTGGCAGTTCTTCTCGCTGGTGTTGTTGTCGTTCTTCTTGTTGTTGTTCTTGTTGTTGTTCTTGTTGTTGTTGTTCTTGTTCTTGTTCTTGTCGTCGTTCCGTTCCGGTTCTACCCTGCGTCCTCTGCGCCTCTGCGGTGATCCCTCCGCGGCCCTGCGCGACTCCGCGGTGAAATCAGCGCCCGTCGAGCTGCCGGATCGTGGCAGTGGACGGTTCACGCTCCCCCCGCAGCCGGGCCGCCACCGCCTCCGCCTGTCGCATCGCGCGGAGCAGGTTGAGCCCCGCCAGCTTCTTCAGGTCCTCGTCGCTCCAGCCCCGCCGGATCAGCTCGGCGAAGAGGCTCGGGAAGGTGGACACGTCCTCCAGCCCGACCGGCCCGATCTCGATCCCGTCGAAGTCCGACCCGATGCCGACGTGGTCCACCCCCGCCACCTTGCGAACGTGCTCGACGTGGTCGGCCACCTGCGCGAGCGTCGCGCGGGGAACCGGGATGGCCGCGCGGACTTCCTGCCCGATCCGCCGCCGATCGGCAGGGTCGGTGACGCCCTGCATCCGGAGGCGGAACTCGGCCATCCGCCTCGCCTCGGCCTGGTTCGCCTCCTCCGAGACGAAGTCCGGCACGAAGGTCACCATCACCACCCCGCCGTTCTTCGGCAGGCGCGCGAGGATCGAGTCGGGGACGTTGCGGGTGTGGTTCGTGAGCGCCCGGGCCGACGAATGGCTGAAGATGACGGGCGCCGCGGAAACGTCCAGCGCGTCGCTCATCACGCCGTCCGAGACGTGGGAGAGGTCCACCAGCATCCCCAGGCGGTTCATCTCCCGCACGACCTCCTTGCCGAACGCCGTGAGCCCGCCGTGCCGGTGCTCGTCGCCGCCGGCGTCCGCCCAGTCGAGCGTGACGTTGTGGGTCAGCGTCAGGTACCGGGCGCCGAGATCGTAGTACGCCCGGAGGGCGCCGAGCGAGTTCTCGATCGCGTGCCCTCCCTCCAGACCGAGGAACGACGCGACCTTTCCCGCGGCGTGGGCGCGCTCGATGTCCGCGGCGGAACGGGCCGGCATCAGCGCCTCCGGATACCGCGCGATCATCCGCGTCGCGATGTCGAACTCCTCGAGCTGGATCCGGGCGTAGCCGCTGTCCCGGACCTCCCCCGGCACGTAGATCGACCAGAACTGGGCGCCGACCATCCCCGCCCTGAGCCGGGCCAGGTCGGTGTGCCCCGGCGTCCGCCTCCGGAGGTCGTAGGCCGCCACGTCCCGGGGATGGTCGCGGTTCGTGCGGATCTCCCACGGCAGGTCGTTGTGCCCGTCCACCAGCGGCACCGCGGCGAGGATCCGGCGGGCGCGCTCGAGTGCCGCGTCCGGCTGCTGGGAGGCGGCGGGCGTGACCGCCACGAGGAGGGCGAGGAGGGCGAGCAGGCCGAGGTGCGGGCGTGGCGTCACGGTGGGTGGCTCCGTAGGAGAATGGCGGGAAGGTGGGAGGATCATCGGCCCGGTCGGCCGCAGCGGTCGAGGGGCAGGGGGAATCCGTCGAGCGGCTCGGTCGGGGCGACGCGAAGCAGCGCAGCGAGGGTGGGCGCGATGTCGACGGTGCGTGCCAGGGCATCGCAGCGGCGCGCCGGCACGCCGACGCCCCAGAAGATCACCGGCACCGAGCGGTCGATGAGCGCCGGGGTTCCGTGGTCGGTGGTGCCGGTGCCCTCGCCCCACAGCCAGCCTTCGCGCGGTACCGCGACGGCCGCCCACTGCAGGTCGGGCGGCAGGGTTCGGCGCCAGAGCCCCCCCACCTCGTGGTCGGGCGGAAGCGCGGCCAGCTCGCGCGGGCTCCAGGCGGCCGCGACCCCGGGACGGCCGCGCAGCCCGGCCGCGAGCCGCCCGGCGAAGGCGTCGACGTCGACGCCCCGCGCCCGGAGCGCCGCGAGGTCGGCGAGCAGGATCCCGCTGTCGAAGCGGAGACCGAAGCCGGTGCCCCACCGCGCCTCGAGGGAGTCCCGGGTGCGCCGCACCCAGTCCCGCACCTCGACCCGGCCGGCGTCCCGCCCGGCGGCCTTCTCCGCCTCCGGGAACGGGTGCACCCCGTGATCGGAGGTGAGGGCCAGCACCACGCCCCCGGGGGCGAGCACGGCCAGCGAATCGAGGAAGCCGCCGAGCCAGCGGTCAAGGCGCAGCAGGTGGTCGTGCAGCTCCCGCGAGTCGGGCCCGTAGTCGTGTCCCACCCGGTCGGTGGTCGAGAGGCTCACGCTGAGGAGGTCGGTCCGGCCGCCACCGCCAAGGCCGGTGCGCCGCACCCCCTCGAGGGCGAGCGACAGGGCGAGGGAATCCATCCACGGGTAGCGGTAGCCGCGGCCGATCCAGCCGGGCTCGTCAGCCGGCACCATGTGCGGGAAGCCGACTTCCCTGCCGCCCCGCTCCCACGACTGGGAGTCGGGCTCCGCATACTGCGGGGCCGGCAGAAGCAGGTCCCACCGCCTGCCCCGGAGCGCGCGGATCCCGGGGCGCGAGTTGAATTCCCGTACCCAGGCCGGCAGCTCGTCCGCATACCAGCGGCTGGTGGTGAAGCGACCGCCGGACCACCAGTAGACGTCGCCCCTGGCCGTGCCGACCGGGAGGATCGCGGCGCGGTCCTTCGGCGAGACGGAGAGCACCCTGGTCCGGGCGTCGCGGGCCCGGAGCCAGTCGTAGAGCGTGCTGCCGCGGAAGACTGCCGGCGATGCGCCGGGGCCGGTGGTGCCGAGGAGCGGCCAGTCGTCCGAGTTGACGCCGAGGTCGTTCGAGGCGATGCCGGTGTGCGCCGGCACGCGCCCGGAGAGCAACGTCGAGTGTCCCGGCGCCGTCGAGGTCACCGCGTGGTCCTGGCGCCCGTTCGGGTAGACCGCACCCTCGGCCAGCAGGCGGGCGAAGCCGCCGGTCCACTGGCTCGCGTACCGATCGAGGTAATCGGGTCGGAGCTGGTCCACTGCCAGGAGCACGACGAGGGAAGGATCTCCCGACTGGGGAATGGTGATCCCGGCGATGCGTCCGCCGGTCCCGGCGGCCCACCCCGTCCGGCCGGAGAACGTCACCGTGTTGAACCCCTCCCGGCCCAGCCGGCGCCAGCTCTCGCCGTCGTCCCGCGAGATGAAGGACCCGCGCGGTCCGACGGCCACGTAGATGCTCCCCTGGACGTGGGCCACGCCGTACATCACGCCGTCGAGTCCCGCCTCGCGCGGCTCGCGCCAGGTGCGACCGCCGTCGCGGGTGACGGCGACGTTGTCCCCGCCGGCGTCGGCCCGCTGGTAGTCGCCGCCGACTGCGACGCCCCGGCGCGCGTCCCGGAACGCCACCCCGAAGATGCCCGCGCTGGCGGAGCCGCGAAGCGGCGTCTCTGCCGCCGCCCAGGTGCGGCCGCCGTCGGCGGAGCGAATCACCCGCGCCGCCCGGCCTCCGCCGGTGCCGATCCAGACCGTGCCTTCGCGCGCCGTGATCGCGGTGCCGCTCGCGGCGAACCCCGCCTCGCCGGGGAGGAGCGCCGGGAGGCGGGCCGCGGGCACCAGCGACCAGGTGCGGCCGCCGTCGCGCGTCGTGGCCACCGCCAGGGCGCCGCCGACCGGGTCGCCGAAGGCGACGCCGCGGCGCGCGTCGAGGAAGGCCATCCCGTCCCAGAAGGCGCCGGAACGCGCGTCCTCGAACACCTGCCTCCAGGTGGCGCCGCCGTTCTCGGTGCGCCAGATGCGGGCGAGCCCGCCGTCGAAGCTGGTGCCGAGCGCCACCGCGTGCCACGCGTCCGGAGCGTGGACGTCCACGATGAAGAGTCCTTCAGCCCCGGGGATGCGACCGGTCGTCCAGCGCCGGCCGTCCCGGGTGTGCGCCCAGGCGCCACCCCGGCCCACCGCCCACGCCTGCCGGGAGGACACTGCGTCGAGCCCGCGGTACTCGGTGGTCGTGTCCGCCGTCTGGGGGGCCCACTGGGCCGCCACGGGGGAGGGGGCCAGGGAGAGAAGGAGGATGGAGGAGAGGCGCATGTGGAGGGGGAGAAGGGAGAGGGGAGAGGGGACTGGGAGATCGGGGGATAGGTGGGCGGCGCCCGACCGGGCCCCCGCCCTCTCCCATCTCCCCTCTCCCACTCCCCGTTTCAGACGCTGAAACTCACCCCGCACCCGCACGTCCCGCGGGCATTGGGGTTCTGGAAGGTGAACCGGGACTCCGTCATCGAGGAGGTCCAGTCCACGGTGAGGCCGTTGAGCGCCGGCGCGCTGGCCGGATCCACCCAGACCCGCACGCCGGCTACGTCCATCGGCTCGTCCCCCGGCTCGCCGGCCGGGACGATCCGGACGTCGTAATTGAGGCCGGAGCAGCCGCCGGAGGTGGCCGCCACCCGGAGCCCGGCGCCATCGGGCAGATCGTGCTCCCGGATCACCTGCCGGACCCGGGCCGCGGCGGCCTCGGTGACGGTAATCACGAACGTCGCGGGTGCCATCAGTTAGACTCCCTTCCGTCCCGGTCGGTCCGGACCGGGGGCATGTGGGATTTCGTCGGGTAATATATTCGGGTCGCGCGGGGGGCCCGGCCGTCCGGCCGGTGAACCGCCCGGCATTTCGCGGGGAGGCACCATGCGGGTTCGTTATTCCCTTCTGTTCGTCGCCGCGCTGGCCGCGGGGGCCTGCAACGGCAACAAGGCCGAGCTGGAGCAGGCACTCCAGGAGTCCGAGGCGCTGAACGCCGAGAAGGACAAGCTCCTGGCCGAGGTGCTCGAGACGACCAAGTTCGTCAACGAGATCGACAGCGAGCTCGCCAAGGCGAAGGGCGTGGGCGTGGCGCCGGTGGAGGGTGGTGAGGCCGCCCCGACCGATGCCGGCCAGCAGCGCCAGGTGCTCCTGGGCAAGGTGCGCGAGGTCGTGGGCCGCCTCGACCAGGCGGAGCAGAATCTCGAGCAGGCCAAGGCCCGCGCTCAGGCGATGGGCTCGCGGAACCAGAAGCTCCTCGCCCAGATCGAGGAGTACCAGACCACGATCAGCGGCTTCCGCGAGACCGTGGCCCGGCAGGAGACCGAGATCGTGGCGCTCCGCGCCGAGGTCGACACCGTCCGTGGCGAGAATGTCCGCCTCGCGACCGAGAAGGCCGCGCTCACCGACACCGTCGTCGAGATGACCACGGCGGTCAACACCGCGTACTACCTGGTCGGCACGAAGGAAGAGCTGATCCAGAAGGGCGTCGTGACCGAGGAGGGTGGCTCCCGGGTGCTCTTCATCTTCGGGAAGGCGGGCAGGACGCTCGTGCCGGCGCGCACCCTCGACCCGGCGCAGTTCACCCGCATCGACCGGCTGCAGGACTCGACCATCGAGCTGCCCCGGACCGACCGCGGCTATCGGGTGGTGACCCCGCAGAGCACGCAGTACGTGCAGGCCACCAAGCTGGAGAGCGGCCGCGTGGCCGACAGCTTCTACATCCAGACCCCCGAGGAGTTCTGGAAGCCCTCGCGGTACCTGATCCTCGTCGAGGAGAAGCGCGACTGAGTCGCGTCCCCCTCCCCGACGGACCGGACGGCACCCCTCGCGGGGTGCCGTTCGCGTCTCAGGGGAGCACGACCAGCTCGATCGCGTCCAGCAGCCAGGCGATCCGCGCCGCGCTGTCGGTGACGAGGCGATAGGAGCGGTCCCCGGTCTTCTCCAGGCGCCACTCGGCCATCAGCCCGTCCACGCCCGTCACCACCCCGGCCGGGAAGCTCGGCCGGAGGGTGAACTCGACGGTGTACGGCTTCGCCAGGGTGAAGGGCTTGAAGTCCCCGCGCCGCTCGCGCTCCACCGCCTCGCGGGCGGCCGCCTCGAGCATCCCGCGGACCCGTGCCGGACTGTGGGTAATCGCCGCGCTCCGCCCGACCGCGACCTTGGTGACGACGCCGATCGCGCCGTTGCCCAGGATCTCGAGCGATTCCCTGACCAGCTGGTCGTCGCCCGAGACGACGGACACCGACACCCCCATCTCCCCCGCCACCAGCGCGTTGATGCCCACCTCGTTGAGCCAGGCGCCGTTCACCCGGAAGTCCGAGAAGGCGTAGGTGTGGGGCATGACGCCGGGATGGCCCGCGCCGGCGTGGGCCCCGGTGAAGATGACGGTGCCGAAGCTCGAGTCGATGCCGGTGCTCATCACCATCGGCTTGGGATAGCCGCGGATGAGCATCGCGGCGGTGTCGAGCTGCCAGGGGAGGACGTTGGCGAAGCGGTTGCCGCCGTGGCCCTCGTTCACCACGAACGAGCGGGCGCCGCCCGCCCGCGCCCCGCGGATCGCCGCATTCACTTCCTCGGTGAGGAGCCCGCGGTAATGCTCCCAGTAGTCCCGCCCCCCGCGGTCGCGATAGGCCGGCCCCTCGGTGCCGCCCAGGGTTTCGGTGCCGAGCACGGCGCTGCCCATTCCCTCCATGTCGGCGATCAGGTAGACCCGGAAGCCGGGCTCGGACGGGATGCGCTTGTCGGCGAAGCGGGGCGCGGGCTGGGCGGCGGCCGATGTGGCGGCGAGGGCGAGGGCGGCAGCGAGGAGGAGGCGCATGGGCGGGGCCGAAGGTCGAAGGTCAAAGGACGAGCAGGCGAAGTTCGGTCATCTCCTCGATCGCGTAGCGGACCCCTTCCCTGCCCAGGCCGGAGGCCTTCACGCCGCCGTAGGGCATGTGGTCCACGCGGAAGCCGGGAATGTCGTCCACGATCACGCCGCCGACCTCGAGCGCCTCGAAGGCGGCCCAGGCGGTGCGGAGGTCGCGGGTGAACACCCCGGCCTGGAGGCCGTAGGCGGAGGCGTTGAGGGCGGCGAAGGCGTCCCCGATGGCGTCGTACGGGCGCACCGTGACGACGGGCGCGAAGACCTCCTCGCACTCGACCTGCATCTCGGGCTGCGTCCCGGTGAGCACGGTGGGCTCGAGGAGCGCGCCCTCCCGGCCCACCCCGGTGAGCGCCGTGGCCCCGGCGGCGAGGGCGTCCGCGATCCAGGACTCCGCCCGGCGGGCCGAGGCCTCGTCGATCATCGGGCCGACGTCGGTCCCGGCCGCAAGCGGGTCGCCGGTGCGGAGCGCCTGCACTCGCGGCACGAACCGCTCGAGGAAGGCGTCGTACAGCCCGCGCTGCACCAGGATCCGCTGCACCGAGATGCAGGACTGGCCCGCGTAGGTGAAGCCACCGACCACGCACCGGTCGACGGCGCGGTCGAGGTCGGCATCGGGGGCGACGATGACGCCGGCATTGCCGCCCAGCTCGAGCAGCACCTTCTTCCGCGCCGCGCGGCGGCGGATCTCCCAACCTGCCTTCGCGGACCCGGTGAAGCTGATCATCCGGACCCGGGGATCGTCGAGCATCGGCGCGGCATCCTCCACGGCGCACTGGACCACGCTCACGCCGCCGGCGGGGTATCCGGCTTCCCGCACGATGGCGGCCAGCCGGAGCACCGAGAGCGGGTCCTGCGGCGGGGTCTTCACCACGATCGTGGCCCCGCAGGCGATCGCCGGGGCGAGCTTGTGGGCGGTGAGGAGCAGCGGAAAGTTGAAGGGGACGATGCCGCTCACCGGAGACAGCGGGAAGCGCCGCGTGAGCCCCCAGCGGCCGGCGCCGTGCGGCATCCGGTCGAGCGGGATCACCTCGCCGCCGATCCGCTGGGCCTCCTCCGCCGCGTCGCGGAAGACGAACATGGTGCGGTCCAGCTCGTACCGCGCCGCGGCGAGCGGCTTCCCTGCCTCCCGCGCGAGGAGGAAGGCGAGCTCCTCGCGCGCCTCCCGGATCCCGTCGTGGATCCGGAGCAGGATCTCGGCCCGGCGGTGCGCCGGGAGGGCCCGCGCCTCGGGCGCCGCCCGGCAGGCCGCGTCGACCGCGCGGGCGACCTCGTCCCGGCCCGCCACGCCGGCTCGGCCGACGAGCGATCCATCCCACGGGGCGTGGACCTCGCGCCAGCCGCTGGTGGACGCCAGCTCCCCGGCCAGGAGGACGGGATGATCGCGGGACGCGGCGAGAGGAGTCATCGGCGATCGGGGTCCAGGGCCGCCACGGGCGGAGCGTCCGCGTCCGGCAGCGCGGAGAGGAAGAATGCGGCGAGCTCGGCGCGACCGGCCACGCCCGCCTTGCGATACACGGCCACCGCGTGCTGGCGGACGGTGCGCTCGCTCCGCCCGTCCTGTTCGGCGATGGCCCGGTGGCTGAGCCCCCGCAGGAGGCCGCGCGCGGTGGCCCGCTCGGCACCGGTGAGCTCCCAGGCCGCGAACTGGGCCTCGAGCGCTGCCGAGAGGCCGGCGAGCGCCCGCGCCGCCTCGGCCCGCCAGTGCGCCTGGTCGACCCGGTGGCGTTCCGCCTCCGCCCCGAGCCGCCGGACCTCACCCGCCGCGCGACGCCACCCTCGCGCCAGCCAGACTGCCGAGCCGAGGGCGAGGGCGACCAGCACGAGCTCGAGCGCGATGTGCGGCGTGGCACCCTGTTGCCGCAGGTCGAGCAGGATGTCCGCCGTGCCCAGCACCACGACCGCCGCGAAGACGGCGGCGAGGGCCAGGCGCATGTTCGGCGTTTCTTCGTCGGTCATGTCGACCCGGGGTGTCCGGCAAGTGCCCGATGCCGGCGCGGCGCGGCCCGGCCCCGGGGTCGTCCGGCATCCGCCCGATTGTGCGCCGCGAGGGGGTAGCCGAACTTGGAGACGCTGGCACAACTCAACCTTGAGGATATACCGATGCTGCCCGATCCGCTTCATCCGGCCGTGGTCCACTTCCCTGTCGTGCTCGCGACGATGCTCCCGCTCGTGGCCCTCCTCGGCTTCCTGGCCGTCAGCCGGGGCACCGCGCCGCGGAAGGCGTGGGCCTACGTCACACTCACCGCCTTCCTGCTCTTCGCCGCATCCTTCACGGCCGTGCGCACCGGCGGGAACGAGGAGGACCGGGTGGAGGATGTCGTGGCGCGCGACCCGCTCCACGAGCACGAGGAGGCCGGGGAGCGGCTCCAGCTCCTGTCGGGGATCGGCTTCCTGATCTTCGCCGCCGGGCTCTCCGGCGGGGCAGTCGGGCGCGTCGCCCGGCCGGTGGCGCTGCTCGCGAGCCTCGCCATCGCGGGCCAGGCCTACCTGACTGGCAAGGAAGGCGGGGAACTGGTGTACGAGCACGGGGCGGCGTCGGCGTACGTGGACAGCACCCGCGCGACCGTGCCCGCGGCGGCATCGGGGGAGCGGCGGGAAGACGACGACTAGCCGACCCGGCCGGCGAGCAGCGTGAGGGGCCAGCGGACGGCGCGCACCGCGTCGGGCTGGCCCCAGTGCGGGGCGAGTGCCCTTCCCAGCGCAGGTACCGGATCGTCGTCCCGCGCGTCGAGGTATCTCCGCGTCCCTGACCAGGTCCCGACATATCCCAGCATCCCCGGCAGCGTGAAGCCGGCCTCGATCGCGAAGTCCGGCGCGGGAACCGGCTCGAACGGGAACGGCAGGGCGGCGTACCCCGTCTCGACGTGGCGGCGCTCCGGCAGCCAGTACGGGCCCACCGTCTCCCGGTAGAACCGCTGCATCACGCGGTCCACGGCAGGCGCCACCTCGGGCGAGCCGTAGGTCCAGGCGACGATCACCGCTTCGCGGCCCGCCACGCGCCGCACCTCGGCGTAGAACGACTCGAGGTGGAACCAGTGGAGGGCCTGGGCCACGGTCACGAGGTCCACCGAGCCGGCCGCGAGGCCGCTCGCGTGCGCGGGGGCGAGTCGATACTCGATCCGTGGGTGGGGCTCGGCGGCGGAGAGCTGCGTGGCGCTCACGTCGGTGGCCACCACTCCCGCAAAGTGCGGTGCGAGCCCCGTGGCGGCCTGGCCGGTCCCGGTCCCGCAGTCCCAGGCGAGGTCGCGCCGGGGCACCAATCCCGCGATCCAACCGAAGAGCGCCGCCGGGTAGCGCGGACGGAAGGCGGCGTACCCCCGGGGATCGCGGGAGAAGTGTTCGCGGATCGGCAGGCCGCCTGGCGTGCTCACGACTCGAGAATGGCCTCGGCCTCGATCTCGACCAGGATGGAGGGGTCGATGAAGCCGGACACCTCCACCATCGTGGTCACCGGACGGATGGTGGCGAAGAACTCCCCGTGCGCCTTGCCGATGGCCTCCCACCGCGAGATGTCCTTCACGAACATCCGGGTGCGGACCACGTCCTCGAGCCGGCCGCCGAGCGCCTCGAGGGTGGTGCGGCAGTTCCGGATGCATTGGCGGGTCTGCTCGCCGGGGTCGCCCGGCGCGACGATGCGGCCGTCCGGGCCGGTCGGCGCGGTCCCGGAGCAGTGGATCACGTTGCCCACCCGGACGCCGCGGCTGTACCCGACGATCGGCTCCCAGGTGACGCCGGCTTCATGGCGCTCGCGCATGACCATCCTCCTCGTGGGACCGGGACGATTGCCAGCTCCCGCATCCGGACCGGACCCGCGCCGACGATCTCATCCGGGGCCACCTCCATCATCGCGAAGCTCCGATCGTCGAGCAGCCACTGCCCGTCCCGGCGCGGGGAGTTGTCCGCCCGTGGTCAGGGCACGTCGTGCGCGTGCGTGCCGGCGCCTTTCGCGATCATCAGGTGATGCGCGGCGTGGTGCGCACCCCGGGTCATCAGGCCGATGAAGCCGAGTCCGCGGATGCGGGTGACCCCGGCGGCGTCCGCGGTGTCGCGGGCGACGACCGTCAACCGCATGCCGCCGGGAACCGGCGCCGCGGTGGCACGCCATCCTCCCGGTTGTTCCAGCACCGGGGCGTGCGCGCCGACCATCCGACGGATCGCCGCGGCCACCGGGGGCGTGCCGGTGACCTCCAGGATCAGTCCACCGGGCGTCCGCGTCGAGCGAACCCGGGCGCGCAGCGTGACGTCATCCATGTCAATGAGATGCTGACGAAGCGCCTCGAGGTCGACCCGCGACCAGTCCGTGGTGCTGTCGGCTTCGAGCAGGTTCACGATTTCGGTGACGGCCGCAAAGGCCGCCTGCCCGGCCTGCGTCGGCTGCGCCGCCGGACCCTCGTGCCGCATGCCGGTGGTGTGCTGCATTCCCGGGGCGTGTTGCGTGCCGGCCGGCGGCGCCTGCTGCGCGTCGAGCCGGGAGACCCCGGCCCCGAGCACCAGGGCGGCGAGCAGAATCGTACGGCGCAAGGGAGCATCCTCCAGGGGAGAGGCCTGAATCATACCCCCGGTGAACGGGGCCAAGCCGAACAGGGCCCCCGACTCCTCGGGGGCCCTGCGGTCATCACCTGAGGATGCTGTCGCCCTGAAAAGTGCCCCGACCAGGACTCGAACCTGGAACCTGCTGATTAAGAGTCAGTTGCTCTACCAATTGAGCTATCGAGGCGCTGCCCCGCACCGCGGGACTCAATCCAGTAGCCCCAACGGGAATCGAACCCGTCTCTCGACCTTGAAAGGGTCGCGTCCTAGCCGATAGACGATGGGGCCGATGGTCCCGTCGGGACGTCGATAGCGCTAACGGGATTCGAACCCGTGTTCCAGCCTTGAGAGGGCTGTGTCCTAGGCCCCTAGACGATAGCGCCGCGCTGCGCGGGCCGGCGGCCCACGAAGGGCCGCAAATATGGCCCGGGCCTGCGCGGTGGTCAATCCCTTGAGGGACTCCCTGTTGCGCGGCCAGCAGGCCCGGCAGGAATCGAACCTGCAACCCCCGGTTTTGGAGACCGGTGCTCTACCAATTGAGCTACGGACCTTCGTGAGTCGCGAGTCACGAGCTGCGAGTCGAGAGCATTGCGCCGGGACGCCGTGCCGAGGACTCGTGACTCGCGACTCGCGACCGCTTCAGGGTGGCTGACGGGACTTGAACCCGCAACCTCCGGAGCCACAGTCCGGCGCTCTAACCGATTGAGCTACAACCACCATGGCGGGGGCCCGAGGCCCCCACGGGGGAGGGAAAACTAGGCCCCGGAGAGGGCAGAATCAAGGCCAGAAAGCCGCCGCCAGGGCCGCGGAACGCGGGTCCGAGGGCAGCGACACGCCATCCAGCTCCGCCACCGCCACCACGCCGCGCGCCGCGTTCGCCACGAAGAGCGATCGCCCGTGCAGCCCCACCGGGAGGATCTCCCGCTCGGCCAGTCCCCCGACGAGCACGCCGAGCCGCGCCCGCGCCACCCCCGGAAGCACGCCCAGGCCGAGCGCCGGCGTCGCGAGGCGCGGGCCGTCCCACCAGAACAGGGTCCAGATCGTCGCCTCGGCCACCCGCCCCGCGCCGGTCAGCAGGAGGGCGTCGTCCGCGCCACACGACCGGGCAGCCGACCTGGCCGCGTCGAAGACCGCCCGCGCCGTGATCTTGTGCGAGTAGCCCGGGTGGACCTCTCCGGCGGTGACCAGCCGAACCGGGCGCGTGGCCCCGACTGCCCGGTCGCTCGCGCTGACCCCGGCCGCCCCGGTTTCGAGCCGCACCACCCGGTCCGGTCCGGAGGGCGGCCCGACCCGGCGCGGGAGGGGAATCCCGAGTTCCGCAGCGGAGCGGCGCAACCGCGACAGGTGGAGTGACCAGAGCGGCGCGGTCCCACCGCGCACGCGGATGGTCTCGAACAGGGACACTTCCAGGCGGCCCGGCGGCTCGGCGGATCGGCCGGTCACTCCTCACCGCCTGCCGGGTGGACGGCGCCGGTCACGCGCACGGCGTCGGGTTGGCCGCCGCCGCGGCTGTCGAGCCCGGTCTTGACGAGGGTGGCGCCGAGGATCGCCGCGCCGCCCAGGCTGGCCCATGCGCCGGGACGCTCTCCGTGGACCAGCCACGACCAGACCGGGTTCAGCACGGGCTCGCAGAGCAGGAGGATCGACGCCTCGAAAGCGGGAACGTGCCGGATGCCGCGCGAGAGCAGGACGTAGGCCAGGCCGATCTGGATCACGCCGAGGTAGCCGACCGTCAGCCAGTCGGCGGACGATGCGCCGAGCACCGGCAGCGCGCGGGGGAGGGCCACCGCGAAGGCGATGAGGTTGCCCGCCACCACCGCGGCGATGGAACCGGAGCCATCGTCGGCACCGTCCGCCGTGCTGCCGAGCCACCGGAGGCCGATGAGGGTGAAGGCCCAGGTGACGCTCGAGGCCAGCGCGAGGACGTTGCCCCTCACCGGGTCGGGCGCGGTGCGGACCGGCGGCTCGGTGCCCACGAAGAAGCAGGCGAGGCCCACGCCGATGGCGAGCATGAAGCCGAGGTCGCGGCGGCGGATCGGCTCCTTGAGCAGCAGCGGGCCGAGCAGCAGGAGATAGAGCGGCGCGGTGGACTGGAGGAAGATCGCGTTGGCGGAGGTGGTGAGCTTGTTCGCCAGGACGAAGAGCAGCAGCGTGGCGGCGTAGGCGACCCCCACCACCGGGGTGCGCCAGGTCCAGCGCCGCCGGCTCGCCGGCACGAGGAGCAGCACGGCGACGGCCGCGATCCCCGAGCGGAACCCCGCCACCTGCCAGCTGGCGAGGCTCGTGGCCTTGATGGCGGCGCCCCCGGTGGAGAAGAGCGCGGCGGCGGCGATGAGCGCGAGGCGCGCGCGGGTGGTCTGCTGCATGCGGGATCAATCTACTCGTTCACCGCGGAGGCGCGGCGGAGGCGCAGAGGGCCGCCGAGAACCACATTCACCGCAGAGGCGCAGGGGACACAGAGAGCCGCACGAATCATCTGGCCACGTCGTTGGCAATTCCGTGGGCCTCACCTCACCCCGACATCCGTGGGGCGGGGTTGGGGAACGAGATCCCGCTGCGGTGCGGCCGGCGAGGTCGGCAGTCCTCTGCGTCCCCTGCGCCTCTGCGGTGACCCCTCCGCGGCCCTCCGCGGCGCTCCGCGCCCCCGCGGTGAGTCAGGAGCGCCGCGGCCGGAAGAGGAAGTAGAACGGCACCCCCGCCAGGATGAGCCCGGTGCCGATGGCCGCGTCGCGGGGAGCGTCGTGGACCGTCTGCAGGACGAGCCAGGCGCAGAAGCCAAGGAAGACCACCGGCGTCACCGGGTAGCCCCAGACGCGGTACGGGCGCGCCACCCCGGGTCGGGAGCGCCGGAGCACCAGCACCGCGGCCGCGCCCAGGCCGTAGAAGATGAACGAGCCGTACACCATCCACTGGGTGAGCTGCACGTAGCTGCCGGTGAAGGAAAGCGCCACCGCCCAGACGCCCTGCACCACGAGGGCGGCCACCGGCGCGCCGCGCTTGCCGAGCCGGCCGATGACCGTCGGGAGACGGCCCTCCCGGGCCAGGGCGAACGGCACCCGGGCCGCCGAGAGCAGGTTGCCGTTGAGCGCGCCGAGGGTGGAGACCACGATGACGCAGGCGGTGAGCCGCTCCGCGCCCGGCCCGGCCACGCGGGAAAGCATCTCGCTCGCCACCAGGGGCGAACCCGACACCCCGGCGGGGCCGAGCACCCAGAGGTACGCGAGGTTGACCGCCACGTAGAGCAGCACCACGCTGCCCGTCCCCCAGAGCACCGCGCGGGGGAGGGTCCTGCCGGGGTCTCGTACCTCGCCGCCGACGAGGGAAACGTTGATCCAGCCGTCGCAGGCGAAGAGCGCCCCGAGGAAGGCCACCGCCACCGGGGCGGCGAATCCGCCCTCGGGAGGCGCGAGCCAGACGGGGTGCAGGTTCGTCGCGCCGCCCCCCGACAGCAGGAACGCCGCCCCGATCAGGCCGACCATCAGGAGCACCTTGAGACCGGTGAGCACGTTCTGCGCGGTGGCGCCCTCCCGCACCCCGATCGCGTTGAGGAGCGTGAATCCGGCGATCGCGCCGATCCCCACCCCCGTCCGCACGCCCGCCCCCATCGGGACCAGCACGCCAAGGTACTCGGCGAACACCATCGCGATGGCCGCGAAGCCGACCGTGTTGATGAGGGCGAAGGCGCTCCATCCGTAGAGGAACCCCCAGAAGGAGCCGAAGGCCTCCCGCAGGTACGCAGTGAGCCCACCCTGTTCGGGAAGCATGGTGCCCAGCTCGGCCAGGCAGAGGGCGCCCAGCACCGAAACCACGCCCGCGGCGAGCCAGATGGCGATCAGGGGTCCCGTGGCCGGGAGGGCCGCCGCCATCGTCGCGGGGAGAAAGAAGATGCCGGACCCGATGATGGACCCGGCACAGAGGGCGGTGGTATCGAGCAGTCCGAGCTGGCGCCGGACTTCGCCGCCGCTCACGTCGCCATCCAGTCGCGATAGGCCGCCTTGAGCATCGCCTGGAAGTGGTGCACCGCCCCCTCGAACTGCACCGAGAACCGTCCCCGGTCGTACGCCCGGGAGCCGAGACCCACCTGGACCCGCTCGCAGATGCCGGCGTCCTCCTGCTGGACGCGGTCGGCGCAGGCGTGGTCCTCCTCGATCAGGCGCCTCGCCCCCGGGGATTCCACGTCGGCGTAGTAGTACGCGAACTCCACCCGGCAGCGCTCCGGTCCCCGGGGGAGCACGAGGTTCGTCTGGAGGCGGCCGGGCAGGATGTTGAGCATCGCGTTGGGGAAGAGGAAGTAGTAGAAGGCCGTCCCCCCCGCTCCGCCGGAGTAGATGTTGTCTTCCGCGCTCAGCGGGCTCACCTGGAGCGAATACCGCTCGTGCACCTCGGTGCTGTATGACTCGAACTGGTAGAGCTTC
This sequence comes from uncultured Gemmatimonadales bacterium, assembly GCA_963717315.1. Taxonomy (GTDB): domain Bacteria; phylum Gemmatimonadota; class Gemmatimonadetes; order Gemmatimonadales; family GWC2-71-9; genus JAICEH01. The sequence goes on from CAVQWA010000019.1 coordinate 16,164, forward strand.
ATCAATTCCGGGTGCACGTGCGGGACGTGGTACCCCTCGAGGTAGTTGTCCACGTACACCTTCCAGTTGCACGCGACGTCGTACGACGCCTTCCGCGCGAAGCGGAACTCGGCGAGCCGGACGGGCGCGATCCGCTCCGCGATGCCCGTCACGGCGCGTGCCAGCGGCTCCGGGTGCTCGGCGAGGTGCACGAAGACGAGGCCTTCCCAGGTGGCGACGCGGAGCGGGACGAGCCCGAAGTCCTTCTTGTCGAAGAGCTCCACCCGGTCCCACTGGGGCACCCCGCGGAGCGACCCGTCGAGCAGGTAGGTCCAGCCGTGATACTTGCACTGGAGGGCGCCGGCGCAGCCGTCCTCCAGCGCGAGCGGCCCGCCGCGATGGCGGCAGACGTTGTAGAAGGCCCGGAGCACGCCGTCCCTGCCGCGCACCACCACCACCGGCTCCCCCGCCACCTCCGCCACGAGGTGGCACCCCGGCGCCGCGAGCCGGCTTTCGTGGCCCACCAGCTGCCAGGTCCGGCCGAGCACGGCGGCCCGGTCGAGCGCCTCGAAGCGGGCCTCGCGGTACCACGCCGAGGGGATGGTCCAGGCCCGTTCCACCGGCTCGACGGCGAGTTCCTCCGGCCCGAGGTCGGGGAACGCCTCGGGCGACGGACCCCGGGAGGGCCCGGTCAGCGGCATTCCTCGCCGGCCAGCGTGCCGTGGACCACGACGGCGCACACGTGGCTGGTGTGCTCGAGCGGCGGGCCGTCGAAGAGCGCCAGGTCCGCCTCCTTGCCCCGCTCGAGCGAGCCGACCCGGGCATCCTGCCCGATGATCCGCGCGGCGTCGATCGTCACCGCGGCGAGCGCCTGCTCGACGCTGAGGCCGTAGGCCGCGGCCATCGCGGCCTCGAACAGCACCGCGCGGGTCTTGGGGACGTAGCCCTCGTAGCCGCTCTGGAGGGCGAAGGGGATGCCGGCGTCGCGGAGCTTCGTGGCGGTCTCGAAGGTGGCGTTCTCCATCGTTCCGCCGTGCCGCGCCATCGTCGGGTGCAGGATGACCGGCACCTTCGCCGCCCTGATCTCGTCGAGCACCAGGTAGGCCTCCGCGGCGCCGTCGAGGACGAGCCGGAAGCCGAACTCCCGCTGCAGCCGGAGGGCCGCCAGGATCTCCCGGGCGGTCTGGGCGGTGACGAGGGCGGGCAGCTCGCCGGCGAGCACCCGGGCCAGCACCTCCTTCCCCAGGTCGCGCGGCGTGGCGTCCGCCCTCGTCCTGTCGCCGCCCTTCCCCGTCCGCGCGCGCTTCGCCGCGTACTCCCGTGCCTTCACGAACTCGGCCCGGAGCATCGCGACGCCGCGGGCCCGGGTGCCGGGCCGATTGTTGTAGTAGCGCCCGACGTCGGGGCCGAGGGTCATCGCCACCATCGTCACCGAGTCCACCAGCGCCTCGCCGACGGTCTCGCCGGTGGTGCGGACCACCATCGTCTGCCCGCTCACGAGGGCGCCGGGCCCGTGCCCGGTGTGGAGCGTCGTGACCCCGAAGCCCCGCACCCAGGCCACCAGGTCCTCCCGGGCGTTGTAGGCGTCGAAGGCGCGGAGCTCGGGCTGGATCGGGTTCGAGCGCTCGAGCTGGTCCTGGTCGTGCGGCTGGTTGAGCATCCCCGAGAGCCCGACCACGGTGTGCGCGTCCACCAGCCCCGGAGTGACGTACTCCGCCGCCAGGAGCCGGTAGCCCTCGGGCACCCGCACCTCGGTGGCGGGGCCGACCCGGTCGATCCGGCCGTCCCGCCCCACGAGCACCACGCCGTCCTGGATCGGCGTGCCGGCCATCGTGTAGACCGTCCCGCCCCGCACGGCGAGCTGGGCCGCGGCGGGGGCGGGCGACGCCAGGCCGGCGGAGGTGGCCGCGAGCGCGGCTGCGAGAGTCGTGGCGCGCATCAGTGGCCCTCCATCCCCTCGTGGTGGTCGAACGGCGCATCGCGCACCGCCCGGTACCCACCGACGGCGAACGGCCGGTCGGCGGGATCCGTCAGGTCGAACACCTTCCGCCCCTCGACCCAGGCCTGCTCCACGTGGGTGGCGAGGGCGAAGGGATCGCCCGAGAGGACGACGAAGTCCGCGTCCTTGCCGGGCTCGAGGCTGCCCACCCGGTCCGCGAGGTCGAGCATCCGGGCCCCGGCCATCGTGAGCGCATACAGCGCCTGCTCGGGCTTCATCCCGGCGCGGACGGCGAGCGCTGCCGAGCGGAGGAAGAGGCGCGAGTCGGTGATCCCGTCGTCGGTATGGAAGCCGACCAGCACGCCGGCCTCGTCCAGGATCGCCCCGGTGCGCAGGCTCAGGTCCACCGCCTCGAGCTTCCCGCCCGGGGCGTCGATCACGACCACGGAGGCGGGCACGCCGGCGGCGGCGATCTCGCGGGCCACCTTCCACCCCTCGCTCACGTGGTGGAGCACCAGCCGGAACCCGAACTCCCGCTGCAGCCGGAGCACGGTGAGGATGTCGTCGTGGCGGTGCGTGTGGTGATGCACCATCCGCTTCCCGTCGAGCGCCTCGACCAGGATCTCGAGCTCGAGGTCGCGCTCGGGCCGCCTGGTCGAGTCCGCCCCGGCGGCACGCAGCTTCTCGCGGTACTCGACCGCCTTGACGAACCGCTCGCGCACCATCGCCGCCGACTTGGCCCGGGTGCCGGGCCAGGGGCTCTCGCCGCGCGGGTTGGTGCCGTTGGCCATCTTGAGCCCGCCGCAGATCTCGGTGAGCACGTCGTGGCAGTAGAGCAGGTCGGTGATCGTGCGGCCCCGGCGGAGCTTCAGGTAGGCGGTCTGGCCGCTCATCAGGTGGCCGGAGCCGGGCATCACGTTCACCGTGGTGATGCCGCCGGCGAGCGCCTTCCGGAAGCTGTCGCTCGTCGGGTCGATCGCGTCCAGGATCCGGATGTCCCCCTGGATCGGGTCGGAACGATCGCCGCCGTCGCCGCCCCCGATGTGGGAGTGGGTGTCCACCAGGCCGGGGAGGACGACCTTGCCGGTCACGTCAACCACCTCGGCCCCGTCGGGCACGGCCACGGCGCCCTCGGCGCCCACCGCGACGATCTTCCCGCCGCGCGTGACCAGCACGCCGCGCTCGATCGGCGGCCCGGCGACGGGCAGGATGCGGGCGCCACGGACCACGAGCGGGCGCTCCTGGGCGGATGCTGCGGCGGGCAGGACCAGCGCGCAGGCGAGCGCGGCGCGGGCCGCACGAACGGCGGTCAGCATGGGCGTGGGAACTCCGGGTTGGGGAGCACCCGCGGGCGCGGCCGCGGGCGAGGAGGCAAGATGCGCCCGCGATCGGCCCCGCGGCAAGCCTCGGCTTGACCGGGGCCGCGAACCGGCGGAGCTTGCCCCGATGCCGACCGCCCTCCTGCACGACCCCACGCTGGTGTTCGCGTACCTCGCCGCCGTGATCGGGGTGATCTTCTGGCTCAGCGGACTGCCCGCGTTCAAGGGCTGGTTCGACCGGGTGCCCCCCCTGGTGCACTGCTACTTCGTGCCCACCCTCTCCTCCGCGTTCGGGATCACGCCCCTCCAGTCGCCCGTGTACGACTGGGTGTCGCGATTCCTGCTGCCGCTCTGCCTCCTGCTCCTGATGGTGGCAGTGGACCTCCCCGCCATCCTGAAGGTCGGCCGCACCGCGCTCCTGATGATGCTGGCGGGCACGCTCGGGATCATCATCGGCGGGCCGGTGGCGTTCCTGATCTTCAAGGGGGCCCTGCCGCCGGACGCGTGGAAGGCGTTCGCGGCGCTCTCGGGAAGCTGGATCGGCGGCAGCGCCAACTTCGTGGCGATCGCGGAGAGCGTCGGCGCCCCCGACGCGGTGCTCGGCCCGGCGATCGTCGTGGACACCGTCGTCGGCTACGGCTGGATGGCGATCCTGCTGGCGCTCTCGGCCTGGCAGCTCCGCTTCGACACCGCGATCGGTGCCCGGCGCGAGGCGTTCGAGGAGGCCAGCCGGCACCTGAGCGAGCTGCAGGCGCACAAGCGGCCGACGACGCTGCGTGACCTCCTGATCCTGGTGGCGCTCGGGTTCGGCGGCGCCGCCGTCTCGGTGGTCATCGGCGACCGGCTGCCGGCCATCGGCCACCCGACGATCATCAGCAGCGCCACGTGGGCGGTGCTCGTGGCGGTCACCGCCGGCATCGCGCTCTCCTTCACCCCGGTGCGGCGCCTCGAGGAGGTCGGCGCGTCGAACACGGGGTACGCGGCCCTCTACCTCATCATCGCGAGCATCGGGGCCAGGGCGGACCTGCGGGCCGTGCTCGAGACGCCGGCGTTCCTCGGTGCGGGCATCGTGTGGATCGCGATTCACGTGGCGATCCTCTTCCTCGCCGCGCGGCTGCTGCGGGCCCCACTCTTCTTCGTCGCCGTGGGCTCGATGGCGAACATCGGGGGCGCCGCCTCCGCGCCGGTGGTGGCGGCCGCCTACCACCCCGCAATGGCCCCGGTGGGCCTCCTGCTCGGCGTGTCGGGGTACATCCTGGGCATCTACGGCGGGCTGGCCTGCGCCTGGCTGCTCGGGCTCGCGGCGGGGTGAGGCAGGACGGCAGGACGGCGACTCCAGCGCCCTCCCCCAACGGGACGCGGCCGTCGGCGGGGAGCCGGCGGCCGCGCTGATCACCCGGGCGGGTGACCGGTTGGGGGCCTACTCGCCCCCGTTGGTGCTGGACGGCTCCGAGGTGGGAACCTCGGGCTTGGCCGCGCCGTCCAGCGCCGCCTTGAGATCCCGCGCCGCGGCCAGGTGGGCCTCGAACGCCGGGATGGACTGCTCGATCAGGGTCTTCAGTTCCGGCTTCGTGGTGGCCGCCATCAGCGTCCCCTGCACCGCCTCGAGCACGGCGGCGTGGAACGCGATCTCATGGTCGAGCCATGCGGCGTCGAACTGGTCGGACGGCACCTGCTTCAGCCAGGCGATCGTCTGCCCGTGCTTCTGCATCTCCGGCGCGTCGAACTCGCGCTTCGGGTAGAGCTGCAGTGCGCGGCCGAGCTCCTGGCCCTGCCGGCGGAGCGCCATGTGCTCGTTGGCGAACCGGACGGCCAGCTGGCGCACCTGCTGGTTCTTCGCCCGCTCGGCGGCGACCGTCGCGGTCTCGAGGTCGCGCCGGTTGGCGCCGTCGAACACGGCGAGCACGGCGGCATCATCGAGGACCGGAGCCACTTGCGCGGCGGGGACGGCGGCGGCCTGCGCGGTCGGGGCATTCTCCTGGGCAGCCAGGGCCGCGGGCGCCACGAACGCGGCGAGCGCCAGGATGGCGGTGGTTCCCTTCACATGACCTCCCTGCGTGGTAGGGACTGCGTGGGTCGGACGGGTCCAGAGGGTGAAGGGAACTTCGCCCCTGGAGGGATTCGGGGCCGTGATGGGGGTCACAAGGGGGGGAACGGGGAACGGGGAGCGGGGAACGGGGAGCGGGAAGCGGGACTGCGGAGGGTTGCACCTCACTGGGCACCTGGCCCTTGGCACCCACTTGGCACTCGGCACTCGGTGCCGGGCATTCTCAGGTCAGTGCCAGCCTCATCACGGTCGCCGAGGCGGGGCAGCCGCCCGTCACCTCGGGCGCGGCCCCCAGCTCCGGGGGCAGCTGCTCCCGGGAGATGTCCCGGAACCCGAACCGCGGGAACCACTCGGCGGCCGTCGCGGTCAGGAGGTAGACCGCGGCGAGCCCGTCGTCGCGGGCGCGCGACAGGCGATCGGCCACCAGGGCGGCGCCTGCCCCGGTGCCGCGGCCGCTTGCGTCCACCGCCACCGACCGGAGGAGGCCGACGCCGCCGTAGCGCTCGAGGCCGGCGAGGCCCAGCGGCCGGCCGTCGCCCTCGACGATCACGTACGCCGCCGGGAACTGGTCCTCCAGCCCCTCGTCGAGCAGGTCGGCCGCGGCCAGGAGGCGCCGAGCCCAGGGGAGGTCCGCCCCCTTCGCGGGGCGGACCCGGAGCGCAGGGGTCACGCGACCGGACCCTCGGTGGCCACGTGCAGGTCGAACCGCGGGATCACGGCCTCGAACCGGTCCCCGCCCGACCGCACGAACGTGTAGGCGCCCTCCATCCAGCCGCTCGGGCTCCGCAGGACGCAGAAGCTCTGGTATTCGTGGGTGCCGCCGGGGGCGAGCACCGGCTGCTCCCCGACCACGCCCTCGCCCTCCACCTCGAGGTCCTCCCCGATGTCGTCGTGGATGTGCCAACGGCGCCACCGGAGCTGTGCGGTGGCCGTCCCGACGTTCTCCAGCCGCACGAAGTAGGCGAAGACGAACTCCGACCGTCCCGGCCGGGAGTGCTCGGGCAGGTAGAGGGGCCGCACCGTCACGCGGACTCCCTCGGTCTCCCGGTAGTAGAAGGGCCGGCCGGGCATTGCGCCGTCAGCCGGCGGGCCGGCGCACCAGGGCCACGACGACGGAGATCTCCACCTCGTCCCCCAGCATCCTCGTCCCATCCACGATCCGGTTCCACGTGAGCCCGTAATCGAGGCGGTTCACCGTGGTCGAGGCGCTGAATCCCGCCCGGTTGCCCTGCTCGCCGAGAAACTCTCCCTCGAGCACGACGGGCTGGGTCACGCCGCGGATCGTCAGGTCGCCCTCGAGACGGAGCCGGGTGCCGTCGAGCGAGGCGCTGCGGCTGCGGAAGGTCATCGTCGGGTGGTTCGCGACGTCGAAGAAGTCGGCGCCCCGCAGGTCGCTGTCGCGCCGTTCCTGCCGGGTATCCACGCTCGCCGTCTGCACGGTGACCTCGACCGCCCCGTCCTCCCATGCCCCCGGCTCCGCGGTGACGGTGCCCTCCCACGTACCGAAGGTGCCCCGCACCCGGCTCACGAAGTGCCGGACGCGAAACGAGAGCTCGGAGTGGTTGGTGTCGATCCGCCAGGTGGTCGGCCGGGCCGCGGGAGCCGGGGCCGACTGGGCGGCGCCGGGGATGGAGAACGCCGCGGCGAGGACGGCCGCGGCGAGGAGCGATCGGGTCATCGGCATTCCCTCACGGGCGCTCGATCGGCGCCCGCACCAGGTTCCCCCACTCGGTCCACGACCCGTCGTAGTTCCGCACCCGGTCGTAGCCCAGCAGGTAGGTCAGGACGAACCACGTGTGGGAGGAGCGCTCGCCGATCCGGCAGTAGACGATCGTCTCCTCGGTGACCGACAGCCCCTGCTCCCCCTCGTACAGGGTGCGCAGTTCGTGGGCCGGCCGGAACGCGTGGGTGTCGGGATCCACCGCCCGGGCCCACGGCACGTTGCGCGCGCCGGGAATGTGCCCGCCGCGGAGCGCGCCCTCGTTGGGATAGTCGGCCATGTGGAGCCGCTCGCCGCGGAATTCCTCCGGGCTCCGGACGTCCACCAGCGGGCGCTGCCGCATGAGGTGCTCCAGCACGTCCTCCCGGAAGGCACGGATGCGGATGTCGTCCCGCTCCCCGACGCGCACGTCGCCCTTCGGGTGGGCCGGGGCGCCCGTCTCGAGCGGGCGGCCCTCCTCCACCCAGCGCTGCCGGCCCCCGTCCATGATCCGGAGCCGTTCCAGCCCGAAGAGCCGGAACACCCAGAAGGCGTACGTCGCCCACCAGTTGTTCTTGTCGCCGTAGAGCACCACGGTGGTGTCCGCGAAGATGCCGCGGGCACGGAGGATCTCCTGGAGGCGCTCGCGCCCCACGAAATCACGGAGCATCACGTCATTGAGGTCGTTCACCCAGTCGAGCTTCACGGCGCCGGGCACGTGCCCGGAGTCGTACAGCAGCAGGTCCTCGTCGCACTCCACCAGCCGGACCCGGGGATCCGTGAGGTGCCCGGCGACCCAGTCGGTCGAGACGAGCGCCTCGGGGTGCGCGTAGCCACGGCGCTCGATGGGGGTGACGGGAGCGAGGGTGTCGGGTGCGGTCATCGCGACCTCCCGGTGAGGGACCCGGCCGCCGCGGGAGCCCTGCACCGCGGGGGGAGGGGGAGGAAGGCAGGGACCAGGGGAATTACGAGCCGGATGGCGGCAGAGTCAACCGGCGGCTCATTCCTCGTCGTCGTTCCGCAGGATGTCCTCGAGCACCCTGTCCACGACCTCCACCACGCGGCCCTGCACGATGCGGCCGAGGACGTCGGCCGCCTCGAGCGAGAGGTTGCCGGGATGGCGCCGGTCCTGGGCGAAGCGGACGATCTGCCCGAGCGGGATCACCGCGATCGGCTCCTCCGCACGGATTTCCCCGCCCTCCTCCCCCTGCACCGCCGCCTCGTACCTCGCCCCGGGGAGGCTCTGGGCCCACGGCTCCTCGGGCTCGTCCTCGCCCTCGGCATCGGCGTCGCGGACCGCCTCGGGCGGCAGCGGCGCCAGGGCGAAGAGCTGGCACTGCAGGCCCGGGGGGCCCTCCCGCGCCGACAGCACGAGGCGCACCGGCACCCCGAAGACGTGGTGGCGCTCGAGCGTCTCGTGCAGCTCGGGCGGCACCACGCATCGCGCCACCAGCCGCTCGTCAATGAAGGTGCCGAGGCAGACGGTGCCCTCCGGCGCGCGCCGGTCCTCGATCTGCCGCACGCGGATGACGATCGGGGTCTCGGTGCCCGCGAGAGCCATCCCGGGATCCGGTGGTTCGGGGGAGATCATGACGCAGTATACCCCGGCCTACCTCGTGCCGCGATCGCGCTGCCGATCCGGGAGGAGCGACCGGAGCTCGGCCACCGCGTCCACCGCGACGAGGAGGCCGGGCATCGGCAGCCGCTGCACCGCAACGAGGGTGACCGCCGGGAACTCCCCGGGGGCGAACCAGTCGGCGGCGGCGAGACGGAGCCCGGCGGCAACCGCGGAATCGCTCCGGGCCACGTGATAGACCGTGAGCCGGACCACGTCGCCGGGCACCCCACGGCCGGCGCGGACCACCGCCACGACATTGGCCAGCGCCTGGCGAAGCTGCGCGGTCACGTCCCCGTCGCCGACGATGGCACCGGCGCTGTCCACCGCCACCTGGCCCGACACCCAGACGGTCAAGCCGACCTTGACGCCGGAGGAGAATCCGGGAAGCTGCGGCACCGAGGGCGGATTGAGGTAGACCGGCGCCGCGACCGGCGGCGGCCCCGCCATCGGCCCGGCGCCTCCGGAGGCGGGACCGGCCGGGGCACAGGCGACGGCGAGGAACGCGAGCGCGGCGAGGGCGCGGCGCGGAGGGGAGATCAGCGGCAATGGAACCTCGGGGTGTGGGCTGGGGCGGCGGGCCGCGGGGGAATCTAGTCGCGTCCCCCCGGGGCCCGGGCGGAGGCCAGTTCACGCACCGCCACGGCGCCGATCCCGACGGGATTGCCGGTGACGGCTCGCCGGTGCGCGTCCGCCTGACCCAGGTGGAAGGCCAGGTGGGTGCAGAGATGGACGAGGAAGTCGCCCGTGGACACACGGAGCCCGCCGGCGGGCGCGGGGAAGTCTCGCGCGAGCGTGGCCGGGTCGAGCCGCTCGAGCGCGTCCCGCACCTCTTCCGAAGTGCGCGCCAGGAGGGCGTCGAGCTCGGCCCGGGGGAGCCCGGTGATGGTGAACTCCTCCTCCCGCCGCCGCACGTAGGCCGACCCGCCCAGCACGGCGCCGATGAAATGCCGCAGGTTCCCCGCCACGTGGAGCGCCAGGGTGCCACCGGAGTTCGGCAGGCCGGCCGCCGGGCCCCATACCGAGGCCTCGTCCGGATAGGCCGCGAGGGAACGCCGGAACGCCCCGAGGTCCCGGGCCAGGATCGCGGCGACGCCGGACGCGAGCGGCAGGGTCACGCCGGTCCCTTCCGGGCGAAGAAGGCGGCCATCGCGAGGTCGGCGACGGCCACCAGCAGCAGGAGGAACCCCACCAGCCGGTTGCCGAACTCGAAGAGGAACGCCAGCCCGAGCGTGCCGATCAGCAGCGCGGAGGCGACGAGGGCGACGGCAATGATGCGGTTGGGGGCCATGACGGGGAGCGGGGAGCGGGGAGCGGGAACCGCACTAACTTACGTGCATGGCCCAGCTCGACACCATCGTCGCGCGGCTGGCGGCGGCCGGCCGGGAAACCCGCCTCCAGACCCTCCTGGAGTACTCCCGGAAGCTGCCCGACCTCCCGGAAGGGCTCCGGGCCGCCCGGGACCAGGGGGTCGGCCAGGTGCACGAATGCCAGACGCCGGTCTTCCTCTTCGTGGAGGTCGCGGCCGGCCGGGTGGCGATCCACGCCGACGTGCCGCGCGAGTCGCCGACCGTGCGGGGGTTCCTCGCGCTGCTGATCCGGAGCCTCGCCGGGGCGGCGCCGGCCGACGTGGCCGCGGTGCCCGACGACCTGCTCGAGCGGACCGGCCTGGCGGGCGACCTGGGGCTCACCCGCACGCAGGGCCTCACGGCGATCCTGCGGCGGGTCAAGCGGGAGGTTGCCGGGGCCTAGTGCGGCTCGGCGAGGAGCGCGGGCACATCGAGCGGCTGGGTGACCATCTCGAGATGGCCGGCAACGTCCATCGGCCACTGCTCCCGCGGGCGGTCGCGGTAGAGTTCGACGCCGTTCCCGTCCGGATCGCGGAGATAGAGCGCCTCGCTCACCCCGTGGTCGCTCGCGCCGTCCAGCGGCACGCGGGCGGCGATCAGCCGGCGGAGCGCGTCGGCGAGCGTGCGGCGGTCGGGATACCGGATGGCCACGTGGTAGAGCCCGGTCGCGTTCTCCGGCGGCGGCGGGCCACCGCGACTGTGCCACACGTTCAGCCCGATGTGATGGTGGTACCCGCCGGCGCTCACGAAGGCCGCGCCCTGCCCGTAGCGCTGCATCAGCTCGAAACCGAGCACCCCCACCCAGAATCCGAGCGCGCGGTCGAGGTCCGCCACCTTGAGGTGGACGTGGCCGATGTCCACTCGCGGGTCGATCGGCCCCGCCACCGCCGCCTCAGGCCTTCCCCAGCTCGTCGAACCGCTCGACCACCTTTCCCACCAGGCCGTACTTGATCGCCGCCTCGGCGTCGAGCCAGAAGTTGCGGTGGGTGTCCTCCTCGATCCGCTCGAGCGTCTGGCCGGTCTCGCGGGCGAAGATCTGGTTGAGCCGGTCGCGCATCCGGAGGATCTCCCGCGCCTCGATCTCGATGTCGCTCGCGGTGCCGCCCGACCCGCCGGCCGGCTGGTGCAGGAGGAACCGGGTGTTGGGGAGGCAGAACCGGCGCTCCCGGGGCACCGAGACGAAGATCAGCGCGCCGGCGCTCGCCACCCAGCCGGTGCCGACGATGCGCACCTGCGGCCGGACGAAGCGGATCATGTCGTGGATGGTATCGCCCGCCTCGACGTGGCCGCCCTGGGAGTTGATGTAGATGGTGATGGCGTCGTCCGACTCCGCCGCCATCGCCAGCAGCTGCCCGGTGACCCGCTCGGCGAGCCGCTGGGTGATCTCGCCGCTGATGATGAGGGTGCGGGCACGGAGCAGGCGCTCGCCGACGGGGTCGCGGAGGCTGCGGAATTCCTCGGGAGCTTCGCTGCGGTTCATCGGGGGTCCGGTAGGTGAAGGGCCGGCAGGAAACATGGACGGGGGCCCCGAACCTGTCCACCGGCCCCGGGCCCCGCGGCCTGCACTCTCCATCAGTCGGGCGCTATTCGAATACGCTGATCGCCAGGACGGGCGTGCCGAACCCGTCCGATCCACCGACGGAAACGACTCGACCGTCCGGGAGGGCGAGGAGCGAGCCATCGCGGTGCCAAGTGTCCAACACCGGGCCCGGCAGGAAGCGCCCGAGTACAGGGTCGAAGACGTCAGTGCGCGTGAGGAGGCCGGTGTTGACGTTCACCGCGATCCCGGCACTCCCGCCCAGGACCAGGACCCGACCGTCCGCGGCCGTGACGGCCTGCTCGCTGGATCGGGGAATCGCCATGACGCCAGCACTGGTCCAGACGCCGGAAACCGGGTCGAGACTCTCGGCCTCCGGGACGTTCTCCCACTCGAGCCCCGGGCGCGTCCCCCCGAACAGGATGAAGCGGCCGTCACCGAGGACGGCGAATCTTCCGCCGCTCCGTGGGACCGCCGAGGAGGGGAGGTCGCTGGCCAGTCCCGAGGCGAGGTCCACCACGACCACGGCGGGTGAGAGGGCGGCACCGTGCGCCCCCCCCACGGCCAGGACGCCACCCGGCAACTCCCGCATCGCCTGGATGCGCGTCGGGAGCGACACCCCCGTCGCAGTGAGGGAGGTGACCGCGGCCGTGCCCGGATCGAAGACGATGAGCGACGCGGGCGGCAGGCCCGGATGGGCAGCGAGCACGACGCGACCATCCGCGAGCCGGATCGCCTGGCCGACACTCTCGATCCCCTCGAGACTGTCCGCGAACGTGAAGGTCCCGGCCAGGGGATCGTACACCTCGATGATCCCGCTTCCGGCCACCAAGATGGTCCCGTCCACCATCTCCACCGCGACCCCAATGCCGACCACCCCGGAGGCACCGGCCGGCGTCACGTCGCCCGTCCCCGGATCCCAGATCTCGGCCGTGGAGGATCCGGCGGGGGCCGCGAGTCCACCCACCACGAGCACCCGGCCATCCGGCAGTCGGGCGAGTGCCGGTGTGCCCCGCCCGAACCCGAGGGCACCATGCGGGGCGAACGATCCGGCGGCCGGCGCGAGCACCTCCACCGTGGCGGTGTCGGTGAGCACCGAATCGGCCGGATTCGTCACCGTCAGGGTGAACAGCGTCGTCGAGCCGAGCGGTGCCGTCGTGACGCCGGCCGTCGTGTTGCCCAGCGCGCCGGGGGAGGGAGCGAGCACGGTGGAACCCTCGGCGTCGCTGGCGTTGACGGCGAACAGGGCGGTCGCTCCAGGGGGGATCGCCCGCGTGATCGCGTCGAACCGGCTGATGCCTGGCGGAGAGAACCCGGCCACCTGGACGGTGGCAGTGACCGTCGCGCCTCCGGTGCCGGTCACGGTGAGGAGGTAATCGGTGGTGGCGGCAAGCGGCGTGACCTCCACCGGCACGCCAGACGTGACGGGCCCCACGCCCGGCGCGATCTCGCCGGTTCCCTCGGCGAACACGGCGGTCAGTACGGCCTTCTGGCCGAAGGTGACCGCGGCCCGGTCCGCCGTGAAGCTCGTGATCACCGGGCCCGCGGCGAGCGTCACCGTCGCGGCCCCCTGCGCCGTGGTCCCGGCCAGGTTCGTGACCGTGCACCCGAGCTGGGCGGTGGCGCCCGCGCCCGCCGTGAACGTGACCTGGCGCGTGCCGGCGCCGGCGGTGATCACCCCGCCGACGATGGTCCAGGCGTAAGTCACGCCGGCCTGCGCCGGCACGCTGGCCACCAGCCCCGCTGTCCCCTGGCTCGCCGAGGCGGGTGCGGTGATCGTGGCGACCGGCGCGCCGACCACGAGCACTTCCGCGCTGTCGGCCGCGTCGGGGTCGGCCACGCTCGTGGCCACGACCCAGCGCACACCCGTCGTTCCCCCTGCCGTGTAGAGCCCGGCGGGGGAAACGGTGCCGGCGCCGGCCCCGCCCCGCGCCGCCCACGCGACGGCGCCGTTGGAAGTCCCCGAGACCGCCGCATCGAACGAGGCGGTCAGGCCGGTGGTCACGGTGTCCGCGCCCGGCGTCACTGTCACGGAGACCACCGGGTCCGGCGGCCCATTCCCGCCGCCAGATCCCCCGCAGGCGGCGAGCGAGAGAGTGCAGGCGACCAGGGTCGCGACGGCCGGAACCGGACAGCATGCGACAGGGCGCCGCAGGCGCATGCAGTATCCTCGCTGGGTTGCCGGGGGAAGACGGGCCGGGGGAGGCCCGTGCGAAAGTATACTATCTACCAGCAGACCCAAGTCAATCCCGCGGGATGCTGTCCCGTCAGTGCTCGCGCAGTGCACACCCACGCGCTATCGTCCGTTCCGGCATTCCCGGGCCCCTGCGTCCCCCACCGTCACGTGAGCCATGCGCGCCGCCCTCCTCCTCGCCGCGTTCGCCGTCCCCTTCCCCGCGCGCGCCCAGCGGCCGGACCCGACCCCGGGTTGGCCCGCGCTGGTCCGCACCCTCGACGCCTACGCCGACAGCGACCGGGCCGTCGGCGCCTCGGCGGCACTCGTGCGGGACGGGCGAATCGTCGCGCGGCATCACGTCGGCTTCGCCGACCGCGCCACGGGGCGACGGGTGGACGACCGCACGATCTTCCACTGGGCGTCCATCACCAAGACGCTCGGCGCCGTGGCGGTGATGCAGCTCCGCGACCGGGGGCGCCTGTCGCTCGACGATCCCATCGTCCGATGGGTGCCGGAACTCCGGCGGCTGCACGACCCGTACGGGATGATCGACTCGATCCCCGTGCGGATGCTGCTCTCCCATTCGGCCGGCTTCCGGAACGGCACCTGGCCCTACGGCGGCGAGGCGTGGCAGCCGTTCGAGCCGACCGAATGGGGCCAGCTGGTGGCGATGATGCCGTACCAGCAGCTCGAGTTCCGGCCCGGCTCCGGCTACGGCTACTCGAATCCCGCCTACGTCTACCTGGCCCGGGTGGTGGAGCAGGAGTCACGCGACCCGTGGGTCGCTTACATCCAGAAGAACATCTGGGCCCCGCTCGGGATGACGCGCAGCTACACGGGCCTGACCCCTTACCACCTCCAGGCGGACCGCGGGCACGGGTACGAGATTCGGCGAATCGGGGACCGGGACTCGGTGCTGGACATCGGCGCCGACTTCGATCCCGGCATCACGATCCCGAACGGCGGCTGGAACGCACCGGTGGACGACGTCGCGGCGTGGGCGGCGTTCCTGCTGGGCCGGCCGGCCGGCGACGCCACCCGGGCGCGGTACCAGGGCGTGCTCGCGCGCGCCACGCTGGAGGAGATGTGGCGCCCGGTGCTGGCGTCGCGCGAAGGGTACACCGCCGGCGAATCGGTGGGGCTCGGCTTCTTCCTGCTGGAGCGGAACGGCCGCCGCCTCGTGGGGCACACCGGCGACCAGGCCGGCTACCGGTCCTTCCTCTATCTCGACCCCGCCGCCGGCACCGCGGTGATCGTCGTCCTCAACACGACGAACTACGCCCGGGACGACCGGGCCGGATGGGACCGGCTGGTGGAGGCGGGGGTGGGGGCGCTTTAGGGGAGAGGGGAGAGGGGAGAGGGGAGAGGGCCTTCGACCTATTCCTCCAGCCCCCACGTCGCCGCCGTCGCCAGTTCCACGCTGTTGCCCGCCGGGTCGCGCAGGTAGAGCGACCGGCCGCCACCCGCCCAGCGCACTTCCGATTCGACGTCCACGCCGGCCCGCACCAGATGGCGGCGCCAGCGCTCCACCTCCGCCTCCGGCACCCGGAATGCCACGTGGCCCGGACCCCGCGTACCGTGCATCGGGATGGGCGACCCGTTCACGATGAAACGGTCGCGCTCCGTGCTCGCAGGGTTGAAGACCAGGAACATCCCCGCGCCGCAGCGGAAGAAGACCAGCCGGCCCTCCTGCCGCAGGAACACCTCGAGCCCCAGGACCCCCTGATAGAACCGCTCGGCGGCCGCGAGATCCTCCGCGTACACCACGGTCTCCAGCACGCCCGGAATCCGGGGCGCCGTCATCGGGCGAGGCGCTTCCGCATCACGCGCACCGCCGCGGGGCTTTCGTCCACGAGCAGCACCCGCCGGCCGTGCCGCAGCGCCGCCTCGCCGAAGCTCCCGCTTCCCGCGAAGAAATCGAGCAGCAGGTCCCCTTCGTCCGAGTGCACCCGCACGATCCGCTCGAGCAGGGCCACCGGTTTCTGGGTCGGATATCCGGTGCGCTCGCGCGAACGGGTGGGGACGATCGTGTGCCACCAGACGTCGGTGAGCGGCTTGCCGCGCGCCCGCCGCTCGGGCGTCTGGAGCCGCGGGGCCAGGTAGGGCACCCGGTCCACCACGTCGGCGTGGAACACCCACCGCTTCGGGTCGCGGCTGTACCAGAGGATGGTGTCGTGCTTGGCGGGCCAGGCGCGCCGGGGCCGCGCGCCGAAGTCGTAGGCCCAGATGATCTCGTTCCGGAAGCAGTCCCGCCCGAACACGGCGTCGAGCAGCACCTTGACGTAGTGCACCTCGCGCTGGTCGAGGTGCACGAAGAGCGACCCGTCCTCGGCGAGCACCCGGCGGGCCTCCACCAGGCGCGGGGCCAGGAAGGCGAGGTAGTCGTCCCAGCGGTCGGCCCAGGCGTCCACCGCCACCGGGATGTCGCGGAACCGCTCACCGCCGAACCCGACCCGGTCGCCGGCGTCGTCGCGAACCGTGCGGAGCCGGCGCCGCCCGCGCCGCAGCCCGGTGTTGAAGGGAGGGTCGATGTAGATCAGCCGGACGGCCCGGTCGGGGATGGTCGCGAGGGCGGCGAGGTTGTCGCCCCGGATGATCCGGAGCGCGTCCGCGACGGCGACGCCCGCCGGCCCGCCGGTCACGAATGGAAGATCCCGATCCAGGCCGCGACTCCGCCGAGGACCGGCAGGAGCACGAGCATCGGCCGGGCCAGCGCCCGGCGGCGATACGGCAGGGCCGCCGCGCCGGCGAGCAGGAGCCAGATCGCGAGCTTCGGGTGCACCCACCCGGGGATGCCGTGGACGTCGAGCTGAGCCAGCATCCCGAACCCGCCCAGCACCACGAGGAGGGCGCCCAGGCCGTGCGCCGCCAGCACGAGCGCCCGGGCCGAATGCCGCTTCTCGCCACCGGCCGCGGCGTGCACGAAGAGGCCGCCCAGGGCGAGGAAGAGGGTGAAGATGCCGAACAAGTGGATGAGCTTGTAGGTGTCGTAGGTCAGCATGGGTCGCGGGTCACCAGGAATCGAGGAACGGGGAACGGGGTGCTTGCGCCGCCCCCCAGGGGTTGGGGGAAGGGTTGACCGTGGCGGGGAGCGGGTCAAGTCCCGGCCGCAACACCGGCCGGGGCTTCCTCGTATACTTCGGTGTCAGGCGCGCGGCCCTTCCCGCGGCCGCCGGGAATCCGCGATGCCGCTCATACCCATCCTCATCCAGCGCCTCACCGCGTCTCGCACGCCCGAGCCCCGGCCATTCCGGCTCGAGCTCGAGCCGGCGCCCCGCCGCCGATGGGTGAGCCTGGCCGGCAGCGCCCTCTTCCACCTGCTGCTCATCGGCGTCGGTCTCGGCCTGCTACGGCACCCCACGCTCCAGCCCCCGCCCGAACGACTCGTCCGCGCCGAGCCGGACCAGCCGCAGGTGCAGCTCATCCCGCTCACGCCGCCGGCGCCGCAACCCGAGCCCGAGCGCGAGCCGGAACCGCCCCGGGAGCAACGACCCCAGCTCATCCGGCCGCCGGTCGTCGCGCCCCCCACCCCGCCGATCGACGTCGAGGACTTTCCCGACGTCGTGGATGAGGTGGCGACGCGGGGCGAGGACGGCGAGCAGGGTCAGACCGAGGTTCCCGACGCCGCCGTCGAACCGGCACCGACCGAGCTGGCGAGGATCCCGACGATGGAGGAGGAGGCCCGGCGGATCTTCGGCCGGCGCGGCCGGCGCGGAGCCGGGAGTGCCGACCGGGAGGAGTGGACGGGTCCGCTCCCGGGCCCGCCCAACGCCCTCGAGAAGTGCGACATGCCGCCGCTGCCGCAGCCCGCTCCCGGGGAGCCGGAGCCGACCAGCACCGCCACCGGCCGGATCCTGGCGGACGACAACGTCACGCCGCTCCCGGGCGCGCACCTGCAGGTGATCGGGCAGCCGTACTCGACCTTCAGCGGCTCGGGCGGGCAGTATCGGCTGACAATCCCGCGGAAGCTGGTCGAGAACTGCCGGGTGCAGTACGTTCGCGTATCGGCGACCGGCTACCGGAGCCGGCTGCTCCCGATGTCGCTGGGCCAGGCCCCGTTGAGCGACGACGTGGCGTTGCGCCGGCGGTAGGGGGTCGGGAGGTCGGACAGTCGGACAGTCGGACGGTCGGACGGTCGGACAGACGGCCTGTCCGGCAGTTCAACTGCCCGACTGTCCGACTGTCCGACCGTCGGTCGGGTTGACGTGGGCCGGCGGCCGGGACACGTTCCCGTGCACTCCACTGACGGGAGGGACCGATGTCCGTCGCCAAGGTCTCCGAGTTGATCGCCTCCTCCTCGACCAGCTTCGAGGACGCAATCAACAAGGGCATCCAGCGCGCCACCGCCACGCTCGAACAGGTGACCGGCGCGTGGGTGGAAGGCCAGAAGGTCGTGATCGAGAACGGCAAGATCAAGGAATACCGCGTGATCCTGAAGGTGACGTTCGTGCTGAAGAGCTAGGTCACGGGTCGAAGGTCGAGGGACAAGCGACGAGGGTCGGGCGCCGAGCGCCCGACCCTCGCGTGCTTCCCTCCACCAGTCCCGGGTCAGGCGGCCTTGCTGCCCGAGAACTTGCGGTAGAGGAAGAGGATGATCAGCGCGCCGACGACAGCGAGCAGGATGCTGCCGATGCTGAACGAGTTCACTGTCCCGATGCCGAGCAGCGAACCGACCCAGCCGCCGAGCAGCGCGCCACCGATGCCGAGGAGGATGGTGACGATGATCCCGCCCGGATCCTTGCCGGGCATGATCCACTTGCCGAGGACGCCGGCGATGAGCCCCATCACAATCCAGCTGAGCAGACCGCTCACGGGGAACCTCCTGCTGAGGTAGGGACGGGCAACTGCACCAACCTACGCCCCCACCCCTGCCGCGCAAGGCTCAGGCCTCCGGGAGGCCCCCCCTGACCCGTTCCAGCCGCCGGCCCGGCGCCGGCGGCATTGGTCCGGGACATCCTCGGCTCACCTCCGGATCAGGTACTGGAGCTTGAAGAAGTACTGCCGCGAGACCTTCGCGTACCGGTCGTCGCCGGGCACGCCCTGCCACCCCTGCGAGGCGCCGGCGTACATCATCGTGAACGGGTTCACGCGGTAGGTCAACAGCGGTTCCACGCTCCAGTCATCCTCGAAGTCGTCGTACTGCCCGACCAGCCGGAGGAAGAACGAGCGGGTGAACTGCACGCCAAGACGGGTCCGCGCGATGTAGCCGGAGAAGAACGTCTCCCCGTCCTCCCCCTCGAGCCGCGCGTACGCCAGGCTCGGCTCGATGGTGATCCGGCCGGTCGGCCGCAGGGTGGAGCCCAGCTCCACGTTCGTGGCGGTCCCGGGCAGCGGCACGGCGGGCGAGCGGAAGATGTCGTCGCCGTGCGCCACGAACAGGCTCATCTCGAACGCCCGGCTCGGCCGGGTCCGGACGAAGAGCTGGGGCTGGACCATGTCGCGAAAGGTCACGCCCTTGAAGGTCTCCCGCTCGACGCTCACCTCGAGGTCCACGAGGGTCTGGCCGGTCAGCTCGACCTCGAGCGAGGGCTCGAGGAAGACGCCCTTGAGCTCCCCGTCCCAGTTGTGCTCGACCTCGGCGGACATGTTCGGGTAGACCGCGCTCACCAGCCGCCCGGCCGGGCGGAAGGAGAATCCGTTCCAGCCCGCGAACCGGCGGTAGGCGTTGGAGAACTCGAAGCCGTTGTCCGCGCGGAAGGTCGGGCTGGCCTCGTAGTAGTCGAGGTCGAGGCTCCACGTGCGCCCGTCGCGCTCCAGGCTGAGGTAGCCGGCGTGGCCGTTGAACGCCTCGCCGTCCCAGAGGCCGGTGTGCTTCCCGTTCGCGAACGTCACCCCCTCGAGGCCGGCGGTGGCTTCCGGGTCGTCGGGCTCCGTGGTCCAGCTCCCGAGGAGCTGCGCCTCCACCCGCCAGTTCCCCAGGAACTGGAGCGCGCCGTCCACCCCGCCCACGGTGTTCGACCCGCCCTGGTCGTAACGGCGGTCGGTGAGAAGCCCGCCGCCGGACGACTGCCGGCCGAAGGTCCGGCGCACGCGCGCGATGTTCGCCACGCTCGTCCGCGTGACCCCGACGAACGACCGCTCCTCGAACGGGATCAGGATCGGCGTGGTCTCGTCCACCCCGCCGAGGTAGGCGAGGGCGGTGCGACCCATCCGGCCCACCAGCTTGGCGGCGCCGAAGGGGTCATTGATCTGGCGGGTGTTCACGGCGTCGATGTAGGTGTCGAAGAGCTCGCTCCCCTCCTGGAAGAAGGGCCGCCGCTCGGGGTAGAAGAGGGCGAACGTCGTGTTGACGTCGATCTGCGGCACGTCCGATTCCACCTGGCTGAAGTCGGGGTTGACCGCCCCCTCTGCCGTCAGCCCCCCGGCGAAGGAGTACTTCACGCCGAGGCCCGCCTCGCCCTTGAAGCTCCCGCCGTCGAACGCGGAGCCGGGATCGCCCGGGTCCACCACGTGGCCGGACTGCCCCGCCACGAACGAGGGAAGGAGCTCGAGCGCCCCGCCGGGCGACGCACCCTCGATGCCCTCGAGCGTGCCCCACTGGCACATGAAGCAGGGATCGTCGCGGCTGATCCGGGCCCAGGTCATCTGGCGGCGCACCTCCCGCGGCTGGTTCCGCCAGAAGTTGACGCGCCAGGAATGCACCGGGCGCTTCGGGAACCGGAGCGAGGCGAACGGGATGGCGATCTCCACCTGCCAACGGTCCTCGAGCACCTCCGCCTCGGCGTCCCAGATGAGATCGAAGCCCTCGTCCTCGCCCCCGTTCCCGAGCATCCGCAGGTCCATCTGCACGCCGCGGGGGTTGACGAAGATCTCGTAGCCCCAGGCCCCGTCGCCGTAGGTGTCGAGCATCAGCCCCACATAATCGTCGGAATAGGGCTTGTCGCGGTCGGTGAGCGTCGAGCGGATCGCACGGGGGTCGTCCCAGGCGACGATCGCGACGTAGAGATTGTCGGCGTCGTACGTGACGCGGGCCTCGGTGCGAACCGGCGGGAGCACGTTGTCGCGGGGGTTCCGCTCGGCAAAGTTGCCCGCCACCGGGGCACCGGCCCAGCCGGCGTCGTCCAGGGCGCCGTCCACCACGATCGGGCCGGGGGCGCGCCGCACCACGAGGGTCGGCCGGACGTTGGGGGCGAAGGTCTCCGGGGTGGAGCCGGGACCGTCCCGCGGGATCATCAGCGAGGCCGGGGGGAGCCTCGGGGCGGGCGGCAACTGCTGGTTCTGTGCGGCGATCGAGCCCCGGACAGGAACCGCGGTGCCGAGGAGGGTGAGCACCAGCCAGGCCCAGCCCGGCGCGCACGCGTTCACCTTGATCGGCATCGGAGACCCCGTTTCGTAGTGGAACGCTGCCAGTCACTACGACACCCGTAGAAATCAGGTTTCAGGGGGTTGGACGGCGGGAACCTCCGGATGGTTGCGGGGAGAGGGCCGGGGGGAGGTAGCCAGCTACTGCTTCGGGAACCGCGCGAAGATCCGGTTGACGATCTTCCACTCCCCGTTGATGCGGACAGCACGACCCGCCCGGCCACGTCGTCACTGTCGTTTGGCCCCGTCCCGCCCCGCATGCACCGTTGGCGTGGGGTGGAGCAACAAGGGTCCACAAGAGGGACCGGGCTGGCGAGGCGGTTCCCTGCGTCCCCTGCGCCGCTGCGGTGAATGCAGTTCTCCGCGGCCCTACGCGCCTCCGCGGTGAATCACAGCAGGCCGGTGCCCACATTGGGCCGGCCCTCGGCGAACCGGGACGGCCGGAATGCGCTGACGTCGAGCGGCGGCGGCTCCCCGACGATCAGCGCCGCCAGCGCCTCGCCCAGCGCGGGCGAGTGCATCACCCCGTGGCCTGACGAGCCGTTGACGAGGAAGAGCCCTGGGACCTCGGGCGCCTCCCCCAGGATCGCATGCCGGTCGGGCGACATCTCGTAGAGCCCGCAGTGGCACGCCGCGGGGTCGATCGGCACCCGCGCCGCCGCCGGCAGCCGCGCCGCGGCCAGCGCCATCACCCTCGGCACCCAGTCGTCGCGCCAGGTCGGTTCGTCCGACTCCTCCTCCCCCACCTCGTGCGGCCAGAGCCAGAGGATCCGCCCGTCGCGCACCCGGGCGTGGAAGCCGTCCTCGACGTAGGCGGTCATCGGCATCGAGGGGGGCAGGGCCCCGGTCGGCACCGTGGCCGCCACCTGCCGGCGCACCGGGCGCACCGGGAGATCCAGGCCCGCCCTCGCCGCGAAGCGCCCCGCCCACGGTCCCGCAGCGTTCACCACCGCGTGCGCGGCGATCCGTCCATCGGTCGTCTCGACTCCCGCCACGCGCCCGCCGTCCCGCACGAGGCCGGTCACCTCGACGCCCCACTCGACCCGGGCCCCGAGCCGGACGGCCGCCTCGAGGTACCCGCGCGCGATGCCCATCGGGCGGATGAACCCGTCCACCGGCGAGAAGACGCCGCCGATGATCCCGTCCGGCGCCAGCGCCGGATTGAGCTCGAGCACTTCCACCGCGCTGACCTCCCGCGGCCAGGGCGCCCCCGCCCCGTGCTGCACCGCCTGGGCCTGCCGGAGCACTGCGAGGTCCTCCTCCCGCCGCGCCACGAAGAGGTAGCCGAACGGCTGGTACCCGGGATCCCCGCCAACCTCCGCCGCGAACGCCAGCAGCTTCTCCCGCGAGCGCACGGACAGCCGGACGTTCGCCGCGGTGTCGTACTGCACCCGGAAGCCGCCGGTGGCGCGGCCGGTGCTCCCGGCGCCGGGCCCGGGCGCACGGTCGAGCAGCAGGAGATCGCGCACCCCGCGCTGCACGAGATGCCAATCCACGCTCGCGCCCATCACGCCCGCCCCGACGATCACGACCTCGGTGCCCCGGGGCAGGGTCACTGCGCGGACACCGGCACGCAGGCGCTCACGGCCGGTCCTTTCCGGACGGGGAGAGGGTGAAGACGGTCTCGGCGCCGGGGCCCTCGCCGCGGCGGGCCACGAGCTGCGCCGGGGCGCCGAGCCGGATGCCCCGCCGCGCGCCGCCGGTCTCGAGCATCACGGGAGAGGGGACGAGGACCAGCCCGGATGCGTCCACGGTGTCGATCGCGGCGAAGTCGCGGAGGTCGCCCACATCCTCGAGGAGGAGTCCGGAGGCGCCGACGCCCCCGCCGTGGACGAACCCCAGGTCGGCCTGCACCGGGGCGAGGCCCGGGACCTGGAGCATGCCGCCCACCACCACGAGGTCGTAGGGCGTGGAGGCGTTTTCCGGCAGGTCATCGTAGGGCGCCGTCTTCCCGGGCACCTCGGGGTTCGCGGCGATCGTCTCCAGCGCGGTCACCAGTGCCGCGAAGTTGAGCGCACGGAGCCGCTGCTTCTCGGGGTCGCCGGTGAGCTGGCCGGTCTCCAGCAGCACCGTGCTGGCCCCCCAGGTCTGCATCGCGTCGCCGAACGCGCGGGGCGACCAGGTGTCATCGTACCGGGCGATTCGGCCGGGCAGGTACCGCCCGAGCACGCCGGCCATCACGGCGGCGAGCCGCCTCGCGCGCTGGCGGGTCGGCATCCAGCTCCTGGCCGAGTCCGCCGCCGGCGCCAGCAGGGCGAACGCCGCCTGCAGCCCGCCCCGGCCCACCCGGCTCCGGCCGCTCTGATCGTGGAGGTTGAACGCGAAGTGCGGCTCGACTGCGTCGCGCACCCGCTTGAGGGCCTGCGCCTCCGGCGTCACCTGACGCCGCGCGTCGCGATTCACGTCGATGCCCCAGGCGTTCTCCCGCCGGAAGCGCGCCGCGCCGTCGGGGTTGAGCATCGGGAGCAGCACCACGGTGAGCCGCTCGGCGATCCGGTCGCGCCGCGGGTCCGGCGCGGAGTCGGCCAGCCAGTGGATGACGTCCGCCAACGCCATCGTGGCACTCGACTCGTCGCCGTGCATCTGGCTCCAGAGGAGCAGCCGGGTCGGGCCCCGGCCGAAGGTGATGGTGCGAATCGGGCGACCCTCGCCCGAACGGCCCACCTCCTCGATCCGGAACGCCGGGTGCTCCCGGACGCCGGCCACCGCCTCCCAGAACCGTTCCGGGAGGAACCGCTTCGAGGTGATCGCCTCGGCCCGGTGGCGGGCCGCGAGGGCAAGGAGGGGATCGTCCTGCGCGGCCGCGGGGGCGGCGGTGAGGGCCAGGACGGCCAGCACGGCCAGGGCGGCTCGGCGGCTCGGCGGCTCGGCGGCTTGGCGGAACACGGCAGCGGCTGGCATGTGATGGGCCTGAAGGGTGTGAAGGGGGAACTTAGCGCGTGCAGCGCCCACGGCGGAACCGCCCGGGCTGGCCGAACCGCGCACGGGACTGCATCTTACCGGGGCAGCCTCCCCCCTGACACCGGAATCCACGCTGACCGACTTCGACGGCCGTCTCGCCAGCGTCCTCGGCGACCAGTACCGCATCGAGCGCGAGCTGGGTGGCGGGGGGATGAGCCGCGTCTACCTGGCCGAGGAGGTGAAGCTCGGCCGGCGCGTGGTCATCAAGGTGTTGCCGCCGGAGATGTCCGCGGCGGTGAGCGTGGAGCGCTTCGAGCGGGAGATCCGGCTCGCGGCGCGGCTGCAGCATCCCCACGTGGTGCCCTTCCTCACCGCCGGCGGCGGCGGCGACCTCCTCTACTACGTCATGCCGTACATCGAGGGCGAGTCGCTCCGCGCGAAGCTCGCCCGCGAGGGCGAGCTGCCGATCGCGGAGGCGATGGAGATCCTCCGCGACGCCACCGAGGCGCTGGCCGAGGCGCACCGGCAGGGGATCGTGCACCGCGACATCAAGCCCGACAACATCCTGCTCTCCCGGGGCCACGGGATGGTGACCGACTTCGGGGTGGCGAAGGCGGTGGCGGAGAGCGGGCGGGGCGGCACGCTCACCAGCATCGGCGTGGCGCTCGGTACCCCGACGTACATGAGCCCGGAGCAGGCGGTGGCGGATCCGCACACCGACCACCGGGCCGACATCTACGCGCTGGGCTGCGTGGCGTATGAGATGCTCTGCGGCCGCCCGCCGTTCGACGCGGTGACGCCGCAGGCGATGATCGCGGCGCACGTCACCCGGCAGCCCGACCCGGTGAGCCGCTACCGGTCCACGATTCCGCCGGCGCTCGCGGCGGTGGTGCACCGCTGCCTGGAGAAGAAGCCGGCCGACCGGTTCCAGAACGCGGACGAGCTGCTCCGGGCGCTGGCCGGGGTGATGACGCCGACGGGGATGACGCCGGCTGCCACTGCACCCTACCCAATCCCGGACCGTGGGACGGCGGGACGGCGGGTTGCGGCAGCTCACCCGCTTCGGGTGGTGGGCTATTTCGTCCTGGCCGCCGTGGCCGTCCTGGCCGTCGTGGCCGCCCTGGCGAAGGGAGTGGGGCTCCCGCAGTGGGTGATGCCGGCGGCCATCGCCCTCCTCGCCGTCGGGCTCCCGGTCATGGTCCTGACCGGCCTGCAGGAGCGGCGGCGGCACGTGGCGCGGACCACGGGGATGCACGTCGCGACTCCGGCCGGTCTTCCCGCCCTCTTCACCTGGAAGCGCGCGGTCCTCGGCGGCGGCCTCGCCTTCGGGGCCCTGGCGGTGGTGACCGGCGGCTACATGGCGGCCCGCAGCTTCGGCATTGGCGGGATGGGCACGCTGATGGCCACCGGTGCCCTCGACGCGCGCGACCCGATGGTGCTGGCCGACTTCACCAACCGCACGCCGGACTCGGCACTGGGCGTCTCGGTCACCGACGCCCTCCGGGTGGACCTCTCGCAGAGCCCCGTCGTCCGGCTGCTCGATGCCCGCGCCGTCCGCGCCGGCCTGGAGCGGATGCAGCGCGATCCCGCCACGCTGCTCGACGCCGAGCTCGCGCGGGAGCTGGCCCAGCGGGAGAACGCGAAAGCGGTGATCACTGGCGAGATCGGCACCGTGGGGAGCGGCTTCGTCCTCACCGCGCGCATCGTGGGCGCCTCGGACGGCCGGGAGATGGTGGCGCTCCGGGAGACGGCGAAGGACGAGGGCGAGATCCTCGCCGCGCTCGACCGGCTCTCGAAGGCGCTGCGGGAGCGGATCGGCGAATCGCTCAAGTCGCTGCAGAACACCGAGCGGCTGGAACGCGCCACCACGACGTCGCTCGCCGCGCTCAAGAAGTACTCGGAAGGGGTGCGGCTCGACGACGCGGGAGACTACCGGGCCGCCTACACCGCGCTCCGCGAGGCGGTGGCGGCGGACTCCACCTTCGCGATGGCGTGGCGCAAGCTCGGCGTGGTGGTGCCGCGCGCCGGCGTGGCCGACTCGATCGGGGACGACGCGATCACCCGGGCCTACCGGCTCCGGGAGCGCCTGCCGCCGCTCGAACGGGAGCTGGCAATCAGCTCGTACTACTTCGGGGTGGATCCCGTTCCCGATTCCGCGATCGCCGCCCTCCGGCGGGCCCAGGCGATCGACCCGGAGGACCGGACCTCAGGCACCAACCTGCCCTACCTGCTCAGCCTGCTGGGCCGCTACGAGGAGGCCGAGCCACTCGCGCGCGAGCAACTGGCGCGCGACCCGTCCTACTTCGCGTTCGAACGGCTCACCGTTTCCCTCGAAGGCCAGGGGCGGACCGCCGAGGCGGAGTCGGTGGCCACCGACTTCGTCCGGAGGTACCCGACGCACCCGGCCGGCGCCATCTTCCTCGCGGACAACGCCTTCGCGAGGGGTGACTACGCCCGCTCCGACAGCTTCGCCCGGCTGCCAGTGCTGAACCAGCCCGGCTCCCCGGCGCGGGTTGCTGCGCTCAACCTCCGTGCCCGGGCGGCGATCGTGCGGGGCCGCCTGGCCCTGGCGGACCGGCTGCTCGACTCGATGGCGCTGGAAGGCACCGCCCTCGGTGACAGCGCGACGATGCTCGGCGCCTTCCGCCGGAAGCTCGCGGCGGACCGTGGGCTCCGGCCGGTCCCGAGGCTGAGCCCCAGCGGCCTCGACTCGATCCTCCGGTTTCCCGGCGTGAGCCGCACCGCAAGTTTCGGCAACAGTCTCTACCTCGGTGCGATGACGGCGGCGGAGTCGGGCGACACCGCGACGGCCCGGCGGCTCTTCGACGAGGCCGACCGCCACCTCGACGCGGCCGGCCGCCGTCGGGTGCCGGGGCGGGCGGCGGCGGCGGCGGTCCTCGCACGCGAGGCCGGCCGGTACGACGAGGCCCTGCGCCTCGCGGGCCAGGAGTCGCCGACCTTCGCCGATCCCTGCGCCCGCTGCGCCGACCACATGCGCGCCCGGATCTGGGAGGCCGCAGGCAACCGGGACTCCGCGCTCGCGGCCTACGAGCGCGCCCTGACCCGGCGGGCGCCGGGCTCGAGCAGCTTCGAGGAGGCCGCCATCCCGCAGGCCTACCGCCGCCTGGGCGAGCTGTACGAGCAGGAGGGCGACCGCGCGAAGGCCGCCGACTGGTACCAGAAGTTCGTGGATCTCTGGCGCGAGGCCGACCCCGAACTGCAGCCCGTCGTCGCCGAAGTGAAGCAGCGCCTGGCCCAACTCAGCGGGGAGCCGAAGCGATGACGCAGCTGACCGACCGCCTGCAGCGCCACCTCGGCGACCAGTACCGCATCGAGCGGGAACTGGGCGGCGGCGGGATGAGCCACGTCTTCCTCGCCGAGGAGGTTCGGGTCGGCCGGAAGGTGGTCATCAAGGTGCTCCCGCCCGAAATGTCGGCCGCGGTGAACGTGGACCGCTTCGAGCGGGAGATCCGGCTCGCCGCCCGGCTCTCCCATCCGCACGTGGTGCCGTTCCTCACCACCGGCGGCGCGGGCGACCTCCTCTACTACGTGATGCCGTACATCGAGGGGGAATCACTCCGCGCCCGCCTCGACCGGGAACACGAGCTGCCGGTGCCGGAGGCGGTACGGATCCTCCACGAGGTGGCCGACGCCCTCGCCGAGGCGCACCGGATGGGCGTGGTGCACCGGGACATCAAGCCGGACAACATCCTGCTCCGGGCGCGGCACGCCCTGGTGGCCGACTTCGGCGTGGCGAAGGCGGTGGCGGAGAGCGGCGGGTCGGGTGCGCTCACTTCGATCGGCGTGGCCCTCGGCACCCCGGCCTACATGAGCCCCGAGCAGGCGGTGGCGGACCCGAACGTGGACCACCGGACCGACATCTACGCGCTGGGCTGCGTGGCGTACGAGATGCTCTGCGGCCGGCCGCCGTTCGAGGGAGGCACGCCGCAGCAGCTCATCGCGGCGCACGTGACCCGGCAGCCCGACCCGGTGGAGCGGTACCGCGAGATGGTCCCGCCCGCCCTGGCGGCATTGGTGATGCGCTGCCTCGCCAAGAAGCCGGCGGACCGGTTCCAGTCGGTGGACGAACTGCTGCACCAGCTCGACCTGGTGGCCACGCCCGGCGGGATGACGCCGATCGCGAGCACGCCGGTGGGGACGGCGCCCTACCCCGCGCCCTACCCCGCCACCGGCGCTGTGGCGGCCGGGCGGCCGGGCGGCTCGGCCGCCCATCCGCTGCGGGTGGCGGCGTACTTCGTCCTGGCCGCGCTGGCCGTCCTGGCCCTCGTCGCCGCCCTCGCCAAGGGCGTGGGCCTTCCGTCGTGGACCCTCCCGGCGGCGGTGGCGCTCCTCGCCGTGGGGATCCCGGTGATGGTCCTTACCGGCTTGCAGGAGCGGAAGCGACACGTCGCCTACACCACCGGCCTGCACGTCCCGACGCCCACCGGGCTCCCGGCGCTCTTCACCTGGCGGCGCGCGTGGCTGGGCGGCGGGCTCGCGTTCGGCGCGCTGGCGCTCGCCACCGGGGGCTACGCCCTGGCGCGCAACTTCGGCCTCGGCGGGATGGGCACCCTGATGGCCACCGGCGCCCTCGACGCGCGCGACCGGATGGTGCTGGCCGACTTCGCCAACCGCACCGCCGACTCCACCCTCGGCGCCTCGGTCACCGACGCGCTCCGGGTGGACCTGGCGCAGAGCCCGGTGATCCGGCTGCTCGACGCCGCGGCGGTGGCGGAAGGGCTCCGGCGGATGCAGCGCGACGGCGCCGCCGGGCTCGACGTGGACCTCGCGCGAGAACTGGCGCAGCGGGAGAACGCCAAGGCGGTGATCGCGGGCGAGATCGGCCCCGTGGGTGCCGGGTTCGTGCTGACCGCGCGGATCGTCGCTGCCGCCGACGGGCGCGACCTGGTGTCGCTCCGGGAGACGGCGAAGGACGAGACCGAGATCATCGCGGCGCTCGACAAGCTCTCCAAGCGGCTCCGGGAGCGGGTGGGTGAGTCGCTCAAGTCGCTGCAGAACACCGAGTCGCTGGAGCAGGTGACCACCGCCTCGATGGAGGCGCTCCGGAAGTACAGCCAGGCGGTCCGGCTCGACGACGCCGGGCAGTCCGTACCGGCCTACGGGCTGCTCAAGGAGGCGGTGGCGGCGGACTCGACCTTCGCGATGGCGTGGCGGAAGGCTGCAGCGATCGGCCCGCGCGCCGGGGCGCCGCAGGCGGAAGTCCGGGCGGCGTATCGCCGGGCCTTCGAGCTGCGGGCCCGGCTCCCGGTGCTCGAGCAGCGGCTCACGGAGGCGTCCTTCTACAGCCAGGTCGAGATCGACCCGGGAAAGGAGGAGGCGGCCTGGCGCGCCGTCCTGGGCCTCCACCCGGACGAGCGCGTGGCGCTCAACAACCTTGCCCTGGAATTGAACGAACAGGGGCGCTACGTCGAGGCGGAGTCGCTGGCACGGCGAGCGGTGCCGGTTGACCGGAGCTGGTTTTCCTACGGCCACCTGGCGGCGGCGCTCACGGGGCAGGGGCGCTTCGCCGAGGCCGACTCGGTCCTCCAGGAGCTGGCCGCGAACTCGCCGGGCAGCCCCCGGAACGACTGGCTCCAGGCGATGGCCGCTTATTCGCGGCGCGACTACGCCCGGGGCGACAGCCTGAGCGCCGAGCTCAAGCGCCGGTTCCCCGGCGCCTCGGAGCACCTCGCCAGCATGAACCTGCGCGCGGGATCGGCGCGCGCCACCGGGCGGCTGGCCCAGGAAGCCCGGCTGACCGACTCGGTCCGGGCGCTCGCCACCAGCATCGGGAATGCCGGTGCCCGGCACGAAGCGGTGCTTCGCCTGGTGGACGCCGACCACGCCTTCCGGCCCGTACCCCGCTACGCCGCGGCCGACGTCGATTCCGTGCTCCGGGCGTACCCGTTCGACAGCGTCCCGGTCGAGGACCGGTCGTATTACTGGTTCGCCACGACCTACGCCGACCTGGGCGACCTGGCCAGCGCCCGGCGCCTCCTGGCCGAGGGGGACCGCGTCCTGCCGGCCTACCTCCGGAGCGGTGAGGCACGACTGACAGCCGAGGGCGCCGTGGCGATGGCGGAATCCCGCTGGCGCGACGCCGTGGCCCGGTTCCGGGCGGCGGAGGCGGCGCCGGACGCGTGGTGCCGCAACTGCCTCGCGTTCGCACAGGGCAAGGCGTTCGACCGGATGGGCGAGGCCGACTCGGCGCTGGCGCAATACGAGCGGGGGATCCGCTCCCCGGAGCACCCGCGGCTCCGCTCCGACGCCGCCGGGCTCGCAACCGCCCTCCGCCGTGCCGGCGAGCTCGCCGAGCAGAAGGGCGACCGGGCCAGGGCCCGGGAGTACTACACCCAGTTCCTGGACCTCTGGGCCCGGGCCGACGCCGACCTGCAGCCGGTGGTGCGGGACGTGCGGGGCCGGCTGGCGGCGCTGGGGGGGGACAGGTAGACGGGAAGACGGGAAGACGGGAAGACGGGAAGTTACGACCCGCCTTCCCGTCGTTCCGTCTTTCCGACCGAGCCTACCTCCGCCTGAACGCCACCACGCCGAGGGGCAGCAGTACCAGCGGCAGGAGCGCGAGGTTCACGCCGTCCTCGTCATCCATCCCGGCCAGCGTCTTCAACTGCGACTCGATCTCCTGCGCGGTCGGGTCGGTCGGGATGGTCCACTCGCCCTGCCTCCGGTTCGGCACCTTGATCGAACGGACTTCACCGTCCGGTCCGACACCCACCAGTGCCGTCGCACCACCCTTCCCGTTCACCGCGCCGGTCGTGATCACCAGCAGCCACGCCCCCTCCTTCGGCCACGACTGGTCGAGGGCGAAGACGGCACCGCGCGAGGTCTCGCGGAAGGCGAGCGGGATGGAGGTGCGCTTCCCGTTCACGAGGCCCTCGGCGCGGCCCACGATGTTCATCGTGATCGCGCGCTCGTGGTGGAAGGAGTGCACCAGCAGGTAGGCGCCGCGGCTGGTACGGTCGAGGGGGTTCGCCGGGAGCTCGATCGAGACCCAGGGCGGACCGGCCACCGCGATGGCGGGGAGCGCGAGCAGGGCAGCGGCGGCGAGGGCGAGGGAGCGGGGCATGGGGACCTCACGGGGAACGGGGAACGGGGGAACCGGGAACGGGGTTGTTCCGCGCCTCCACATTCACTCCGATGCCGGCGGTCGCCGATCGGTTGACGGCTACCTCTTCCCCGCCGCGAGGCCCTCCGCCCGGCCGACGATGATGTCTCCCTTGAAGCTCCGGGCCGTGATCACGGCGCCGCTGGCGTCGGTCCCGAAGCTCAGCTCCCGACCCCGTCCGCCCGGCCCCGGGTGCGGCTTCGTCGCGGTGAGCCGGTTCGTGATCGTGCCTCCCAGCGTGCTCAACTCGAAGATCGCCGCGACGCCCGGTGCGATGAGCAGTTCCGCCGTGCCCGCGTGGGTCTCGATCGAGATCGTGCCGGTCCGATCCGGCGCCGCGGCGAATCGCACGTCGCCGGTCACCGTCTCCACCCGCGCGCGGCCGAGCCGGCGGGCCTCCACCGCCACCGCGCCGCTGACGCTCGACGCGACGAGGTCGTCGGCGCTGCCGAGGAAGCGCACCGCCCCCCCGGCCGACTTGAGCCGCACCCAGGTCATCTCGCCTTCGACCGTCACGGCACCGTCCATCGTCTCGACCGAGAGGGTGCGGACCGGCCCGGCCACCTGGATCCGCCCACCGACGCTGTACACGTCCACCTGCCCCGCCACGCCGGCCACGTCCACCGTGGCCTCGTCGGTCTTGATCCAGACCCTCGCGTTCCGCGGGACCATCACCTGAAGCTCGGCCCGCGGCGGGGTGGTCCCCTTGGGCTCGACGCCCATCTTGGCCGCCCCCCCCCGCCCGCCGGCATAGAACATCCCTTCACCCGGCGGGACGTTCCCGGAGACGGCCACCGAGTCGCGGTCCCACCCGCGGACCGTAATGGAGCCGGCGAGGTTGAGGATGCGGATCGCCGCGTCCCGGTCGAGCGGGAAGCCGCGGTTCAATTGCTGGGCCCCGGCGGGGACGGCGATGACGGCCAGCGCCGCGAGGAGGAGGACGGAACGGGATCGCATCATGGTTCCTCAGGACTCGGAGCCGAGCCGCGTGGCCCGCTCCAGGAGGTCGAGCTTCTGGCGGTACGCGGCGAGGAGCATCCCACCGGCGTCGGGGTCCGCCGGGCGCTCCAGGACGGAGGCGCGCGCCTCGGCGATGGCGGCATCCACCACGGCGAGGTGACGGCCGAGGGCCTCGCGCACCGACGGAGTGAGCGCCGCCTCGGCGTCAAGCGCGCGGACGAGCTCGGCGGTGGCGCGCTGGTAGTCGGCTTCGAGGGCGGCGAGTCGGGGGTCGAGGGCGGCGCCCGCAGAGTCACGAGTCGCGAGTCGCGAGTCGCGGTCCCGGACCACGAGTACGGTGGCCAGGCTGGACAATGTCACCAGCAGCACCGCCGCGGCGGCGAGGAGCCAGGGCGACCGCGGGGAGCGGGAAGCGGGGGGAGTCGCGAGTCGCGAGTCGCGAGTCGTGAGTCGTTCCAGGGCAGCCCACACCGCCGGCGGCGGCGTGATCTCCGCCGGGGCGCGGCGGGCGCGCTCGCGGATCGCCAGCAGGTCTGCGTGGAGGGCAGCGCAGGCGGCGCAGGCGGCAAGGTGGGCCTCGACCTCGGCCCGCTCGGCACCCGAAAGCTCGCCGTCGAGCAGGGCGTCGATCCGCACGTCCATTTCAGCGCAGGTCATCGGGACAGGGCCTCCCGCAGCAGGCGCCGCGCGCGAAACAGCTGGGTCTTGGTGGTGCCGGTGGTGACGCCGCTCATCTCGGCGATCTCCGCGTGGGTGTAGCCCTCCACCTCGTGGAGGACGAAGACGGCCCGGGCCCCGGGCGGCAGGCCCTCGAGTGCGGCGCGGAGGTCCATGTCGAACCCCGCCTCGGCGGCCGGGGCCGAGGCGCCCAGCAACTCCAGGTCGCCAAAGGGCTCGACCCGCCGGAGGCGGCGGGCGGTCGTGCGCCGGTGTTCCAGCACCACGTTCACAGCGATCCGGTGCAGCCAGGTCGAGACCCGCGCCTCACCGCGGAAGTCCGGCAGCGCCCGCCAGGCGCGAATGAAGACATCTTGCGTCAGCTCCTCCGCCGTGGCGGTGTCCCGCTCGAGCCGGAGGCAGAGCGCGTGCACCCGGGGGGCGTGCGCGGCATAGAGCGCCCGGAAGGCCACCGGATCGCCCGCCCTGGCGGGCGCGGGTGGGTCGCTCACGGCAACCCGGGGTGCGGCACGGCGAGCGGGAGGCGCAGGCGGCTCCAGGGCGAGGGCATCGGGCATCCTGGCACTGGGATGCCGGCCGCCGCCGCAGGGTTGACGGCATCCGGGTGCGTCCCGGGCGACGAAGTGATAGTATACGCCCGCTTGCCCCTGCCGTTCAGCCTTCGCTGGAGGTCGTATGTCCCGTACCCTCGCGCGGCGCGCACTCCCCGCGCTCGTCGCCCTGCTCCTCGCCAGCCCCGCCGCCGCCCAGCAGGTCGTGACCGAGCGGCTCGACCTGGCCGCACTCGCGAAGATCCGGGCGGAAGCCACCGAGCACTCCCGGATCGAGTCGCTGGCGGGATACCTCACCGACGTCATCGGGCCCCGCCTCACCGGGTCGCCCTCGATGGACCGCGCCAACGACTGGGCGGTGGCCACCTTCACGAAGTGGGGCCTCGCCAAACCCGGCACCGAGGCGTGGGACTCCGCCTTCGGCCGCGGCTGGGAACGGGTGAGCTACAGCGGCCGCTTCCTCGAGCCGTTCGTGCAGCCGCTGAACGCCACGAGCCAGGCCTGGTCGGGGAGCACGAAGGGCACGGTCACTTGCCGAGTGGTCGCGATGGAGGTTCAGGACACCGCCGAGCTGGCGCAGTGGCGCGGCAAGCTCAAGGGCGCCTGCGTGCTCCGGAATCCGCCGGCCGACATCCCGCCGGAATTCGATCCCACGCCCCGCCGGCTCGACGCCGACTCCCTGCTCGCGCCGGTCCCGGAACGGCCCCAGGGGCCGGGCCAGCGCGACCCCGACCGGATGGCGCGGTTCCGCCAGATGCAGGCCGTGAACCAGGCGGTCGGCGCCTTCCTCCGCGCCGAGCAGCCCACGGCGCTCCTGATTCCCTCGGGCTGGACCTACCACATCCTGCGCACCGGCGGGCATCCCGACGGCCGGCTGGCGCGCGACAGCGTCTACAACCCGATCCCGGCCCTGCTGGTGAGCCACGAGCACTACGGCCAGATGTGGCGGAACGCGAAGCGCGGCGTCCCGGTGCGGCTCGAGCTCAACGTGCGGAACCGGTTCCTCGACGCCGACCGCTCGGAGCGGAACGCGTTCGCCGAGATTCCCGGCGGCGACAAGGCGGACGAGCTGGTGATGATCGGGGCGCATTTCGACAGCTGGCACAGCGGCACCGGTGCCACCGACAACGGGGCCGGCTCGGTCGTCATGATGGAGGCGATGCGGATCCTGAAGGCCACCGGGCTCCCGATGCGCCGCACGGTGCGGATCGGCCTCTGGAGCGGTGAGGAGCAGGGCCTCATCGGTTCGCGCTCCTGGGTGCGGGCGCACGGCGCCGACCTCGGCAAGGTCTCCGCCTACCTCAACGTGGACAACGGCGCCGGGCGGCTCCGGGGGATCTGGACCCAGTCGAACGCGGCGGCCGGCCCGGTCTTCGAGGCGATCTTCAGCCCGCTGGCGGACCTCGGCGTCGTCGCGGTGCGGCACGGCAACACCGGCGGCACCGACCACCTCGCGTTCGACGCGGCGGGCGTGCCAGGATTCAACTACATCCAGGATCCGCTGGAGTACGGGATCCGCACCCATCACTCGAACGCGGACACCTACGAGCGGTTCGTGATGGACGACCTGAAGCAGGCGGCCACGGTCGTCGCGTGGACGGTCTACACGCTGGCCAACCGCGAGGAGATGATGCCGCGGAAACCGGCGGGAGAACAGGCCACGGCGCGGTAACCGGGCCGCTTGACCAGACTCCGATTCTTCCTGGCGGCGGCCGCGCTCTCGAGCCCGGCCGCGGCCCAGTCTTCCCCCGATTCCGCCACCACGGCGGCCGGTGCGCACTACTCGACCCGGGGCCCGCTCGGTTTCCTCGCCGGCGGCCTCTTCGGGGCGCACCATCGGGACCTCTGGGCGGCGCCGATCCGGGCCGAGCAGCTCGAGCTCGGCGGGCGCGGATTCCGCGTGGTTGGCGTGGCGAGCCAGGCGCTGCTCGAACCGGCGCTCGCCCTCGAGGATGCCTCGGGCGCGCGCTGGCGCTTCGCCCCGCTCGACCCCCGCTTCGCCAGCGGCATCGCCCCGCTCGCGGACCACCCCGCCGTCGCCCTGGTGCTGCAGGACCTGATCAGCGCCCGCCACCCGGGAGCCCCGCTGGTCGCGGCCGCCCTCGCCTGCCAGGCGGGAGTGGCGCATCCCGAACCGACCCTCCGTTTCCTCCCGGACACCTCGAACCTCGGCTCGGCCCGCGAGCGGTTCGGCAGCCAGCTGGGGTGGCTCACGCCGGCCCGGGCGGCGCCCGACAGTGCACGCCGCAGCGCGCAGGAGATCCTCGACTTGCTCGAGGCGGGAGCCCCGTTGCGGATCGACTCGCTGAGCTACCTGCGGAGCCGGCTCTTCGACGTCCTGGTGGGTGACGCCGATCCGGCACCGGAGCGGGGGCCGTGGGAGTTGGGTGAGGACGGCCGCTGGCGTCCCGCGCCCCGGCTTCGCTGGGACGCGTTCTCGAGATTCGGCGGCCTGTTCTTCCTGGCGATCCGCCCGGTGATGCCGGAGGCGGCCACCTTCAAGCCCGAGTATCCGCGGCGTCTGGGCCAGAACCGGGCGCAGTTCATTCTCGACGCGCGACTGGCCGGGCCGCTGCCGGAATCCACCTGGGACTCGGTGGCGGCGGCGCTCGCCGAACGGCTGGACGACGCCACCATCGCCGAAGCGGTGGCCACGCTCCCGGCAGCGTGGAGTCCGGACCGCGGCGCCGCCCTGGCCGCCGCGCTCCGGCAGCGCCGTGACCACCTGGGCGAGGCGGCCCGGACGCTCCGCACCCGGCTCCACGAGGATCCCCCGAAGGGGGATGACCTGCGCGCCGCCTCGATCCGGCAGGCTCTCGGGCAGGGGCGGCCGCAGCCGCTCAGCGGAACGGCGATCTCGCCCTGGCCCGACATCCGGGCCCACTCGGACATCGGCCTCCTCCTCGCCGTCGGTTCGGCCTGGACGACGTGGGCTCCCGGCTACGCCCCCTGGAAGCGGCGGCTCCGCGCCCGTCTCGGTTATGCCACGGGGGCGCAGGCATTCCGCTTCGAGGCCCAGGGCGATTTCCACTGGGCCAACTCGCCGGCGTGGCTCCGGCTCGAGGGCAAGGCCTCGGGGATCGAGGTCCTGCGCTGGTATGGCTACGGCAACGAGACCCCGAAGGATTCCGCCGACACCGAGTTCTACCGGGCGCACCAGACCCACTACGTCGCGGGCGCCTGGCTCGGCACGCAGCTTGGGGCGCGGGGCGAGTTGGCCGCCGGGCCGGTGATCCAGCACGTGTCCACCCGCGACGGCGACAACCTCGTCAATGAACGCCGCCCGTACGGGAGCGAGGACTTCTCGGCGGCCGGTGCCCGGGCCGCGTTCCGCTGGGATTCGCGGGACGCGCCGGTGGCGGCCCGGCGCGGGGTGCTGCTCGACCTCGGCGGGCACTGGTATGCCGATTGGCTCGACGCCACGCACGCCTTCGGCGAGGCCCACCTCAGGGCGTCCACCTACCTCAGTCCGACCCCCTGGTTCACCTTCGCCCCCCGGCTCGGGGCGGTGCGGTCCTGGGGCCGCTACCCGCTGCACGCGGCAGCCTTCCTCGGGGGGCCCAACGCCATGCGGGGCCTCGACCCCAACCGGTACGCCGGCGACGCCGCCGCCTGGCTCAACACCGACTGGCGGGTCCGCACCGGGAAGGTGCCGTTCCTGGTGGACTGGGATTTCGGGGTACTCGGAATCGCCGACGCCGGGAGGGTCTGGTTCGAGGACGAGCCGTCGGGCCGCTGGCACACGGGCGTGGGCGGAGGGCTCTGGATGCTCCTCCCGGACCGGAGCCTGGCCCTCGTGCTCACGGCGGTGCGCAGCGAGGGCCGGCTTGGCCTCGCCGCGATGTTCGAGTTCGACTACTAGTCGGTTCGACGCGCGGGTGCGCGCCCCGGGGCGGGTATCCGGTCAGCCGGGGTCGCAGGCGGCCCGGGGGGGGCCTAGGCCTGGACCACCTGCGCCAGGAAGAGGAGGACGGCGACGACCAGGAAGTAACGGCGCATGGACCGTGGGACACAGGAAGTGAGTCGGGGGACGTCGGTCGGGGACCATTGATGGCAGGAGGCGTGCCGCGGCAGGGGGCGCAGCCGAGGGACGGGAAACCGCGGCCGAGTGCGTCGCCGCTGTCGCCCGCAATCGCACGCCGGACAAGGCGGAGCGCCCGACTGGCGCCCTGGCGCAGGCGCCTCCCTGCACTGGCGACATCCGCTCCCGCGCGCGCGCGCCAGTCGCGGCGCGCTCCGCGCACCGCGAAGTGCGAGTCGCCGCGCCCCTGCGGGCACTGTCGGGCCAGTGTGGATGGACGGCGCGCCCGGGACCGGTATCTTCCCCCACCGTGAAGCTCCGATTCCCCGCCGGCATCGTGCTCGCGCTTGGGGCCGCCGGCCCCGCCATCCTCCGCGCCCAGGCCCCGGACTCGGCGTTCACCCCACCGGCGGCGAGCACCTGGTCCCCCATCAGGTCGATGGGGCAGCCGCCCCGCTGGAAACCGTGGTACGCCGTGAGCCTGGGACAGGGCCGGGAAGCCGACGGGGACGTCACCAGCTTCTCGGGCAGCCTCGGGGTCTATCGCGACCTCGCCGCGCCGCTCTCCGGCCTGCTCGGCTGGCAGGCCGAGGCGTACGGCGGGGTGGCCGGAAGCCGCCTCGATGGCGGTGGGCGATTCCTCCTCCGTTCCCCCCTGTACTTCCTGGGCGGCGGGTTGGACTACAACCTGCGCCGGGAGCGCCTGCGCGGAATCATCTCCCTCCAGGTTCCGCCGGTCCGGGGAGGCCTCCTCGGGCGTGGTGGCGACCTGCGGCTCGACTGGCTCACGGGCGACGGGAACGTCCTCCAACTCGGCATTCAGCTACCCCTCGCCCAGCCCTGGCTGGGCCGGACCCGTCCAGAGCGGGTCGAGGCGGAGCTCCCGCGACCGGTGCGCGGCGAGCCCATCGAGCCTCCGGAGCCCGGCTCCCCCACCGGGCTGGAGTGGGAGGCGATGCGGTCCTCCGCCCGCTGGGTGAGCCGGTTCTCCTCCCTCCTCTGGGACCTGCCCGCGCGCGGGGCGACCGGCGGCGGCGTGGTGCCGGCCACGGAGGCCGGGGTCGCCACCCTCCGGGCCGATCTCGGGGCGCGCGACCCGCAGCTTCCGGGGGACGCGCCCTACCGGCGCGAGCTGCTGCGCTACCACGCCGCGCTCGAGCGCGCGTTCGGGCTCGCCTCGGGCGCGGCGGACTCGGTGGCGCAGTCCGCCGGCGCCCCGCTCGCGGCGATGGCCCGGCGGATCGCCCTCGAGGAGGTGCTCCTCCCGTACAACCGCACGGTGGGCCAGATCAGGAAGCCGGATACGCTCGCGGGGCTCATCGCCCGGGCGCGCGCCCGGTTCATCGGCTGGCTCGCGCCCCGGCAGGACGCCGCACACGCCCCCGGCCAGTTGCGCGTCCTTGACGCCTGGCTCGCCGAGCTCGAGGCACTCCGGGCCGACCTGGCCGGCCGCACCGGAGACAGCCGCCTCAACTGGCTCCCGATGGCCCTGGTGCTGCGCCCCGAGGAGCACCGGACCCAGGCCCAGGTGGACGCGCTGCTGGCCCGCGCGCTCGCGCGGCCGTTCGCCGGCGGCAACGCCCTGCTCTACGTCGGCGCGCAACAGTTCCAGGTGGAGCTCAATCGCACCATCCACGAGGCGGAGCGCTACCACATACTCTGGATCGACGACTACCGCGGCGTGGACGAGGCGGGCCAGCCGGATCGCATCGGGTTCTACCAGACCGTGCTCGGCTACCTCGCGGCGCTGACGCGCCGGGTGCGCGAGTACGACCGGACCGGGACGGTGCCGGTCTACGTGCTGATGCTGGACCAGAACCAGTACGACCGGCAGGGGAGCCGGCGCTGGCTCGACCTGCTGGAACGGCCGCTCGACCACCGGGTCGCGCTGCCGTCGACCCACGCGGCGATGGCCGAGGTCATCGCGGCCTGGCAGGACTCGCTCCGCCAGGCGGTGGCGGGCTCGCGGCGGCTCGTCGCCGATTCGGTCGCGTTCGGCGGCGACCGGGTGCGGCAGCTGGTCAGGATCCACGTCAACGTGACCAACCCGTCCGACCTCTCCTTCCGGACCGGGCGGATCCCGGGGCTGCCCCTCGGCCTCGACAACGTGATGCGGGACCACCGGAAGATCGTGATCCGGGACGTCTCCCCGGCCGAGCCCGCGGTTGGCGAGGTGATCCTCGCGGGGGTCGGGGTCGGCGACGTCTATACCGCGCCCACCCGGGAGGACCGGGCACTCGTCCTCACCGGACCGGCCGCCGCCGACGCCGTACAGGCCGTCCGCGACGTGATGCGGCGCAACGGTTTCCGGGAATCGGACCTCCCCCCGCCGCTCCGGGAAGGTGCCCGGCCGGCGGACTACGCGGCACAGGTGGCGATGCTCGAGGCGACGGGCGCGACGGCCCGGGTCGTCCTGGCCCAGAACCGGACCGGCTGGGGTGGGAAGGACGCCACGTTCCTGCAGTTGCTGCTCTGGGACCTGGTGCCGCCGGGCACCGTGATCCATGTCCCCGGCTCGCGCTGGACCAACCCGCTCTGGTCCGCCCAGCTGCTCTCGGCGGCGCTCCGCGGATGCGAGGTGTACCTGGTCGCGCCGTCACGCGCCAACGCGCCGCGGGACGGGCTCGAGTCGGTCGCCGCCACCCGCGAGCTCTTCACCCGGCTGTTCCTGGTGCAGCGGGACCTGGCCGACGTGATCCACGGGGACGGCGGGGACCTGCGCGTGGGGCTCTATACCCGCGAGGCGCCCATCGGGATGCCGGAAGCGAAGCTGCAGGAGGTGGACACGACCTACGGGAAGTACGCCTTCCTGCGGTCGCAGTATCCCTTCCCGGAGACGACGTGGCGGATGCTGCGGGACCATCGCGCCCGGATGGATTCCCTCCAGGCGGGGCGGGAGGCGGTGCCGGCCGACTCCGTCGGACAGCGCCCCCAGCTGCACCAGACGGTCCAGTTCATCGCCAGCCGGGCACTGCTGGAGGAACTGGCGCTGCAGCCGGAGACCCACCGGGCGCTGGACCTCACCCTGCGACAGTGGAGCGAGGGAGTGACGGTGACCCCGGAGCCGGGAGTGATCCCGGCACAGCGCCGCCTGGAGGTGGTTCGAACCCTGATGGAGGGCCACGACCAGCTCCCCGCGCCGGTGCGGGACCACTCGGTGCTCTACCTGGCGATGGGATCGCTCGACCGGGACACCCGGGGGCTGGCGCTCGACGGCGAGGCGCTCGCGCTCGTCTCGGGGCGGTGGGCCCTCAGCGCCTACCTCGACTTCTGGTCGCTCTTCGGCTCCACGACGTGGATCGAGCGGTTGGAGCAGATCGACGACCTCCTCCCGCCGTAGGGCCGCTGCCGGCGGTCAGCCTGAGCCGAGGCTGAAGCCCGCCTCGACCTCCTTGCGGCCATAGGACCGGAACGCGATCAGCGTCTCGCTCGCCTCGATGCCATGCAGCTTCACCAGCCGCTCGGTGACCAGTTCGGCGAGGTCCTCGTTCTTGCCCACCCGCGCCACCGCCACCACGTCGTAGGTCCCCGCCACGGAGAAGACCTCGCTGATCTCCCGGAATTCGGCGAGCCGTTCGGCGAGGGCCTTGATGTGCGAACGCTCGACCTTGAGCAGGATGACGGCGCTGACCACGGGGCACCTCCGGCACGGGTGGGGGAGAAGCTGTCGGACGGGCGCAGGAGGGGCAAGGGGAGCGGGGAGCGGGGCCGAGCCGCCGGGCCGCCGGGCCGCCGGACCGCCCGGGTTACATTGCGAAAGCCCGTCCCCGCCGGAGGCCCCCATCCCCACCCCGCTCGCCCTGGTCAGCAACCGCCTCCCGTTCGCCGCGGAGCGCCGCGCGGGGCGCCTCACGCTCACGCCCGCCCCCGGCGGGCTGGTGACGGCGCTGCGCGGCGCGCTCGCCGCACGGGGAGGCCGGTGGATCGGGTGGCCGGGAATCTCGTCGGAGGACCTGGCGCGCGCGGGTGGGCTGCCGCTGCCGGAGGACCCGCGCGTCGAGTACGCGGATGTGCCGCTCTCGGCCACCGAGGTGAGCGAGTACTACGGGCAGTTCGCCAACCGTACCCTGTGGCCCCTCTTCCACTACTTCGTGGAGCACGCGCGGGTGGACCGCGCCGCGTGGCCCGCGTACGAACGGGTCAACGAGCGGTTCGCCGAGGTCGCGGCGGCGGAGGCCCCCGCGGACGCCACGATCTGGATCCACGACTACCACCTGATGCGCGCCCCGGTGCACCTGCGCGCCCGGCGGCCCGACGCACCGATCGCGTTCTTCCTCCACATCCCCTTCCCCGCCGCGGACGTCTTCCGGATCCTGCCCTGGAGCCGGGCGCTCCTCCGGGGGATGCTCGGCGCCGACTACGTCGGCTTCCACACCGCCTCCTACGCGACCCACTTCCTGGACAGCGTGGAGCGGCTGCTGGGCGGCGAGGTGGACCGGTCGCGCGGCACGGTGCAGGTCGAGGGACGGGAGGTCGCCACCGGCGTCCATCCGGTCGGCATCCCCGTGGCGGCCACCGAGGCGCGCGCCCGCGCCGCGCTCGCCCGCCCGGCGCCGCGCCGGGCCGAGGGCGTTCGCGAGATCCTCGGCGTGGACCGGCTGGACTACACCAAGGGCATCGGGGAGCGGCTGCTGGCGATCGAGCGACTGCTCGAGCGGCACCCGGAATACCGGGGGAAGATCGTATTCACCCAGGTGGCGGTGCCCAGCCGGGAGCGGGTGGCGGAGTATGGCCGGCTGAAGCGGGATGTGGACGAGATGGTGGGCCGGATCAACGGCCGCTTCTCCGAGGAGGGCTGGAGTCCGGTGCGCTACCTCGCCCGCTCGCTCGACCAGGCCATGCTCGCCGGGCTCTACGCCCGCGCCGAGGTGGCCCTCGTCACGCCACTCCGCGACGGGATGAACCTGGTGGCCAAGGAGTACGTCGCGAGCCAGGTGGGGGCCGAGCCCGGGGTGCTGGTGCTGTCCGAGCTGGCCGGGGCGGCGGAGGCCCTGCAGGAGGCGGTGATGGTGAATCCGTTCGACATCGACGG
The DNA here is from genome assembly GCA_963717315.1 of uncultured Gemmatimonadales bacterium. GTDB lineage: Bacteria > Gemmatimonadota > Gemmatimonadetes > Gemmatimonadales > GWC2-71-9 > JAICEH01. The sequence goes on from CAVQWA010000019.1 coordinate 58,392, forward strand.
CGTGGCCGAGGCGACCCACGCGGCGCTCGCGATGCCTGCCGTGGAGCGCCGCGCGAGGATGGCGGCGCTGCGCGACCGGGTGCGCGAGCTCGATGTCGCCGCGTGGGCCGACGGCTTCCTCGCCGCCGCGGAAGCCGCGGCGGGCGAAGAGGGCGCCGGTCCCGGGCCCGCGGACATGGTCGCCCGGCGGCTCGCGCCCTGGCTCGGGGGCCGCCCGCGCACCGCGCTCTTCCTCGACTATGACGGCACGCTGACGGGCATCGTGGAGCGGCCGGAGGCGGCGCGGCTCGACCCGCCCGCGCTCGATGCCCTGCAGCGGGCGGCGTCGGGCCAGCACCTCGACGTGGCGGTCGTGAGCGGGCGCTCGCTCGAGGACCTGCGGGCGCGCGTGCCGGTGCCGGGAGTCACGCTCGTGGGGAACCACGGGTTCGAGATGGAGGGGCCGGGGCTCCACTGGCGGCATCCCGACGTGGGCGCCGCCCGCGAGGCGCTGGAGGAGGCGAATCGCCGGCTCGACGCGCTGGGGGAGCCCGGGGCGTGGGTGGAGGACAAGGGCCTCACGCTGAGCTGGCACCTCCGCCCGCTCCCGCCGCGGGCGCGGAGCAGGGCGGAGCGGCGCGGCGCGGCCATCCTCGAGCGGCTCGGGCTGCGCGCCGTCCCGGGGAAGGCCGTACTCGAGGCCCGGCCCCCACTCGAGTGGCACAAGGGACTCGCCGTGCTCCAACTCCTCCGGGCGCGCTACGGCGAGGAGTGGACCGGCCGGGTGCGTGCCCTCTACGTCGGTGACGACCGCACCGACGAGGATGCCTTCCGGTCCCTCGCCGGCCTCGGCCGCTCCATCCGCGTGGGTGACGGCCAGGCCACCGCCGCCACCGACCGACTCCCCGACCCGGAGGCGGTGACCGCGCTGCTGCGCTGGCTGGCGGCCGGGCCGTGGCTGGGACCGCCGGCATGAGGGACCGCTACTGGCCGATCGCGGACTATGGCGTCATCGGTGACCTCCGCACGGCCGCGCTGGTCAGCCGGGACGGCGGCGTGGACTGGTGGTGCCTGCCGCGCTTCAACGATCCGTCGGTCTTCGCCGCACTCCTCGACGCCGAGCGCGGGGGGCGGTGGCGGATCGGGCCGGCCGCGCCGGCAACCAGCGAGCAGCGGTATCTCCCCGGGACGAACGTCCTGGTGACCACCTTCCATTTCGAGGCCGGCGGGGCCGCGGCGGTCACCGACTTCCTCCCGATGGGGGCCGCACGCATCGCCGAGCCGGTGCTCTTCCGCCGGGTGGTGGGGCACCGGGGCCGGGTCCCGATGGCCACGGTGTTCCACCCGCGGTTCGCGTACGGGCGGGATGAGGCCCGGCTCACCGCGCGCCGGGCGGGCCTCACCGCGACCGATTCCACCCACGCGCTGGCCCTCTCGGCCTGGCCCGAGCTCGAGTGGGCGATGGAGGGAGGTGCGGCCACCGCCCGGTTCGACCTGGAGGCCGGCGAGGAGCGCTGGTTCGTCCTCCGCTGGGACCACGACGAGACGCCGGCCGCCGTCACCCTCGGGCCCCAGGCCGCGCTCGACGCCACCATCGACTATTGGGACACGTGGGTGGCGCCGCTCGACTACCACGGCCCGTACCGCGCCGAGGTGCAGCGCAGCGCGCTCGCGCTCAAGCTCCTGCAGTACGAGCCGAGCGGCGCGATCGTGGCGGCCCCGACCACCTCGCTGCCGGAATGGCTCGGCGCGGGGCGCAACTGGGACTACCGCTATACCTGGCTGCGCGACTCGGCGTACGTGCTCTACGCGCTCGACTCCCTCGGCATCCTCAGCGAGGCGGAGGCCTTCATCCGGTTCCTCGTCCGCGCCTGCCGGCGGGACGACGCGAGCCACCTGCAGGTGCTCTACTCCCCCCACGGCGATCGCGAGGCGGACGAGAGGGTCCTCGACCACCTGGAGGGGTACGCCGGCTCCGGGCCGGTGCGCATCGGCAACGGGGCCGCGAACCAGTTCCAGCTCGACGTGTATGGGGAACTGCTGGACACCATCGCCATCGCCCACCGGACGCAGGCGCCCGGCGAGGCGGCGTGGGCCAGCATGAACCGGCTCGTGGACTGGGTCGCCGACAACTGGCGCCGGCCGGACTGGGGGATCTGGGAGGAGCGGCTCGCGCCGCGGCACCACGTCTCCAGCAAGGTGATGGCCTGGACCGCGCTGGACCGGGGGGCCGCGCTGGCGGAGCAGCACCAGCTCCGGGGGGACGTCGCCCGGTGGCGCGCCGAGGCGGAGGCGGTGAAGGCCGAGGTACTGGATCGGGGGTGGGACCCGGGGCGGGGGACGTTCGTCCAGGGGTATGGCGAGCCGGCACTCGACGCCTCGGTGCTCCTGATCCCCAAGGTGCACTTCATTCACCGCACCGACCCCCGGGTCCGGAGCACGCTGGACGCCGTCCGCCGTGAGCTCGGCGCCGGGCCGGAGGAGCTGATCTACCGCTACCGCACCGCCGACGGCCTGAATGGCGACGAGGGCGCCTTCGTCGCCTGTTCCTTCTGGATGGTCCAGAACGTGGCGCTCACGGGCGATTTCGACGAAGCGGAACGGCTCTTCCGCCTCCTGCTCCGCCGCGCCAGCCCGCTCGGCCTCTTCGCCGAGGAGATCGACCCGCGCACCGGCGACCACCTCGGCAACTATCCGCTCGGCCTGTCGCACGCGGCGTTGATCAACACCGCGGTGATGCTGGAGCGGCTGCGGGCAGTCGGGCAGTCGGACAGTCGGACAGTCGGATAGTCGGGCAGTCGGATCGTCCGACCGTCCTATTCCAGCCCCTCCCGCTTCACCACCAGCGTCTCGTCCCCCGTCCCGAACGGCATCGTCCCCACCGGCCGGACCGTGCCGGGCGGGAGGCCGGGAACGTGCGCTTCAGCCACCAGCTCCGTCGCCGTCGAATCCGGGAGGATCTCGAGGATGACCCCGGTGTCGGGCGGAGCCACCAGCGCGTAGCGCCAGCCACGCCCGTCCGGCAACGCCGCGGTCGGCAGCTCGAGCCCCGCGAGCCGGGCGACGCGGGGGGGGCGATCGAGGACGAACTCCAGGCGGCGCGTGCCCGCGGGCGCGGTGACCCGGAATCGTGCTGCGCCGTCCCCGGCCCTTCCGGGCAGGCGCTCCAGCCGCAGGCTCCCGGGGTCCGCCGCCACCCTCACCTCCGTGTTGTCCGGCCGCGGCCACGTCGCCGAGTGATGCGCGCCCCGGAGCGCCCAGGCTCCCACGCCCAGCGCACCCGCCAGCGCCGCCGCCGGCACGATCCACCAGCGTCGCGGGTCGAGCTCCGCCACCATCGGTGCGAGGAGCCAGGTGGAGAGCGCACAGAGCGCGGCGACCGCCCCGGCGGGGAGCGGGCCCGTGCCCAGGCCGAGGAATGCGAGCGGGATGAGCGGAACCACGACCGGAAGCAGCGCCAGTGTGGCCACCCATCGCGCCCACGGCGGGCCGGTCTCGTCGGAGAGGAGCGCCCGCAGCAGCAGGCCCGCTGACGCGCCGGCCGCCGGCACCAGGAAGAGGTACGACCCGGCCGGCAGCCGGAGGGCGAGCAGCCCCGCTCCCGCCACCCAGAGGACGGCGGCGCCGGCCGAAAGGGCTTCGGGAGCGCCCCATCGCCGGGCGAGGCGGAGGAGGACGAGGGCCACGCCCGAAGCCAGGACGAGGGGCGCGATCGCGAGGGCCGGGTGCCACTCCAGGACGCCGGCAGTGGATCGCCGTGCCAGCACCGCGCCCAGGCCGACCCGGAATCCGACCGCGGACGTCACCGCCAGTGCGGTGGCGACCAGCGCGCCCACCGCCCCCAGCACGATGCCGCCGGCGCGCAGCCGGCCGCGATGCAGACCGAAGCCGATGGCCGTCCCGAGCGCCAGCACGGTGGTCACGACGAGGGCCCAGGTGTAGCGCAGTGGCCACCAGACCAGGCCAAGCAGTGGCGCGGAGAAGAACGCGGCGCTGCCGCCGCCCGCGGTGTCGGCGGGCGGTCCTTCCAGCGCGAACCTCCGCGCCAGCTCCAGCACCGCGTCGCCCTGCGACTGGAGCGTCCGGCGGTCGAGCCGGCCCACGCTGTCCAGCGGCGTGTGGTAGGCCGCCACGTCGCCGAGGAAGGCGAAGTTGAGTCCCGGGGTGCCGAGAGCCCGGAGTTCGGTGAAGTCGGTGTCGTTGGGGAGCAGCTGGTAGAGCGCGTAGAAGAGGGAGGACGCGGTCGGCGCCCGCACCTCCTCGGCGTAGGCCGCGATGGTGGCGAGGTTGGGGGATCCGGTCTCGAACATGAGGGACCGGCCGCCCGCCCCGCGCGCGTCCACGTTGATCACCACGCCCACCTCGCCGCGCCAGGGGTGGGACGCCACGAAGGCGCGGGCGCCGAGCATCCCCTCCTCCTCGGCGTCGGTGAAGAGCGCGATCACGTCGTGCCGGAGCGGGGGCCCGACGCGGAGCGCGCGCATCACTTCCACCAGGATCGCGGCGCCGGCCGCATTGTCCGCGGCGCCCGGTGCGGCGGCGTGGCCGTCGTAGTGCGCCACGAGCAGCACCGCGGGCCCGCCATCGGTGCCGCGCAGCCGGCCCGCCACGTTCTGCACCACCGCGGCCTTGGGGGCGCGGGGCGAGGGCTGGATGGCCTCCTGGGTCAGGGTGTCGGCGTCCAGGATGCCCATCACCCGCGCGAGCCACCTGCGCGACCGCTCGTGTCCCTCCGAGCCGGGCGGCCGCGGCGAGCGCGCGAGCTGGCGGACGTGTCGCGCCGCCCGCCCCGCCGAGAACTCGAACCGCGACGGCTCCGCGTCCGGGAGGGCCGGCGGCACCAGGCCGTGGCGCACCCCGGCGGTGACCAGGGCCGCGAGGGCCACCGCCTCGAGCAGGCGCCTCATGCCGCCGTGAGCTTCCATCTGTCGCCCGCGCCGTTGAACGCCTGGGCCATGACCATCCCGACGCGATGGAAGAGGAACCCGAGTGCCAGCACCCGGAGGCGAAGGATCGCGACGTGACGCACCTCCCCGGCGGCGCCGGAGAGCCCCCACCCCGGCACGATCGCGAAGAGGATCACCCCGACGCCGATGGTGCAGCCCGCCGCCACGTCGCTCCCGAAGGTCGAGAGCACGCGGATGAGGCCGATCCAGCTGGCCGTGGCCCCGAACACCTGAAACGTACCCGAGCCGGAGAGCCGGACCAACGATGCGAGCGCCGCCGGATCCCGCCGGGCGGGGCGAGGGCGTCGGCCGTCGCGAACTGCATGCGGGCTCCAGGCGGGATCCTGCCCGCGGTCGTCGGTCGCAAGGGGAGCGGGGAGCGGGGAGCGGGGAACGGGGAGCGGACCGCGAATCGCCATCGGCGACCAGCGAATAGCGAGCAGCGAGCCGCGTGGCGCCCAGTCCCAACGCATTGTGGCAGCGGCGGTTAACGTGTCCCGGCCGGCCCGGCACGGAACTGGCGATTCGCGGGCGCATCATGCCTCGCCAAGCGACTCTCGGGCTCGCCCTGCTCGCGTTGCTCTTCGTGCCCCCGCACCTGCACGGTGTATGGGTCGAGACGCTGCCGGCCGCGCGCACCGATCCGCCCGCCGAGGCCCGGCGCTACTGGCGGGAGCTGCTCGCCTGCACCCACGTGCGCCCGAAGCGCGGCCGCGGCTTCGAGTCCATCCAGTGGCACCGGGTGGCGGGACGGCAGTTCGTCCGCCCCGACACTGGCCGGGACGTCATCGGGCTCTGGCTCCGGCCGGGCAACGCGGTGGTGCTGGCGGCCGACTGGTGGGATGACGAGCGGCTCAT
>CAVQWA010000020.1:0-5586 GCA_963717315.1 uncultured Gemmatimonadales bacterium
TGCGCGTCATATTGCGGTCGGTCTGCATCCGTCGCGCGAGCGAACGATAGATTTCCTGGATCGCCGGGGAACGGCCAACGAGCGGCATGCCCTCGATCTCATCGTGGCGGTCATCTTCGGGCCGTTTGCGGGGCTCGGCCATGGCGCGGCCGACGATGCCGACGAGCTCCTTGAGATCGAAAGGTTTCGGCAGATAGTCGTATGCGCCCCGCTCCGACGCCCGAATAGCGGTCATGAACGTGTTTTGCGCGCTCATAACGATGATCGGGAGTTCGGGACGCAGCTTTTTGACGCGCGGCAAAAGCTCGAAAGCGTTCTGATGGTGCCGGCGCGCCGAGCGCCGCCCTCCCCCGCCCACCGCCCGACCGGCACGTGGTGCGCCGCGGCCACCGCCCCGAACTGGTCGTCCGCGCCGAGGATGGTGAGCTCCGCGTCCAGCGGGACCGCGAGCGCCTTGGCGACGATCTCCGGCCCGATGCCCCGCGGATCCCCCAGGGTGACCGCGAGGCGCACGGTCATTCCCGCACGTCCACGTGGACTCCCCGTCGGAGCCCGTCGAGCCAGCGACGCATCGCCAGTTCCTCGCCGAGCTGGCTGCGGACCCGGTCACGGACATCCTCGAAGCGGATCGCGCCGCTCGGGCGCACCTCGGTCACCTGGGCGACGACCCACTTCTCCCGCGGGTCGTCTGCCGCTCCGGTGAGCCCGAAGACGTAGACCGCGCCGCTGTCGGGCAGCGCGCCCGTCCCGGCCCCGAAGGCGCGGGCGAAGGGCGCGGGCAGCTGGGTGAGCGGGACGAGCTTTGCCTCGCGCTCCTGGTCCGGCGCCTGGTGGATCCGCTGGAGCGAGTCGAGGGACGCGCCGGCCGCGACGAGGTCGCGCAGCGACTCGGCGAGCCGCCGGGTGCTGTCGGCGGCGGCGGCCGTGATCTCCGGCTGGATCAGGATATGGCGCGCGTTGACTTCCGCCGGCTGGGTCCGTTCCACCTGGATGATGTGCAGCCCGAAGGAGCTCTCCACCGGGTCGGAGACCTGCCCGGGCCGGAGGCGGAACGCGGTGTTCTCGAACTGGGGCACCATCTGCCCGCGGCGGAACCAGCCGAGCGAACCGCCCTGGTCCCGGCTGGCCGGGTCGGCGGAGAACCGCCGCGCGGCCGTGGCGAAGTCCGCGCCCCGGCGGAGCTCGCCGACGATCGAGTCGGCGAGCGCACCGGCGCGGGCAGTGGCGGCCGAGTCGGCCCGGGGGGCGAGCACCAGCTGGTGCCAGGAGACCAGCGCCGGGAGGCTGTCGGCCTGCGACCGCCGGGCCTCGAACCAGGCGCGCATCTCCGCCTCGGTCGGGTTGAGCGGGCGCAGCTTGCCTTCGGCCCGGAGCTTGTCGCGGAGCGCCTTCACCAGCAGCTGGCGCCGCTGCTGGTCGGTGAGCCACCGGCGATATTCCTCCGGCGTCTGGAAGCCCGCCTTCTGCAGCTCGTCGCGGTACTCGAGGTCCGTGCCGAAGCGGCCGCGCACGCCCCGGACGCTCTGCTCCACCGCCGCGGCCACCTCCTGGTCGGTCACCTTGATGGCGGTGTCGGCGGTGGCCTGCTGGATGAGGAGCTCGTTGTCGATCAGTTCGTCGATGATCGCGCGCCGCACCCCGGCGAGCGAATCGCCCGCGGCGGGAAGGCGGAGCCCCTGCGACTGGCGGGCGAAGAGTTCCTCCTGCACCTCCGACTCGAGGATCGGATGGTTGCCGATCACCGCCACCACGCGGTCGACCACCTGCGGTTCCTGGGCCGCCACGGCCGGCGCCCCCGCCGTGACGAGCACGGCGAGGGCGAGGAGCCGCCGGGCCGCCGGGCGGATCATTGGCGGGGCGCGCCGCCGACCGGCGGACCGCCCTGGGCCGGCTCGAGGCCGGGGGCGGGGGCGGGGGCGGGGGCGCCGCCGGGGGCCGCCGCTCCCGGCGGCGCCGGGACGGCACGGGCGGTGTCGGCGCCCCTGGCCAGGGCCAGCTCGGCGGCGCGCTGCAGCCCGCCCGGGAAGAGCCGGTGGTCGTAGCGGCCCCGGAGCATGCCGGCGAAGGACGAGGACGGCAGGGGACGAAGCCGGGACTCCCCCGAAACGACCCGGTCGAAGTAGGAGTCGATCTTCATCGCGGCGAGCTTCCGCCGCTCCGCCACCGGAACGGTGGAGTCCCGGACGTCGGCGCCGAGCCCGACCACGGCGCTGAGCGTGTCGAGCCGGGCCATGTACTCGAGCCGGAGCATGGCCCATTCGGCTGCCGGGATGCGGATGCCCGCGCTGTCGGCCTGCGCCAGGAAGATGTAGTTCTGCCCCAGCGCCTTGGCGAAGTTCCGGAGGTTCTCGTCATCCGCGGTGCGGACCTGCATGGTGAACTGGAGCGGCAGGGCCTGGAGCCACTGCAGGTAATCGGAAACCCGGAGTGCCCCGCCCCGCCAGGTGGCGAGCTTCCTGGTCGAGGTGCGGTGCTTCTCCGGATCATCCACCGCCGAGCGCATCCGCGCCGGGGCCTCGGACTCGATCTCGAGCCCCTTCGCCTGCGCCAGGCTGTCGAGGTACGCGGTCTCGAAGCGGCCGGCCGCCTCGCGGGTGAGCCAGGCCTCGATCCGGCCGCGCGCGTCGGCGGCGGAGGGGCGCCGGACGATGTGGAAGCCGTACGGCGTCTCCACGATGCCGCTCAGCCCGCCCGGCGCGAGCGCCCAGCCGGCGCTGTCGAACGCCACGACGAAGGCGCCGCGCGCGCTCGGCGGGAGGAAGCCGCTGTCGCGCGCGCTCTGCGGGTCGGCGGAGTTCGCCACCGCGAGGGCGCCGAACTCGGCGGTGCCGCCCCGGCGGGCCTGCGCGAGCAGCCCCTCCGCGCGGGTCCGCGCCGCCTGGCGGTCGGCGGGCGAGGCGTCCTGCGGGACCCGCAGCAGGATGTGCTGCAGCAGCCGGAGCGAGTCGCCGGCATAGAGCCGGTCGGCGTCCCCGGGCGCGACGGTGCTGCGGCGCGCCACCAGCGAGTCGTACCAGTGCTGGCCCTTGAGCTCGGTGAGCTCCCGCCACATCGCCCCGGCGATGGTGGCGCTGTCGGTGAAGGCGGTGCCTTCCGCGACGGCCTGGGAGAAGAGGGTGAAGTCCACCCAGAAGTTGGCGACGTCGCGCGCCGACTCGCGGGTGGGCTGGAGCCCCTTGGCCGCCGCCATGAGGGTGGCGAGCCGCTCGGCGGAGAGGGTCTGGCCCGCGGCGCGCGCGGCTTCGTCCGCGTGCGCGGTGAGGGCGTCGCGGCAACCGGCCAGGCCGGGCACGAGGGCGAGCAGGACGAACAGGACAGGGCGTCGCATCAGGTCTCCGGACCACGGGTTCGAGCGCAGGTCGGCGCCGCCGGGCAGGCGCGGTTCACAGGGCGCGCAACGCGCGCACCAGCGCGGGCACGAGCGGTTCACCGCCCAGCCGGGTGAGTCGCAGCGAGAGGGGCACCATCCGGCGCACCTCCGCGGCGAGCTGGACGTCCTCCAGGGCGGCCGTGAGCCCGGCGAGCCGCGGCACCGCCCCCTCGCGGAAGGTGACCCGGGCCTCGTCGCCCCGGACCAGCACGTGCTGGATCCCGAGCTCCGCCCCGACCACCCGGAGGCGGGTCAGGTCGAGCAGCGACCCCGCCTCCTCCGGCAGCGGCCCGAACCGCTCCCGCAATTCCGCGGACAACTCGTCAATTTCGCCGGGCGACGCGGCTCGCGCCAGTCGGCGGTAGAGGTCCAGTTTGACGTCGTCGTCCGGCACGTACCCGTCGGGAATGCGCGCCGGCCGGTCGAGGATCACCTCCGACGGGGCCGCCTCCGCCCGCGTCCCCTGCCCCTGCAGCGCCTTCACCGTCTCGTCCAGCCAGCGGAGGTAGAGGTCGAAGCCCACCGCGTGGGCGTGGCCCGACTGTTCCGCGCCGAGGAGGTTGCCGGCGCCCCGGAGCTCGAGGTCGCGGAGCGCGATCCGGTAGCCGGCGCCCAGTTCGGTGTGGTGCTCCAGCACCCGGAGCCGGTCCTCCGCCTCGGGGTCCACGGTGTCGGGCACGAGCAGGTAGCAGTAGGCGCGCCGGTGGCTGCGCCCCACCCGGCCCCGGAGCTGGTAGAGCTGGGCCAGGCCGAAGCGGTGCGCGTCGTGGACGATCATCGTGTTGGCGTTGGGCACGTCGAGGCCGGACTCGACGATCATCGTGGAGACCAGGATGTCCACCTCGCCGTTCACGAACCCGCGCATCACCGTCTCGAGGCGCTCGGCGGGCATCTGGCCGTGGGCCACGCCCGCCCGCGCCCGCGGGGCGAGGTGCCGCACCCGCGCCGCGATCGTCTCGAGGGTCTCGATCCGGTTGTGGACCACGAACGCCTGGCCCCCGCGGTCGAGCTCGCGGGCGAGCGCCTCCTCGAGCAGCGCGTCGTCCCACGGCTCCACGAAGGTGAGGATGGGCGAGCGGTCGCGCGGCGGGGTCTCGATCAGGGTGAGGTCGCGAAGCCCCGCGAGCGAGAGGTGCAGCGTGCGCGGGATCGGAGTGGCGGTGAGGGTGAGCACGTCCACCGCCAGCCGGAGCGCCTTGAGCCGCTCCTTGTGCCGGACGCCGAACCGGTGCTCCTCGTCCACGATCAGGAGCCCGAGGTCCTTGAACTGCACGTCCCGGGAGAGGAGGCGGTGGGTGCCGATGACCACGTCCACCTCGCCCCGGGCGAGCCGGGCGAGCACCTGCTTCTGCTCCCGGGCCGTGCGGAAGCGGGAGAGCACCTCCACCGTCACCGGGAAGTCGGCCAGCCGCTCGGTGAAGGTGCGGCCGTGCTGGTCGGCGAGGATCGTGGTGGGCACCAGCACCGCCACCTGTTTCCCCCCCTGCACCGCCTTGAAGGCGGCCCGCACCGCCACCTCGGTCTTGCCGTAGCCCACGTCGCCCACGAGCAGCCGGTCCATCGGCCGCGGGCGCTCCATGTCCCGCTTCACCTCCTCGGTGGCGGTCCGCTGGTCGGGGGTGTCCTCGTAGAGGAAGGCCGATTCGAGCTCCCGCTGCCATCGCGAGTCGGGGGGAAAGGCGAAGCCCGCCGCCACCTTGCGCCGGGCGTAGAGATCGACGAGTTCGGCGGCGTCGTGACTGCTTACGAAGTAGCAAAACAGCTATCCCTTCCACTTAACGCTATAATTCCCAAAAAGATCGGTGCACCGGGTAATCCAGAGCTTGCCATTGGAGCCATCATGGAAAACGGCGAAGCTGTTTATAACGATCACATCATCCATGCTTTGGGAATTTCTAGAAACTACATCGATCGTGAAGCCAAAGAGAAGCAATCCCAAGCGCAAGCACGCGCAGCACTTTATCGCCAATATGCTCCCTTGCCTGCTATTAAAGGCCATACCGTCATACTCGTAGATGATGGCGTGGCCACAGGGGCCACAATGCTCGCCTCTATTAAAGGCATGCGATTGGAGGGTGCTAAACATATCGTCGTTGCCGTCCCGGTTGCTTCCACCGAAGCTCTCTTCCTGATTGAAAAAGTGGCAGATGAAGTGGTCTGCTTGGATAGCGAAGAGGATTTTGGAGCAGTGGGTTTTTTCTACGCAGATTTTAGTC
>CAVQWA010000021.1:0-7613 GCA_963717315.1 uncultured Gemmatimonadales bacterium
GTCGCAGGCCGACAGCCTCCCGGCGCTGGTCTCCTGGCACCAGCTGGTGCTCGCCCCCCGGGCCGACTCGGCCGCCACTGCCCGCGCCGGTGCGCTCGCCGACTCGATCGTCGGCGAGCTCCGCCGGGGCGCGGACTTCGCCACGGCCGCGCGGCGGTTCTCCGCCGACCCGGCCAGCCGGGACCAGGGCGGTTCGCTCGGCTGGTTCCGCCGCGGGCAGATGGTGCCCCAGTTCGAGAACACCGCGTTCCGCCTCCGGCCCGGGCAGGTCTCCGACCCGGTGGAGAGCTCCTTCGGGCTGCACATCATCCAGGTGGAACGGACCCAGCCGGCGGAAGTCAACGCGCGCCACATCCTGATCCAGCCGGAGATCACGGCCGCCGCCGCCGACAGCACCCGGCGGCTCGCCGAGTCGCTGCGCGACCTCGTCGCGGCCGGCGCGTCCCTCGACTCGCTCCAGCGGATCCACCAGGCGCCGGACCAGGAGCGCGAGGCAAAGCTCGTCCCGCTCACCCAGCTGCCCGCGCCCTTCGCCCGCGCCTTCGGGGCCGGGACGGGCGCGCTGCCCGACAGCGGCGCGGTCTACGTCTTCGGGCTCACCGGAGCGGCAGACGACCCGCGGGAGAAGTGGGTCGTCGCCCAGGTGACCGAGGTGCGCCCGAGCGGCGCGATCCGCTTCGAGGATGTCCGTGACCGGGTCCGCAGCCAGCTCGGCGAGGAACTGGCGATGCGTCGCTGGCTCGACGGGCTCCGACGGGGAGTCCACGTGGACGTGCGGGAATGACCGTGCGCCTCGCGGTCACCCTGGGGGATCCGCGGGGCATCGGGCCGGAGATCGTCGCCAAGGCGCTCGCGGTCCCGCTGGACGCGGAGCTCACCATCCTCGGCGCGGACGACCAGGTCGGGGCGGTGGCCGCGGCGCACCACGTGCCGGTCGGGCGGTGGGCGGGGGAGGGCGGCGCTCGGCGCGCCGGCACCATCACCGGCCACGCCATCGAGGCAGCCGCCCGCCTCGCCCTCGAGGGACGGGTGGACGCGATCGTCACCGCCCCCGCCAGCAAGCAGGCCCTCCAGCTCGCCGGCTATCCCTTCCCCGGGCACACCGAGATGCTCGCCCACCTCGCGGGCGACCTGGACGTGGCGATGATGCTCGCCTCGGACCGGCTCCGCGTGGTGCTGGTGACCACGCACGTGGCGCTGCGCGACGTGCCCGCGCTGGTCACCACCGCCGCCGTCGTCCGCACCGGCGAGGTGACCCGGACGGCGCTCCGCGACTGGTTCGGGATCGCCGAGCCGCGGCTGGCGCTCTGCGCGCTCAATCCCCACGCGGGGGAAGGGGGACTCTTCGGCGACGAGGACGACCGCGTGCTGCGCCCGGCGGCGGAGCGGCTGGGAGCGGCGGGGCCGCTGCCGGCGGACACCGTGTTCGTGCGGGCGATGCGGGGGGAGTTCGACGCGGTGCTCGCGCCCTACCACGACGTGGGGATGACCGCCATCAAGGTCGCCTCGTTCGGGAGCTCGGTGAACGTCACCCTCGGCCTCCCGTTCCCGCGGACCAGCCCCGACCACGGCACGGCATTCGACATCGCCGGCACCGGCCGCGCCGATCCGTCCTCGATGCGCCGCGCGCTCGAGCTGGCGGCCACGCTCGGGTCGCGGCGCGCGTAGTTCACGGCGGAAGGTTCACCGCAGAGGCGCAGAACACGCAGAGAACTGCAGAACGACATTGCCCCACTCCGCCCCGAACTGCGTCGAATGGGGGTGGGGTGGGGCAACAAGCAGCATGGCAGTTGCTGTTCCCTGCGTCCTCTGCGCCTCTGCGGTGAGGATTTCAGGGTGCCTCCGCGGCCCTCCGCGGTTCTCTGCGCCTCTGCGGTGAACAATTCCGAGGTGGATCAGCCCGCGCCCCGCTCCCCGACCACCCGCAGGCTCTTCACCCGCCGCCCCTCCATCTCCGCCACCTCGAGCGTGAGCGGCCCGGCGGCGACCTTGTCCCCCACCCGGGGCAGGCGGCCGAGCTGCCCGAATACCCAGCCCCCGACGGTGGTGTAGTCGGTGTCGTCGAGCTCGAGGTCGTGCTCGGCGTTGAAGTCGGCGATCGTGAGCTCCCCCGGCAGCCGGGCCGGATCCGGCTCCGCCGGCGCGTTCTTCTCCACCCGGTCGTATTCGTCCTGGATTTCCCCGACGATCTCCTCCAGCAGGTCCTCCATCGTCACCAGCCCCGCCGTGCCACCGTACTCGTCGAGCACCACCGCCATGTGGCTCTTGAGCCGCTTCATGTCGGTGAGCACGTCCTCGACCTCCCGCGTCCCCGGCACCAGGAGGGGCGGCCGGATGAGCGTGTCCAGCGTGACGGTGGGGTCGCGCCGGAGTGCCGCGAGGATGTCCTTGGCGTGCACCACGCCCGTGATCTCGTCCAGCGTTCCGGCGTACACCGGGTACCGCGAGCGGCCCGCCTCGGCCACCACGTCCGCCGCCGCCGCGGCGGTCAGGCCCGCCCGGAGCGCCACGACCTGCGTGCGCGGCGTCATTACTTCCTCGGCGGTCTTCTCGCTGAACTCGAAGACCCCCTCCAGCATCCGGGCGTCCTGGTCGAGCATCGAGCCGCCCTCCTGGCTCTGCTCCACCAGCATCCGGATCTCCTCGGGCGAGTGGAGCCGCTCCTTCTCGCTCGGCGGCTGGACCCCGAGGAGGCGGAGCAGCCGGTTGGCCGTGCCGTTGAGGAACCCGATCGGGATCGTCATCACCCAGGCAAACCCGATGAGCGGCGCCGCGACCCAGGCGCTGATCTTCTCCGGGAAGAGGAGCGCCAGCGCCTTCGGCACCAGCTCCCCCAGGATGATGTGCAGCGCGCTGATGACGGAAAACGCGATTGCCACCGCCACGGTGTGGGTGGCCAGCGCCTCGAGCCGGTCGGGCAGGGCGCGGAACACTCCCTCGATCAGGTGCGCCAGCGCCGGCTCGCCCACCCAGCCCAGGCCGAGGGAAGCGAGGGTGATGCCGAGCTGGGTCGCCGAGATGTAGCGGTCGAGTGATTGTAGGGCCCGGCGGGCGAGGATAGCTTTGCGGTCACCGGCCCGGATCATCTCCTCGAGCCGGGTACGGCGGGCGCCCACGAGGGCGAACTCCGCCGCGACGAAGAAAGCGTTGGCGAGGACCAGCAGGACGATCGAGGCCAGGCCGCCGAGGATCGGGCCCGTCTGGGACGGTTCCATATCCCGGGAAAGCTACACCTCCCCGATGAGGCAGGGAGGCGGCGCGGAGGCTCCGCGGCTCCACCCTCTTCCCGTTCCCCTCTCCCCTTTCCCCTCTCCCCTCTCCCCTTTCCCCGCCCCCGTGCCCCATCCCTCCCACGCCGCGCCCGCCCGCCCCACCCGCCGCCTGACCGCCGTGCTGTTTCTTACGGCCGGCTTCATGGTCGTGGAGGCGCTGGGCGGCTGGCTGTCGGGGGCCCTGGCGCTCCTTGCCGACTCGGGCCACATGCTCACCGACGTCGGCGCGCTCGGCCTGGCGCTGGCCGGCGCCCGGATGGCGGGGCGGCCCGCCGACAGCTCCAAGACCTACGGGTACCTCCGCTGGGAGATCCTCGCCGCCCTGGTGAACGGGGCGCTCCTCCTGGCCATCGCCGGGTGGATCACCGTCGAGGCGATCGGCCGGCTGGGGCAGCCCCACACGGTGGATGCCCGGCTCTTCGGCGCGGTGGCCGCCGCCGGGCTCGTGGTCAACCTGGTGGCGCTCCGGATCCTCCACGCCGGGCACGACCACGGCAACCTCAACGCCCGCGCCGCCTACCTCCACGTCCTGAGCGACCTCCTCGGATCGGTCGGGGCCCTCGCCGCCGCGGTCATCGTGGGCGTCACCGGCTGGACCGCCGCCGACCCGCTGGTGTCGCTCGGCATCGCCGTGCTCATCGTGCTCGGCGCCGCCCGGATCCTCCGGGAGAGCGTGAACGTCCTGCTGGAGGCGGCTCCCGCGCACATCGCCGTCCCGGAACTGGAGCGACGGATGCGGGCGGTCCCCGGGGTGGTGGACGTGCACGACCTCCACCTCTGGACCGTCACCAGCGGAGTGGTGGCGATGAGCGGCCACGCCGTGGTCCCGGCCCTCCCCGACCATCCCGGGGCGCTGGAGGGGCTCCGCGTCGCCGCGGCGGGGCTGGGCATCAACCACGCGACCATCCAGCTGGAGACGGAAGCCGGGTGCGAGGGAGAGGACTGCGGGGGCGGGGCCGGCGGGGCCGGCGGGGCCGGCGAGGCGGCCGGGGAACGGGGAACCGGGAACGGGGAACGGTAAGCCCTCCCGCCCGACTGCCCGACTGCCCGACTGCCCGACTGCCCGACTGTCCGATTGCGCCTTGCGGTGCCTCCCCCCCCTCCTTATTTATGGGCCGCCGTGGGGACGGGCTCCACGCGGGAAATTGCAGGCAGGTAATGGCGCAGCAGACGGGCATCCGCAACATCGCGATCATCGCGCACGTCGACCACGGGAAGACCACCCTTGTGGACAAGATGCTGCGCCAGGCGGGAGCCTTCCGCGAGAACCAGCAGGTCGACGAGCGCGTGATGGACTCGAACCCGCTGGAGCGGGAGCGGGGCATCACCATCCTCGCCAAGAACACCGCCGTGCACTGGGGCGGGGTGAAGATCAACATCGTCGACACCCCCGGCCACGCCGACTTCGGCGGCGAGGTCGAGCGGATCCTCCGGATGGTGGACGGCGTGCTGATCCTGGTGGACGCCGCCGAGGGGCCGATGCCCCAGACCCGCTTCGTCACCCGGAAGGCGCTGGCGCTCGGCCTCCGGCCCATCGTCGCCATCAACAAGATCGACCGGCAGGACGCCGAGCCCCTCCGGGTGCACGACGAGGTCCTCGGGCTCTTCATCGACCTCGACGCCACCCACGAGCAGCTCGACGCGCCCTTCCTCTATACCTCGAGCCGGGCCGGCACCGCCACGCTCGATCTCGACCATCCCGGCACCGACCTCGTGCCGCTGTTCGAGGCCATCCTGGCGCACGTGCCGCCACCGCACGGGTCGGCCGACGGGCACTTCCAGATGCTGGTCTCGACGCTCGACTACTCCAGCTTCCTCGGCCGGATGGGCATCGGCCGGATCGAGCGCGGTCGCGTGAAGCTCGGTGACTCGGTGATGCTCCTCCCCCTCGGCCCGGTCGGGATGGTGGACGAGGCCGAGGCCGAGCGGAGCCGGATCACCAAGCTGTACACCTTCGACGGGCTGAACCGGGTCGAGGTCCAGGAGGCCACCGCCGGCGACATCGTCTGCGTGGCGGGATTGCCCGGCATCGAGATCGGGAAGACCATCACCGATCCCGAGCGGCTCCAGCGGCTCGAGGGCATCGCGGTCGAGGAGCCCACCATCTCGGTCGACTTCGTGGTGAACAACAGCCCGTTCGCCGGTCGCGAGGGCAAGTTCGTCACCAGCCGCCAGGTGAAGGACCGGCTCTACAAGGAGCTGGAGCGGAACATCGCCCTCCGGGTGGACGAGACCGAGAGCCCCGACACCCACACGGTCTCCGGCCGGGGCGAGCTCCACCTTGGCATCCTGATGGAGACGATGCGGCGCGAGGGGTTCGAGTTCCAGGTCAGCCGGCCGCGGGTGATCACCCGCGTCGGCCCCGACGGGGAGCGGCTCGAGCCGTACGAGGAGCTGATGGTGGACGTCCCCGAGGAGTACATGGGCGCCGTCATCGAGAAGCTGGGGCCGCGCCGGGCCGAGATGACCGAGATGCGGAACCCGGGGCAGGGGAACGTCCGGCTGACCTTCCGGATCCCGGCGCGCGGGCTCTTCGGGTACCGGTCGGAGTTCCTCACCGACACCCGCGGCAACGGGATGATGCATCATCGCTTCCTCGAGTACGGCCCGTGGGCCGGCCCGCTGTCCGGGCGGAAGCGCGGCGTGCTGGTGGCCGACCGGGAGGCGCCGGTGGTCGCCTTCGCGCTCGGCAACCTGCAGGAGCGGGCGCAGATGTTCGTGACCCCGGGCGACGTCGTCTACGAGGGGATGATCGTCGGGGAGAACTCGCGCCCGGGCGACATGGACGTGAACGTGGGCAAGGAGAAGAAGCTCACGAACATGCGGACCACCGCGTCGGACGACAACGTCCAGCTGGAGCCGGCGCGGCAGATCACCCTCGAGTACGCCCTCGAGTACATCGAGGAGGACGAGCTGATCGAGGTCACGCCGAAGACGATCCGGCTCCGGAAGCGCGCGCTCCACGCCCTGGAGCGGAAGAAGCTGGCCCGCGCTGCCGCCCGCGCCGAAGCGTCATGACCCGCGGCTTGCGACTCGCGGCTCGCGACTGCGTTTCACCTGCACCACCCTCGCCGGAGGATGCAATGTTCGCCTGGGAAGCGTCGCTGGAGGCCGTGGAAATGCGCCGCCGGTTCGACGACGACGAGGACGAGTTCGAGAATGACGGCTTCACCTTCGACGACGAGGATGAGGAGGACGACCTCGACGACGAGCTGGAGGAGGAGGAGCTGGAGGAGGAGTTCGAGGACATCGACGACCTCGACGAGGACGACCGCCCCCGCCGGGGCCGCACCGACGACGAGGAGTGGGAGGAGGAGTAGGACGGTGGGTCGGGCAGTCGGACAGTCGGACCGACCGCCCGACTATCCGGCTGTCCGTCAGGGTTGTACGGGACCGGGGAACCGGCTATCATCCCCCCTCCCACAAGGGCCTGTAGCTCAGTTGGTTAGAGCGCACGCCTGATAAGCGTGAGGTCGGTAGTTCAACTCTACCCAGGCCCACTTTTCCAAGCCCCATAGTAACGCAAACAGTTACCGCGAACCGGCGGGACCCCGTGTCCCGCCGGTTTTGCGTTGGGTTCCGCATGAGGTTCCGCATCGCGGGATTTTCGCGGCTCATTCCGGTCACTCCTCCCCTCGAATCTTGGCCCGCACGCGACGGGCTTCGTCGCGCGCGTAGCCGGCCTGCTGATCGGCGTACACCCGGTCCGGGATCTGGCTGTCGGTCCAACCGCCGTGCGCCTGGAGTCCCTCGCGGCTGATACCCGCTTCCTTCGCTGCGTCCACCGCCGCGCGCCGGAGCCCGTACGCCGCGCGACCCTCGATGTGCGGCACCTCCGCGAGGCGCTCCGCTTCCTTGAAGGAGTCGAGCACCCAGCGGGGGTTCACCACCTTGCCGTTGCTGTGGCGCTCGAGTGTCGCCACCGGCTGGCCCTTTCTGCCGCCCGGCATCTGACCGGCGGGGAAGAGTGGGTAGTCGGCCAGTGTGCCCGCGCGGAACGCCTCCTCCAGCGTCCGGAGATAGCCGGCGAGCGCCGCATCCAGCGCCCCGCGCTGCCCCGTCGTGAGGTGCACGACCACGCCCCGCTTCTTCCCCGCGGAGCGCACGACGAACGTCCCCCGCTCCAGGTCGAGATCCCGCCGCCGGGCCCGCCGCACCTGGCCGAGCCGGAGCTCGGCGCCGAGGGCGACCAGGAGCCCGAAACGCGGGTCCACCTGGTCGGCGACGTCGAGGATCTTCCGCATCTCCTCGAGCGTGTGCCGGGGCCGGTGCGGCTCCGCGTCGGTGGCCTCGCCGGCGAGCACCCGCCAGTCGGCGCTGCAGCTCGTCGCGCCAGCGGCG
>CAVQWA010000022.1:0-11105 GCA_963717315.1 uncultured Gemmatimonadales bacterium
TATTACGTGTACTTGGTTCAGTTTCATGCCTCGTGCTCGACCGGCTGACGGGGCGGCGGACCGGCGGACCGGCGGTGTAGCTTGCCTGACCAGTCCCTCACTCGAACCGCCTGACGACCATGCGCCTCCCCGCCCGCCGTGCCGCCCTCCTGCTGTCATTGGGCCTTCTCTTCGCCGCCTGCACCGGGAGGGCCCAGGATCCGGTCCGCACCCCCGCCCCCATCCCGCCATCCCCCGGCCCGCTCCGCGGCCTCACGGCGGCGGAGGTCGAGGCGCTCAGGGCCGGCGACGGGGCCGGGGCGGCCCGGGCCGCGGAGCTCAACGGCTATCCCGGCCCGGAGCAGGTGCTGGAGCTGGCCGATTCGCTCGCGCTCACGCTGGAACAGCGAACCGGGCTGGAGGCGTCGCGCGGCCGGGTTCTCGCCGCGGCCCGCGCGCTCGGGGGGGACATCATCGCCGGCGAGGCCGGCCTCGAGTCGGCGTTCCGCGAGGGGGCGATGGGCGCGGAGGAGCTGGGCCGCCGGGTGCGCGCGCTCGCGGAACTGCGGGGCCGGCTCCGCCTGGTCCGCCTCACGGCCCACCTCGAGACCGCGGCCCTGCTCACCCCCGGGCAGAGGGAGCGCTACCGGGACCTGCGGGGGCGGGCCGGGAGCGCGGGGCATCACTGAGGTCGGGCAGACTCACCGCGTCGCCTCCTCCAGCGCCACCGCCAGCGGCTTCCACGCCCGCCCGGTGGCGCGCGCCAGGCCGATCTCGCAGGTGCGGTTGCTGGTCACGCAGAGGTCGGGCGCCGGATCGGCCAGCCGCGCGGCCTCGGGCGCGAGCGCGCTGGCGGTGAGCTCCGGCCGGAGGAAGCCGCGGTCGCCGGCGAACCCGCAGCACACCGGGAGCGGCGGCAGCAGCAGCTCGTCGCCGAGCACCCGCGCCACCGCCTCGAGCGCGGGCGCGTGCCCCATCTCCCAGGTGGCGCAGGTGGGATGCGCCGCCACCCGCGCCACCCGCCGGGCGGGCGGGAGCCTCGGCAGCACCGCCTCCCGCAGCCACTCCACCGAGTCGATCACCCGCAGCCGGTCGAACCGCGCGCGCGCCTCGGGCGGCAGCGCCGCCCGGGACGCGAGCAGCCCGTGGGTGCACGACGCCCCCTCCACCACCACCGGCAGCCGTCCCTCCTCCGAGTGCCGCCAGAGGAAGTCGAGCGCCCGCGCGGCCGCCACCGCCTCGCCTTCGGGGAGGCCCTTGGAGCGCCAGGGCGTGCCGCAGCAGGTCCCCGCGAGGCGGGCGGGGAGCCGGAGGGACAGGCCGGCCCGCTCGGCCAGCCGGAGCGTGGCCTCGGGGGCCGTGAGGTCCTCCTCGCCGGCCGCGCCGAAGATCCGGAGGGTGCACGAGGGCCAGTAGAGCGCGTCGGGCGCCGGCGGGTCGGCGGAGGGAAGCCGCCCGGCGGCGCGTGGCATGCCGGGCACCCAGGCCGGCGCCCATTCGTTGCCGAGCAGCCGGCGAAGCGCGCCGGTCAGCGCCGGCATCGCGCGGGGCCCCGCGCGCCGCTCGACGCCGTGCCCCGCACGGAGGAGCGCGCGTGCCGCCCATTCCAGCGCCCCCCACCGCCCCGCCACGACGGCCGCCGCGCGCCGGCGCCAGCGCGGGTGGGAGTGGAAGCGGAGCTCCTTCACCAGCGCGCCGGTGTCGATCCCCATCGGGCAGACCGTCTCGCAGAGCCCGTCGCCGGCACAGGTGTCGAGCCCGGCGTAGCGCCAGTCGGCGGCCAGGTCCCGGAGCGCGGCGCCGGCGGCGGGATCGTCCCGCAGCCGGGCCAGCTCGCGGCGCACCACGATCCGCTGCCGCGGCGAGAGGGTGAGCTCCCGGCTGGGGCAGACCTTCTCGCAGAAGCCGCACTCGATGCAGCGGTCGGCCTCGGGCTCGATCGGGGGGAGCGCCTTGAGGTCGTCGAGGTGGGCCCGGGAGTGGGCCGGGAGGATCACCCCCGGGTTGAGGAGCCCGCGCGGGTCGCAGAGCGCCTTGAGCCGTCGCATCAGCCCCATCGCGTCCGCACCCCACTCGGTCTCCACGAAGGGGGCCACGTTGCGTCCGGTCCCGTGCTCCGCCTTGAGCGCGCCGTCGTACTTCCCCACCACCAGCCCGGCCACCGCGTCCATCATCCGCGCGTAGCGGTCGGTGTCCGCGGGTGTGCGGAAGGCCTGGTTGAGGACGAAGTGGAGGTTGCCGTCCTTCGCGTGGCCGTAGATGATCGCGTCGTCGTAGCCGTGGCCCTCGAGCAGCGCGCCCAGGTCGGTGGCCGCATCCGCCAATCGCTCGACCGGGAAGGTGACGTCCTCGATGATCGCGGTGGTGCCGCTCGGCCGCGGCACCGCGACCGCCGGGTAGAGTCCTTCACGCACGTGCCAGATCCGGGCGATCGCGTCCGGGTCGCGGGTGAAGCGCGCCGCGCCGAGCAGCGGGAGGCGGCTCGCGACCCCGGCCGCCACCGCCTCGAAGCCGTCCACCTCGCCCGCCGTGTCCGCCTGGAATTCGACCAGCAGCGCCGCGGCGCCGGCGGGAAGCGTCGCGGCATCCACCGGGATCCCCGGCTTGCCCGAGACCGCCACGATGGAGGCCCAGTCCATCAGCTCGAGCGCGCGGGCCCCGGCTTCGCGGAACGGGACGATCGCCGCGCACGCGGCGTGGAGTCCGGGAAAGGTGAGGAGCGCGGTGAGCCGGTGGGGCAGCGCCGGCACGGTCCGGAGCACCGCCTCCGCGGTGAAGGCGAGCGTCCCCTCGGACCCGACCAGCAGGTGGGAGAGGATCTCGAGCGGGCGCTCGTGGTCGAGCAGGGCGTTGAGGCCGTACCCGACGGTGTTCTTCATCCGGTACTTGCGCCGCACCCGCTCCGCGAGCTCCGGCCGCGCGAGGAGGTCGCGCCGGAGGTCCAGCACGCCCTCCGCCAGCGCCGGCTCCGCGGCCCGGAAGCGCTCCTCCGCCCCGGGGGCCGCGGTGTCCACCAGCGTCCCTGACGGCAGGAGGAAGGTGATGGACTCGAGGGTGTGATAGGCGTTCTGCTCCACCCCGCAGCACATCCCGCTCGAGTTGTTCGCCAGGATCCCGCCGAGGGTGCAGGAGTTGATGCTGGCGGGGTCGGGGCCGATCCGCCGGCCGTAGCGGGCCAGGACGCGGTTCACCTCGCCGCCGATCATCCCGGGCTGCACCCGTACGAGTCGCCCGTCCTCCTCCACCGCCACGTCCCGCCAGAACCGCCGGACCTCCACCAGCACGCCGTCGGTCACCGCCTGGCCGCAGAAGCTCGTCCCCCCGGACCGGAAGGTGAGCGGCACGCCGTGGCGGGCGGTGATCGTGAAGAGGGCCCGCACCTCCTCGACGCCACGCGCCAGCACGATGGCGAGCGGCACCAGCCGGTAGCAGGAGGCGTCGGAGGCCCAGGCGACGCGATCGAGGGGCCGGACCAGCAGCCGCCGGGGGTCGGGGACGGCCCGGCGCAGGTCGGCCAGCAGGGCGGGCGGCACCGGGGGGCAGGGGGCCATCCGGGAAACATCGTCCCTGCGCCGGGGGGGCGGCAATGCCCGCCCCTTGACCGCGGCGGTCCCGCGGGTACTCTCTTGCCTGACACTTTCACGCGGGAAAGCTTCGATGCGCCCCTTCCGGTTCCGTGGCACCCAGTACCTCGACCCCGCCGAGATCGCCATCGAGGTCCTGGGCGGGAAGTGGAAGCCGCCCATCCTCGCCCTCCTCGCCGGGGGGCCGCAGCGCTACGTGGATCTCGAGTCGGCCCTCGGCGACATCACCCCGCCGATGCTGGTCCGCCAGCTCCGCCAGCTGGAGGGCGCCGGGCTCGTGGCCCGCGAGTCCCGACCCCGCCACGTCGAGTACAGCCTCACCCGGCTCGGCCGGAGCGTGCTGCCGATCGTGGAGGACCTCCGGACCTGGGGCGCGAAGTATCGCTCGGCGATGCGCTAGGGCCTCGGAAAGGCCCATCCGGGCCCGGCAGGCTCCCGGGGCAGGACGGCGGTGGAGCGTGAAGCAGGCCGTCGGATGACCAGGCGCGGCTTGGGGTTGCAACGCCGGGCGGGGGTGTCGCGTACGGGTTCCTGATCCCCCCGAGTCGTTCCAACGCCCTTTCGCCAGCCCTGGATCGCCGGTGCCCGCTGCCGTGTCCCCACCCAACCGCGCCTTCCTCGCCGCACCGGTCGTGCTCCTCGCCGGGGCGCTCGCCGCCTGCGGCGGCAACGACGACGCCGCCGCCCGCGCCGCCCCGGAGGAGCGGGTCATCCCGGTCGAGGTCGCGGTGGCGGCGTTGGGCGTCGCGGCCCGCACCGTCACGGTCACCGGGGCGGTCGAGCCGATCCGGAGCGTCGGCATCAACAGCCAGCTCGCGGGCGCGGTGCTCTCGGTGGCGGTCGAGGAGGGGAGCCGGGTTCGCGTGGGGAGCGTGCTCGCCCGGCTCGACGACCGCGAGCTGGCGGCGCAGCTCACCAGCGCGGAGATGGCGCTCGAGGTGGCGCGGCGGACGGCGGAGCGGGCGGAGCAGCTCCGGCAGCAGGAGTACGTCACGGCGGCGGAGTACGACCGCGACCAGGCCGCATTCGCCGCGGCACGGGCCACGCGGGACCAGCTCCGCACCCGGCTCGGGTACGCCACCGTCCGGGCGCCGGTGGCCGGCGTGGTGCTGGAGAAGCGGATCGAGGCGGGCGACATCGTCGGCGGCCAGGCCCGGCTCTTCACCATCGGCGAGCTCTCCACCCTCGTCGTGCGGGTCCCGGTTTCCGAGCTCGACGTGAGCGCCCTCGCGGTGGGCGACTCGGTGGCGGTGGCGCTCGACGCACTCGCCGGCCGACCGCTGGCGGGCCGCATCCGCCGGATCTTCCCCTCGGCCGACACCCTCACCCGGCTCGTCCCGGTCGAGGTGGCGCTCACCGGGCCCGCCGCGCGGGACGTCCGGCCCGGCTTCCTCGCCCGCCTCACCTTCCGCCTCAGCCCCCGCACCGGCGTCCTGCTGGTCCCGGCCGGCGCCGTGGTCGAGGGCGCCGGGGGCGCCGCGGTGTACGTGGCGGCCAACGGCCGGGCCACGCGGCGCGCGATCCGCCGGGGCGACGTCTTCCAGGGACGGGTGGAGATCCGCGAGGGGCTCGCCCCCGGCGACACCGTGATCGTCGCGGGCGCGACCACCGTGCGCGACGGCGCCGCCATCCGCATCGTCGCCAGCCCCTCGGCCGACGCAACCCGCCGGCCCGCCGACCCGCCGTCGGGGGGAGGGGGGCGGTGAGGCGCGGCAGGGGCCTCCCCGGCTGGGCCATCTCCCGGCCCATCGGCACCCTCGCCGCCACGTCGGTGATCCTGGTGCTCGGCTCGATGTTCGTGCGGCGGCTCCCCCTCGACCTGCTGCCCCGCATCGTCTATCCGCAGGTCCGCGTCAACCTCAACGACCCGGGCGTCGAACCGGGGGTGCTGGAGGAGACCGCGGCGAAGCCGCTCGAGGCGGCGCTCGCCACCACCGAGAACCTGGTGCGGCTCGAGACCGAGATCCAGGAGGGCCGGGTCGGGATCAACCTCGACTTCCGCTACGGCACCAACATCGACTTCGCGCTCCAGGACGCCTCGACCGGGCTCGACCGCGCGCGCGCGGCGCTCCCCGAGGAGGCGGATCCGCCCACCATCCGGAAGTCCGATCCGTCCCAGATCCCGATCTTCGAGGCGGCCTTCTCCTCCGCCTCGGGCGACCTCGTGGCGCTCCGCACCTGGGTGGAGGACCGGCTCCGGCCGCAGCTCCTCACCGTCGAGGGCGTGGCGTCGGTGGACGTCTCCGGCGGGCTGGTGCGCGAGGTCCAGGTGGTGCTCGACCAGGAGCGGCTCCAGTCCTACGGGCTCACCGTCTCGCAGGTGATCGAGGCGCTCCGTGCCGCCAACCAGGACGTGGCCGCCGGCCGCGTCGGCTCCGCCGAACGGGAGCTGGTGGGCAAGACCGCGGGGAAGTTCCGCACCGTGGACGACATCCGCGCCGTCCTGCTCGACGTGGGCGGGCGCCGGGTGCCGCTCTCCGAGGTGGCCTCGGTGCGCGACACCCACCAGGAGCAGCGGCTCTGGGCCCGGCTCGACGGCGTGCCCGCGGTGAAGGTCTCGATCCGGAAGCAGCCCGACGCGAACACGGTCGCGATCGCCGACGCCGTGGCCGCGCGGCTCGAGGCCCTCGCGTCGACCCGCTTCATCCCGCGGGAGCTCTCCTACCGGGTCATCCAGAACCAGTCCACGTTCATCCGGAGCTCGCTCGGCTCGGTCCGGGACGCCGCCCTCGCGGGCGCCCTCCTCTCGATGCTCGTGGTGTTCCTCTTCCTCGGGTCGCTCCGGAAGACGGTGATCATCGCGCTCGCCATCCCCCTCGCGATCCTCGCCACCTTCGTGCTGATGGGGCTCGCGGACCTGACGCTCAACATCATGTCGCTCGGCGGGCTGGCCCTCGGCGTCGGGCTCCTGGTGGACAACTCCATCGTGATGCTGGAGAACATCTTCCGGAAGCGGGACGAGGGCATCGCGGACCCGGTGGAGGCGGCGCACGCGGGGGCCGCCGAGGTGGCGAGCGCGGTGACCGCGTCCACCACCACGAACCTCGCCGCGGTGCTGCCCTTCCTCCTGGTGAGCGGGCTGGCGGCGCTGCTCTTCAACGAGCTGATCCTCACGATCTCGTTCGCCATCCTCGCCTCGCTCGCGGTGGCGCTCACCCTCGTGCCGATGCTCTCGGCCCAGCTCGCGAAGGTGCGCTTCACCAGCGGGCTGGCGCGCTCCCGCCCCCTCCTCGCGTTCGACCGGGGGCTCGGCCGGCTCCGCACCGGCTACCGGCGGGTCGCCACCGCCTCGCTCCGGCGTCCGTGGGCGGCGCTCGCCGGGGCGGGGGCCGCGCTGGTGCTCGCCGTGCTCCTGGCCCGCGGGCTCCCCACCGAGTTCCTCCCCCAGGTGGACGACGGCGGGGTCGGCGTGGGCTTCAACCTCCCGCCCGGCAGCACCCCCGAGCAGACCAACACCCTCGCGCTCGAGCTCGAGGGGATGGTGGCGGAGATGCCCCACGTCCGGACCGTCTTCACCACCGCGGGCGGCTTCCTCTTCGGCGGCGCCACCGCCTCCCGCTCCGGCCGCGGCTCGATGGACATCCGGCTGGTGCCCCCCTCGGAGCGCCGGATGAGCGCCGACGAATGGGTCACCACGCTGCAGCGGACGATTGACGAGCGCGGGTTCGCGGGGGCGCGGGTCTTCGTCCGTCCCCCCGGATCCGCGGCCTCCGCACCTCGGCCTCCGGCGTGGACGTGGCGGTCAAGATCTTCGGCGACGACCTCGCCGAGCTGGAGCGGATCGGCCACCTGGTGGAGGCGCGGCTCGCCGGCGTGCCGGGCCTGGAGAACCTCGAGGTCAACACGGAGGAGGCGAGTCCGCAGCTCACCGTGCGGCTCGACCGCGAGCGCGCCGGCTACCTCGGCTTGAGCGTCGCCCAGGTGGGCCAGACGCTCCGCACCGCGCTCGACGGCACGATCGCCACCCGCTACACCGAGGGAAACCGCGAGTACGACGTGCGGGTGATGCTCCCGCGCTCCCGCTTCACCAGCCCCGAGGATCTCGGGGCGGTGGCGCTCTTCCCCGGCGCGGCCGGCGGGGCGCCGATCTTCCTTCGCGACGTGGCCGAGGTGGCCACCACGCTCGGGCCGGGCGAGATCCGGCGCGAGAACCAGAACCGCCTGCTCCAGCTGAGCGGCGACGTCATCGCCGGGGTGGCGCCCGTCGGGGAGGTCAACGACTCGATCCGGGGCCGGCTGGCCGACCTCGAGCTGCCCGACGGGTACGGCATCCTCCTCGGCGGGGAGGAGGAGGCGATCCGCGACAACAACCGCCAGCTCGCCGTGGTCGTCCTCCTGGCGGTGTTCCTCGTGTTCGTCGTGCTCGCGCTGCAGTACGAGAGCCTGCTCAACCCGCTGGTCATCCTGGTGGCGATGCCGCTCTCGCTGGTGGGCGTGGGTCTCGCGCTCCGGCTCACCGGCACCCCGCTCAGCGCCCCGGTGCTCCTCGGCGTGATCCTCCTCGCCGGCATCGTGGTGAACAACGCGATCCTGCTGGTGGAGTACGTCGAGGAGTACCGGCGGGAGAAGGGGACCCCGATGCTGCAGGCGGTGGTGGACGCCGGCGCCGTGCGCCTCCGCCCGATCCTGATGACCACGCTCACCACCGTGCTCGGGATGCTGCCGCTGGCGCTCGGCCTCGGCGAGGGGTCCGAGCTGATGCAGCCGCTCGCCATCGCGGTGGTGGGCGGGCTGTCGGTGTCCACCCTGCTCACCCTCTTCGTGGTCCCGAGCGCGTACGTGCTCGCGCAGCGCGGGGGCGACCGGGTGAAGGCGTGGCTCACCGGCCGGGGGACCACGGCAACCCCGGGCGGGGAGGCCGCCGGGCATGCCCGCCCGCAGCGTCCGCCGCGGACCCGAACAACGAGCTGATCGTCGCGGACCGGGACGGCGTGGTGGTCGGAGTGCTCCGGCTCACCTTCGTGCCGTCGCTCACCTGGCAGGGGCAATGGCGCGCGACGGTGGAGGGCGTGCGGGTGTCGGCCGCGGCGCGGGGCCCGGCTGGCCCGGACCCGCCGAGCCCCCGCCGAGCACGCTCACATCGTGCACGGCAGGCCCTCTGGCCCCCGCGCGGCGCCAAGGCCCGCCGCGCGGCCCGTGGCCCACGCCCACTGGAAGTTGTAGCCCCCGATCGGGCCGAAGGCGTCCAGCGCCTCACCGCAAAGGAACAGGCCGCGTTGCCGGCGGCTCTCGAGCGTGCGCGGATCCACCTCGGCCAGGCTCACGCCGCCCCCGGTGACCTCGGCCTTCCGGTACCCCTCGTCCCCCGTCCAGGGGAGTTCCCCGCGCACCAGCGTCGTGACCAGCCGGAGCCGGTCCTCCCGGCGGAGCTGCGCCAGCGGCGTCGCGGGATCCACGCGGGCGGTCGCGGAAAGCGCATCGGCCAGCCGCTCCGGCAACTCGCGTCGCAGCGCGCCGGCCACCGTGCGGGTTCCCTCGGGCCGGAGCGCCGCCTCCCATTCCGCCTCGTCGAGCGGGGTCCAGCGCACGGTGAGCGTCGCGTTCCGTCGCCCCTCGGCCCGGCAGCGCACCGGCACGTGCGACACGTCGAGCACCGCCGGCCCGCTGTAGCCCCGGTGGGTGATGAGGAAGCCGCCCTCGGCGCGCGCCTCGCGCGCGTCGTCGCGGGCGGTGATCGCCACCCGCAGCGACACGCCGCTCAGCGCCCCGAACGGGTGCGGCTCGGCGGTGAGCGGGGTGAGGGCGGGATAGGTCGGGTGGATTGCATGGCCGAGGCGCCGGAGGATGGCGAGGCCGGTGCCGTCGCTCCCGGTCTGCGGCACCGAGAGCCCGCCGGTGGCGACGATCACGCGGTCGGCGTCGAGCGGGGCCGCGTCAGCCAGCGCGAGCCGCCAGCCGGCGCCGTGGGGCGCGAAGTCGGTCACCAGCGACCGGGGCATGAAGCGCGCCCCCCGCTCCCCGGCGAACCGCCGGAGTCCGTCGCGCACGTCGCGGGCGCGGTTCGTGGCGGGGAAGAGCTTGCCCGACTCCTCCTCCTCCACCAGCGGCAGTCCGAGGTCGCGCTCGAAGAACGCCACCTGCTCGCGGTGGGGCCAGCCGCGGAGGATGTTGCGAAGGGTGTGGGGCGACGATTCGGTGACGAACCGGGTCTCGTCCGGCCGGGCGGGGAGGATGTTGCAGCGCCCGCCGCCGCTGATCAGGATCTTCCGGCCGCCGTCGGCGGTGCGCTCCAGCAGCAGCACCTCGGCCCCGGCCCCGGCGGCGGCGATGGCGGCCATCAGGCCCGCCGCGCCCGCGCCGACGACCGCCACGCGCGGGCGGCCGCCGCTCACCGTGCCGGCGTCATCCGGCGGCGATCGCCCGGAAGAGCGCCTCGTCGGTCGGCTCCCGCCGGAGGTCCGTCAGCAGCGCCTGCATCGCCGACGCCGAGGGCATCCCGGCGAAGCGCTGCCGGAGCGCGTGGCTCGCCGCCAGCGCCTCCGGGGGCAGCAGGAGTTCCTCCCGCCGGGTGGCGCTCGCTGCGAGGTCGATCGCGGGGAAGATCCGCCGTTCCGCCAGCTCGCGGCTCAGCACCAGCTCGCTGTTCCCCGTCCCCTTGAACTCCTCGAAGATCACCTGGTCCATCCTGCTGCCGGTGTCCACCAGCGCCGTCGCGACGATGGTCAGCGAGCCGCCGCCCTGGGCGGCGTCCACCGCGCGCGCGCTGCCGAGGAACTTCTTCGGCTTCTCCAGCGACTGGGCATCGAGACCCCCCGAGAGGGTCCGGCCGGTGCCCTTCTCCACCGTGTTGTAGGCCCGGGCCAGGCGGGTCAGCGAGTCCACGATGAGCACCACGTCCTCACCCACCTCCACCCGCCGCCGCGCCCGCTCCAGCACCAGCTCCGCCGCCGCCACGTGCCGGGTGGCCGGATGGTCGAAGGTGGACGCGATCACCTCGCCCGCGCCCGCCGCCTCCATCTCGAAGACCTCTTCCGGCCGCTCGTCCACCAGGAGGATGAAGAGCGCGGACTCGGGGTGGTTGCGCGCGATGCCCTGCGCGATCCCCTGGAGCACGGTGGTCTTCCCCGCCTTGGCCGGCGCCACGATGAGCGCCCGCTGGCCCTTGCCGAAGGGACAGAGGAGGTCGATGACGCGGTTGGTGAAATCGGGCTGGCCCTGGCGGGTGATCCCGCACTCGAGCCGGAGCTGCTCCCGCGGATGGATGGCGCCGAGCCGGGCGAAGTCGGGCCGGCGGAGCGCCTCGGCCGCGGGCCGGCCGTTCACCGAGGTCACCCGGGCGAGGGTGGGCCCCCGGCCCTTCGAGCCGGGCCGGGTCTCGCCGTCCACCTCGTCCCCGGGGCGGAGGCCCGCCTGCCGGATGAGCTGCGCCCCCACGTGGACGTCGCCCCGCTCGGGGAGGTAACTGGCCGCCCGGCGGCGGAGGAAGCCGCCGTCCCGGCCGGCGAGGTCGAGGATGCCGAGGCTCACGATGGGCAGTCTGGGGATGGGGTGGGGATGAAACAAGATAGCACCGGCGGGAAGCACCGCCGTAGGCCCCGCGGC
>CAVQWA010000023.1:0-5945 GCA_963717315.1 uncultured Gemmatimonadales bacterium
GGAGGCCGGGGCCCATCCCCACCAGCAGGAGCCCGCCGTTCGGCCCGAGGCCGGTGACGCTGCCGGAAAGGTGCATCCGGTAGTCGTCGGGCTCGAACCGGTATCGGAGCTCCACCCGCACCGCGCCGCGCTCCGAGGCGAGGGTGAGCTCGCCGCCCTGGCGGGCGTCCACCGACGTCGCCGAGGGGGTGAAGACCCAGTCGTCGAGCCGGAGCGTGTCGGCGCCGTCCACCAGCCGCAGCTCCATCAGCCGGCTGTCCGGCGGCAGGACGTCCACCAGCTCATCCTTGCGGCCCGGGAGGGTGTAGGTGTAGTTCGCCAGCACCGCGCTCACCAGCCGGCCGCCGCGGGTGGAGAAGCCGTAGCGGTAGAGGTCGGAGGTGACGAGGACGGTGTCCTCGCGGGGGCGGACGGTCAGGCTGTCGGACAGTCGGACGGTCGGGCTGTCGGGCTGTCGGGCCGTGGGACTGTCGGGCAACGGAGCCGTGGGGCTCACCAGCACACTGTCCGACTGTCCGTCTGCCCGACTGCCCGACGGGGCCGGCACCGGCCGCTTCATGAAGAGGCTCGGCACGACGACGATGACCGTCATCAGCGCGATCGCGAGGATGAAACGCCGTTGGTCCATCGGCCTGTCGGGTCGGGGTCAGGGCACCGGGTCGTACCCGCCGGGATGCCACGGATGGCATCGCGCGAGCCGCCGGAGGCCAAGCCAGACGCCCCGGAGCGCTCCGTAACGGCGCACGGCGTCCAGCGTGTACTGGGAACAGGTGGGGGAGAAGCGGCAGCTCGGCGGGAGGAGCGGGGAGATGCCGCGCTGGTAGCCGCGGATCAGGAGCTCGATGCCCCGCTGCGGCAACTGGAGGACGTGCATCCCGTCAGCGGGCGGCCGCGCGCCAGGACAGCAGGTCGGCCCGGAGGTCGGCGAATGCCGCCGCGTAGGCCTCGCGCCGCGCCCGGATGACCAGGTCCCGGGACGGCTCGTCCGGCTGCACCTCGCGGCGCCAGAGCTCCTTCAGGCGCCGCCGGAGACGATTGCGGGCCACCGCCGTCTGCTGGTACCGGGGAACGACCAGGCCCAGCCGGGGGTGACCCACCACGTTGTCCATCCAGATGAACTCCAGCACGCTGCCCCGCCGGCGCCTTCCCGCATCCAGGCAGCGCCGGAGATCGGACGCCCGGGTCAGCCGGCGATCGCGCGGCAGCCGGGCGTCAGTCGTCAGCGGCCCCCGTGCTTCGAGGCCAGCTTGATCGTGAGCCGCTTCCGGCCCTTCTTGCGACGCCGCGCGAGCACCTCGCGGCCCCAGCGCGTGGCCATGCGGGTCCGGAACCCGTGCTTCGCAACCCGCTTCTTGTTCCGCGGCCTGTAGGTCGGCTGCATTGGAAATCACTCCTCCAGTAAGCCCGGAAGACTAGCCCCGGAAGGGGGTTGGGTCAAGGAGGGCGGTCGGGAAGTCGGACGGTCGGGCAGTCGGGCAGGGGTCCGCGTTCCCCAACCACGGTCCGACGGTCCGACGGCCCGACTGCCCGTCTCCCGCGCATTGACTTATCCACATCCCATCCGTACCTTCGTGCGCCCTTGGATCCACCTCCCACCTGTCAGATCGGTGATGCCGCAGCCGCAGTCCGCGAAAGACCTCTGGAAGCGCATCCTCGATGATGCGCGCCGCGAGCTGCCCGACCACACGATCCGCACCTGGCTGGAGCCCACGGAGCCGATCGCCCTCGAGGAGGGCCGGCTCGTCGTCGGTGCCCCGGACCAGTTCGCGGTCGAGTGGAACGAGAGCAAGCATGCGCTGCTGCTGAGCCGCCTCGCCGAGGCGGTGGCCGGTTCGCCCACATCGGTGATCTTCCAGGTGAACGAGGACCGGAAGAAGCGCCCCCAGATGGACTTCTTCGTCGCGCCCGTGGCGGGGGGCGGGGCGGTCTCGGCGCCAGCGCCCAATCCGTCCGCCCTGCCGCTCAACGAGCGGTACACCTTCGGCAGCTTCGTCATCGGGAAGTCGAACGAGCTGGCCGCCGCGGCCGCCCACGCCACCGCCGAGGCGCCGGGGAAGACCTACAACCCGCTCTTCATCTACGGCGCCACCGGGCTCGGCAAGACCCACCTGATGCAGGCGATCGCCCACCAGGTGGTCGACGCCAACCCCGGCACCCGGATCCTCTACGTCGGCGCCGAGCAGTTCATCAACGAGGTCATCGAGAGCATCCACTCCCGGACGATGCCGGAGTTCCGGCGCCGCTACCGGAGCGACGTGGACCTCTTCCTGGTGGACGACGTCCATTTCCTCGAAGGCAAGGAAATGACCCAGGAGGAGTTCTTTCACACCTTCAACGCGCTCTACGAGGCCAACAAGCAGATCGTCCTGACCTCGGACCGGCCCCCGAAGGAGATTCCCGGCCTCGAGGCCCGGCTGGTGAGCCGGTTCGAGTGGGGAATGGTGGCCGACATCGGCCAGCCCGACCTCGAGCACCGGATCGCCATCCTGCGGAAGAAGCAGGAGCAGGACCACCTGGAGATGGCCATTCCGGACGACGTCCTGCGGTTCATCGCGGAGAACGTCCGCTCCAACGTCCGGGAGCTCGAGGGCTGCATCATCAAGCTGCTGCTCTTCGCCTCCCTCAAGCACCGGGAGATCACGATCGAGCTGGCCCGGGAGGCCCTCTCCGACCGGATCAAGGCGGACGACGGCGCCCCCCGGATCCCGGCGTCGCTCCCGAGCATCGACCGGGTCCAGGAGGTGGTGGCCCGGCGCTGGGGCGTCACCCCGGAAGGACTCCGCTCCAAGGCGCGGATCAAGACCCTCACGGTGCCGCGCCAGATCGCGATGTTCCTGGCCCGCGAGCTCCTGCAGATGCAGCTGGTGGAGATCGGGCAGGCGTTCGGCGGGCGGGACCACTCGACGGTGATCCACAGCGTGGACAAGGTGCAGCGGCAGATGGCGCGCGACCGCACCTTCCGCGAGCGGGTGGAACTGGCGCGCCAGGAGCTTTGCGCACAATAAGCCGCATAGTCGCCGCGGCGAATGTGGACGCGTGGACGATCGGGACGAATGGCGCGGTGAATCCCCGCCCGTCCCCGTGGCACACACGGTCTCGACAGCGTGGAAAGTGCGCAGCGGCTTGTGCGCGTGACGGTTGGGGGTCGCGTCCACATGTCCAGACCCTCTACTGCTACTACGAGTACTTAATACACAGGTAGGAAGTCCTTTCTTTGCGCTGTCCGTGATTCGCCGTTCGCGGTTCGAACGGCGGCGAATGGCGAGCAGCGAACAGCGAACAGCGAGCCACCATGAAGTTCACGATCACCCGGGAACAGCTCCAGGAAGGCCTCGTCGCCGTTGCGGCCAGCGTGCCGAGCAAGACGACGCTGCCGGTCCTGTCCAACATCCTGGTCGAGGCCACCAAGGATGGCTTGCGGCTGTCCGGCACCGACCTCGACATCGCGGTGAGCACCACCGTCGCCGCGTCGGTGGACCAGGAAGGGGCGATCACCCTCCCCGCCCGGAAATTCGTCGAGATCGTTCGCGAACTCCCCAGCGCGGCCATGCGGATCACCGGCTCCGGTGAGCAGCGGGTCACCATCGAGTGCGGCCGGTCGAAGTTCAAGCTGCTCGGCCTGCCGAAGGAGGAGTTCCCCGCCTTTCCGGCAGTCAAGTTCGAGCAGGGGTGGAAGGCGCCGGCGAAGGAGCTCCACAAGCTCATCAGCCACGTGGCGTTCGCGGCCAGCACCGAGGAGAGCCGTCCGATCCTGAACGGAGTGCTCTGGGAGCTCCGGCCCGACCGGATGCGGATGGTGGCCACCAACGGTCACCGGCTCGCCCGGATGGACGTGCCGGCGTCCGGGGGGACCGGTGCCGCACCGGCCGACCTGATCGTGCCCCCGAAGGCGCTGGAGCAGATCCGGCGGCTCTTCGGGCCCGAGGACGAGGTCGAGATCGCGCGGAGCGACAACCACCTCGGCTTCCGCGCCGGGGGCACCCAGGTGTACACGAGGCTGATCGAGGGACCGTACCCGAACTACGAGCAGGTGATTCCGCGGGAGAACGACAAGGCCGCGACGATGGACAAGTCGGCCTTCATCTCGGCACTCCGGCGGATGAGCATCGTGGCGAGCGACCAGACCCACCGGGTGCGCCTCGCCTTCACCCCCGGCGCCTGCAAGCTCTCGGTGCAGACCCCCGACCTCGGGGAGGCCCAGGAGGAGATCACGCTCACCTACGAGGGTGATCCCCTCGAGATCGGGTTCAACGCCAGCTACCTGCTGGAGATCCTCAAGTACCTGCCCACCGACGAGATCCGGATGACCTTCCGCGCCCCGGAACGGGCGGCCACCTGCGAGCCGATCGGTTGGGACGACCCGGCGAGCTTCCTGACGCTCTTGATGCCGCTGCGGTTGATGGACTAGCCGCGAGTCACGAGTCGCGAGTCACGAGCGGCGGAGCTTCCGGGCTCCGCCGCTTCGTTTTCCGGACTCACCGCAGAGGCGCAGGGGACGCAGAGAAGGCAATCACCATTCGTGACCAACCAATTGTACAACAATGGATTACAATAGTAGGTGTATATACAACGACTATGGTCACTATTCCCCAGCAATTTCTCTGCGTCCCCTGCGCCTCCGCGGTGATGTAGTTGCGGGGACTGCTAACTGGCGGAATCTGGCGGAAGCGGAGCGGGCGGGAGCAGGGTATCCATCGGAATCGGCCGGACCTGGAGCACCGAGTCGGCAGGTGTCGGCACGAGGGTGTCGGGAACCGGCTCGGGTGCCGGGGGCGGAGGTGCCTCGTCCTCCGGCACCTCCCTCGGCACCTCGATCGCCTCGCCCCCCATCCGGCGGAGGATGAGGTTCTGCCGCCAGCGCATCCGCCCCGGCCGGTACCCCGGGTTCGAGCGCAGCGGGAACGGCAGCGCCCCCGCGAGGGCCGCCGCCTGGTTGCGGGAGATGCGCAGCGCCGGGCGGTTGAAGTAGGCGCGGCTCGCCGCCTCGACTCCCCAGGTCTCCCGCCCCAGTTCCGCCACGTTGAGGTAGAGCTCGAGGATCCGTCGCTTCCCCAGCACCCATTCCAGCCGGTAGGCCGTCACCGCCTCCTTCACCTTCCGGAGCGGATTCCGGGACGGGGAGAGGTAGAGGTTCTTGGCCAGTTGCTGGGTGATGGTGCTCGCGCCGCGGAGCTCGTCCCGCCTGCTCCAGACCCGGCTGAGTGCCCGGCGGAACTCCGCGCGGTCACGCGCCGAGTCCCAGCTGAACTCCCGGCGCCGGTAGCCCAGGGCGTGGAGGATGGCGAGATAGTCCACCCCGCCGTGCTCCCAGAAGCGGTCGTCCTCGCCGGTCGTGGCGGCCTGCAGCATCGGGCGGGCGATCGAGTCGAGCGGGACCGGTTCGTACCGGCGCTTCCTCGCGGCGTAGCCGAGCGAGAACAGCAGAAAATCGAGGCGGGTGCCGAGGCCGTAGGCGGCGAGATGCGCACTGTCCAGATGCGCGAACGTGCTGGTCAGCACGATGAGCGCGACATAGTTCAGCGTCGCGGCGAACGGTACGCCGGCACCCCGACGCGCAGGATCTCGCGCAGTGGCGCCAGGCTATCCGCCGCGGCAGCAAGCGCCGGTGCACGACGCTCGCCCGCCGAAGACATAGCGGGCTACGCGGCAGCGCGCCAAGGCAGTCGCCGGTCAGCGTCGCCAGCGCGCGCCGACCAGGCCGAACCCGCCGTAAAACATGAACACGGGCGTCAGGGCGATCTGCAACCCGAGTGCAGTGTGGCCCAGATGGCGGGAATGCGGACGTTGCCCTCGCCGCGCATCAGGCTGTCGAAGGTGCCGACCATGAACGTGATGCCGAGCCCGGCGAACAAGACCGCGCGAACAGCGTGGCCAGCCGCAGCACCTCGCCCTCGCCGCCCATCAAATGAAACAAACCGCCCGCACCGAGCTTGAGGGCGATGGTG
>CAVQWA010000024.1:0-14276 GCA_963717315.1 uncultured Gemmatimonadales bacterium
GGGGCACCGCCCCGGCCCGCCCCTTGCCATTCTTCGCGACGGCTCCGCCGGATCGGTCCGGCGACGCTCGAACTTACACCGATCATTCCCCGGAGATTCCCCATGCGCGCCGCGGCCCTGCGCCAGCCCGCACTGAGCGTCCTCTGGACTCTCGCCCTCTCCCTCCTCGCCGTCCCGCTCCTGGCCCAGGCACACGGCGGCGGGCTCCGCGAGTCACGTTACGCTCCCCCCGGCCGGGACGGGTTCTTCATCGCCGGCGGGATCGGCGGCGGCTACGAGTCCTTCAGGAC
This sequence comes from uncultured Gemmatimonadales bacterium, assembly GCA_963717315.1. Lineage (GTDB taxonomy): Bacteria > Gemmatimonadota > Gemmatimonadetes > Gemmatimonadales > GWC2-71-9 > JAICEH01. Next base: position 291 of record CAVQWA010000024.1, read on the forward strand.
CGACGGCTTCGAGTGGACCGATGAAGAGCTGGGCGGCACCTTCCACCTCAAGCTGGGCGGCTCCCCCTCAAGGACCGTGCGACTGGGCGGTGAACTCGCCGGCTGGGGCAAGGATGAGAACGGCGTCGAGGAATTCGTCGGCAGCCTGATGGGCATCGTGCAGCTCTATCCCTCGCCCGCCAGCGGCTTCTTCCTCAAGGCTGGCGCCGGTCCGAGCTACTTCCGCCAGAAGATCTTCGATGGCGTGTTCTTCGAGGAGGTGGACGACAACGGCTTCGGCTTCAACCTGGGCGCGGGGTGGGATTTCCAGGTGAGCCGCGGCCTCACCATCGGGCCCGTGCTCGACTATCACCAGCACGACTTCGGCGAGTTCAAGGAGCGGGTCTGGAGCCTCGGCGTCAGCATCGGGAGCCTCTGAACGCGCCGGCAGGACAGGGGCGGACAGGGTTGATTCCCCCCTCGCGGAACGCTAGATTCTCCGCCCCACGCCCTGGTGGTGAAACTGGTAGACACGCTATCTTGAGGGGGTAGTGCCGAAAGGCGTCGCGGTTCGAATCCGCGCCAGGGCATCGGGGGCACCGGATCGGGGCCCCCGACGTGTTTCCGCCACAGTAGCTCAGAGGTAGAGCTCTCGATTCGTAATCGAGCGGTCGTGGGTTCGATTCCCACCTGTGGCTCTTCCGGGAGGAGCACGGGACAAGCGACAAGGGCCAAGGGTCGAGCGCTCGCTCGACCCTTCTGCATTTCCCGCTCCCCGCTTCCCGTTCCCCCTCCTTGCCCCCTCGCCTTCCGGCCTGCATCATCGGGCCAATGCGTTCCCCTTCCATCCCGCTGGCCGGGGCCGCGATCGCCCGTGGCCCCGAGTCGCCGCGGCCACCCGCGGACCTCCGCACCTCCGCGGTGGATCCGGGATCGGTCTTCCGGACTGACTGACACACCCCGGCGCGATGCTGCCTGGCCGATGCGCCGAGTGCGCGCTTCCCCCTGACGGAGATGCCCACCATGACATGGCGACCGCCCCCCCTCCTGTCCCTCGTGGTCTTCCTCGCTGCCGGGGCCACGGCCTGCGGAGACAAGGTCCTCTACGTGGAGTCCAATGCCTCGTGGGCCGGCACCGTGGACGGCATCGGCGCCGTCACCGGCACCGGCAGTGCGGACTTCGACGTGGCCGAGGTCGACGGTGAGGTCTGCTGGACGCTCCACAAGACGACCCTCGCCGGAACGTTGCGGGCGTATGTGAAGGACGAGGGGGCGTTCGGGGCCAGCTCCGACATCGAGGGCCTCGAGACAACCAGCGAACCCTATGGAGAGATTGGAGGATGCAGCTCATGAGCGTGCTTCGCCCGATGGCCCTGGTGCTCGCTGGCGTGACGATGGCGCTCGGCTGCGATGATGAAACGGTGGAGCCGCTCGACCTCAGTGGCCCGCCCGTCGCCATGGAGGATGCCGGCGGGGACGAGCAGACCGCGCCGGTGGGAAACGAATTGGCCCTGCCGCTGACGGTCCGCGTCCTGGACGAGGAGGGCAACCCCGTGCCTGCGGTCGGCATCACGTGGGTCGCGAGCGGAGGGGTCCTGTCCGCCACCGCCGACACGACCGACGCGAACGGCGCCTCGTCTGTACGGTGGCTCATGCCGGACATCCCCGGCGACCTGACGGCGACGGCAGTCCTGCCGGGAGTCGGTCAGGTCGATTTCAGTGCCACGGCGCTCCCGCAGGTCGCCGGGGGGCAGCTGGTGTTCCGGATGGTGGACGCCGGCGGGTTCCACGCCTGCGGACTCACGGTCAACGACGAGCGAGTCTGCTGGGGGTACAACGCCGACGGCCAGCTCGGCGGCGAGCCCGGCCCGTCGTCCTTCTTCCCGACGGCGGTCGAGGACTCGGCCACCGGCGGCCTCAATCGTTTTCGCGTCGTGAGCAATGGCTGGTACCACGGGTGTGGAATCGATTTCGCCCTTGAGGTCTTCTGCTGGGGCGAGAACCGGGACCTGCGGGCGCTTGATGGCTTCGTCGCCAGCTTCCAGGACGTGGATGCGGGGCTCGACCACAGTTGCGGGATCACCATCTCGCACCTCGTCGCCTGCTGGGGCTACAACCTGCGAGGGCAGGTCGGGGCCGGCAATTTCGAGGAGGTCATCGACAGCGCGACGGTCGTGGGTACCGGCTTCGCCTCCGTGTCGGCGGGGGGCCAGCACTCGTGCGCGATCCAGACCGACGGCGACGCCTTCTGCTGGGGATTCGATGCCTATGGCCAGCTGGGACTGGGTGCCGCCGGATCGCCGGTGAACGTGCCTACCGCCGTCGCCACCACGGTCAACTTCGAGGACGAGCCGGTCACCGCACCGCCCTCACCGGACCCCGACCAGCCGCTCAGCGCCGGGCCGTACATCAGCGCGGGGTACAACTTCACCTGCGGCATCGCGGTGGGGGGCGCGGCCTACTGCTGGGGCTTGAACGAGGACGGTCAGCTCGGCGACGGCACGACCACCCTGCGCAACGTTCCCGTGGCCGTCACCGGCGGCCTTGCGTTCGCTCGCATTTCCGCCGGACTGGAGCATGCCTGTGCGCTCACGGGCGCGGGGGAGATCTACTGCTGGGGCGACAACACGTGGGGACAGCTGGGCGACGGTGGAACGTCGGACCAGACGGCCCCCGTTGCGGTCGCGGCACCCGGCGGCGCCATGTGGGCCTGGGTGAGCGCCGGCGAGAACCACACCTGCGCAGTGACTACCGGAGGCGTGGCGTATTGCTGGGGTGACAATCACTACGGCCAGCTGGGCACCGGCACCAATGTGCCCTCCAACGTACCTGTGAAGGTGGCTCTGCAACCCTGACGAGCGAGGAGAAGCAGGAGTGGGAAGTGAGGAGCGATGGGGTGCCTTCTCACTTCCCGCTTCTCACTCCGCCAGCGGCACCAGCCCCTTCTCGGTTCCCCCCCGTTCCGCTTCCACCCACCCGGGAAGCTGCAGCCGCCCGCCGAGGGCCGCCGGGGCCTCGGCGATCGCGAAGCCGGGGCCGTCGGTGGCGAGCTCGAGGATGAGCCCGTCCGGTGCCTGGAAGTGGACCGAGTGGAAGTAGCTCCGGTCCTGCACCTCCGTGGCGCTGAGCCCCATCCCGCGCAGGTGGTCCTGCCAGGCGCGCAGGTCCTCGTCGTCCCTTGCCCGGAAGGCGACGTGATGCGCCTGGCCCACGCCCAGCGGGGTGCGCCGCCCCGTCGCGGGCCACTCGAAGAGCGTCCACCCGCTGTGCGGATGCACCGTGGCGCCGTCGTAGCGGGCCCGGAACCAGTGGGGCATGTCGGGCGTGATGACCGGCACCGGCTCGGGATGCGTCAGCAGCCGGATGGCCAGCTCGTCCCGGCCCCCGCGGAGCCGGGCCGGGGGCGGGATGGTATCCTTCCCGCCGAGGGCGTCGGCCGGCTCGTCGATCGCGCAGCCCGGGCCCCTGGTGGCGATCTCCACCACCTGGCCGTCGGGATCGGTGAAGTAGATGCTCCGGAAGTAGCCCCGGTCGTAGGGGCCGGTCACCGGCACGCCGGCGTCCGACAGCCGCCGCTTCCACTTGAGCTGTGCCTCCGGCGTGCCGACCCCGAGCGCGAGATGGTGGATGCCGCCGATGCCGAAATGGCCGTGCGGCGCGTGGCCCCATTCGAAGACGGTGACCAGCGTGCCCGGCCGGCCGAGCTCGTCGCCGAAGTAGAGGTGATGGCTGCCCGGGTCGTCGAAGTTGACGGTCTGCTTGACGAGGCCGAGGCCGAGCAGGTCACGCCAGAAGGCGAGCGTGCGCCGGGCGTCGCTTGCGACGAGCGTGATGTGGTGGAAGCCGTCGGTGATGCGGGGGGTCGTCACGCTGTCCTTCCTACCGTCGAGGCCACTCGCGCGATCCACTCGCGGGCGGCAGCGAGTTCGGCCTGGGTGATCTGGTGGCCGCCGGCGTGATCCGCCGCGGTCACGTCCGCGCCACCGGCGATCAGTGCCGCGCGTCCAGTTTCGGCCATCACGAACGGCACGCTGGCGTCGGCCCGGCCGTGCCCCCAGAACACCCGGAGGCCCGCGGCGGTTTCCGGCCGGACGGTGGGGTGGTCGGGGACGAATCCGCTGAGGTTGAGCACCCCGGCCACCGACCCTGGATGCCGGAGGGCGTGCCCGATGGACATCGTGCCGCCCTGGGAGAAGCCGCCGAGGATCACCGGCCCCTCGGCGCCGAGCCGGGGCAGGGCGCCCAGCAAGTCGGCCAGCGCCTGTTGGCTGGCCTCGAAATGGTCCGGGTCGGGTGTGGCCCCGCCGAGGAAGCGGTACCAGGCCCACCCGCCGCCGTACCCCAGCGGGGCCCCCTCGTAGGGAGCCCGGGGCAGGACCAGGGTGGCGTCGGGGGCCAGGAGCTGTCCCAGGGGCTGGAGATCCATGTCGTCGCTGCCCCGGCCGTGCAACAGGATCAGCACGGGAGCCCCGGGGATGCGGCGTTCGGGCGGCAGGATGCGGTGGAGGAGCATCGCAAGGTCCGGTCAGGTGTCGCGTGACGTCTCAGATGGCCTCAAATATTCCTTAGTTCTAAGGTAGAATCTGCGCCGACAGCGTCAACCCCCGGCGACAGCACGACCTGCGCGGGGGCAGGGCTACCGCGGTCCGGAGTCGGGGGCTACTATTCCCGCCCCGGAGGTTCCCCCGCGGGGCCGCCGGGCGAGGATCGGGACGTAGCGCAGTCCGGTAGCGCACTGCAATGGGGTTGCAGGGGTCGCGGGTTCAAATCCCGCCGTCCCGACTGATCCGGGGCCGGTCCGAATGGGGCCGGCCTTCTGTTTGGGTCACAGGTCGAAGGTCGAGGGTCCGATCCTCCCCCGTTTGCCGTTTCCCCTCCACCTGACTGCGTCGGCCGCCGGGAGGCCCGCCTGGCCCGGGCCTGACCGGCGGACACGGTCACGGCCAGTCCGCCGGGAATGTGGCCGGTACGCGGCCGGCGAGCTCCACCATCAGCCTGGCGGCGCCGACGTAGGGCAGCAGGTCGGTGAGTCCCCCCTTGGCCAACCGGATCCGACCCAGCATCACCCCCATCAGCGGCGCCAGCTCGCCCTGCATCACCTGCTTCCAGACCGCCGGCGTGGCGGTGAGGACGTAGCGCGCGGTCACCTCGTCCGCCGGGGTGGCGGGGTGGGCCCCGCGGCAGGCGCCGTGGTGCAGATCGAGCCAGGCGCCGGTGCGCGCGGCGCCGTCCCCCACGGCCACGAGCACCAGTGCGCCTTCCCACGTCGCGGCGGCCTTGGCGTACCCGGGGTCGGCATTCAGCACCGCGCACCAGGCGGCACACCAGTCGGGACCGAATACGAGCACGCGCGGCTCCTCGGGGAGGTCTGGGGCGGAAACGGGCCGAACACTAGACGGACCGGAGGTGCGGGGCCAGCGGCTGGCCGCCCGCCCGCGACCCGGATTAGCTTGCCCCGGTCCCCCCCATCATCAGGGTAGCGATGACCGGTCCCGCGCCCACTCCTCCGCGCTCGCATCGCCTCCGCGTCGTCTTCTGGGGCGCCATCGCGCTGGCCGCATTCCTCTTCTGGCGCGGCAACCGCGGCGACCCGTCGCCGCACGAGATCCGGTTGCCGGATGGCTTTCACTTGTCCGTCTGGGCCCACAGGGTGACCAACGCCCGGCAGATGGCGCTCGGCGATCGCGGCACCGTCTTCGTCGGCACCCTGGACCTGGGCCGGGTCTACGCCGTCACCGACGAGAACGGCGATGGCCGGGCCGACCGGATCCGCACCATCGCGGAGGGACTCGACCGACCGAACGGCGTGGCGTTCCGGGGCGGATCACTCTACGTGGCGGAGGTGAGCCGGATCCTGCGGTACGACCGCATCGAGGACCGGCTGGACGACCCCCCGGCGCCGGCAGTGGCCTACCAGGGGTACCCCACCGAAAGCCACCACGGCTGGAAGTACATCGCGTTCGGGCCCGACTCGCTGCTCTATGTGCCGGTCGGCGCGCCGTGCAACATCTGCGCGCCCGAGGTGCCGTTCGCGAGCATCACGCGCCTCCGGCTCGACAGCACAGGCGCGGCCGACTCCACGGGGCCGGAGGTGTACGCCCGTGGAGTGCGGAACAGCGTCGGCTTCTCCTGGCATCCCGACACCCGGGAGCTGTGGTTCACCGACAATGGGCGCGACCTGCTGGGCGACGACCTTCCGCCCGACGAGCTCAACCACGCGCCGATCCCCGGGATGCACTTCGGCTACCCGTACTGCCACGGCCGGAGCATCCGCGACCCGGAGTTCGGGGGGGAGCGGGAGTGCGGGGAGTTCGCGCCGCCGGCGATCGAGCTTGACGCGCACGTCGCGGCGCTGGGCGTCCTCTTCTACACCGGATCGATGTTTCCCGAGGCCTACCGCGGCCAGCTGTTCATCGCGGAGCACGGAAGCTGGAACCGGACGGTGCCGCAGGGGTACCGGCTGATCCTGGCCCGGTTCGCGGCGGGACAGGTGACGGGACGGGAGGTGTTCGCGGAGGGCTGGCTCCGCCGGGCCCGGGCGTGGGGCCGCCCGGTGGCCCTCCTCCAGCTCCCCGACGGATCGGTGCTGGTCTCGGACGACCGGGCGGGGGTGATCTACCGGCTCACCTGGGAGGACCGGGCGGGCCGGTAGCGCGCGGCGTCAACTCGCCTTGCGGAGCCGGATGCTGCCGCTGACGGCCGAGAATTCCCACTCGACCGTCCAGTCGGCCCGGCCGAGCGACACCTTCGCTCCGACTGCAGGTGGCGCCGCCGCATCACCCCGGCCACTTTTCGGACGGGCCTGGCCGGGCCCCTCACGGAGCGAACCACGATGACGAGCACGATGGCCGCGAGCGATGTCCGCGCGCCCCGGGGCACCGCCCTCTCCTGCCGAGGCTGGCACCAGGAGGCGGCGCTCCGGATGCTGATGAACAACCTCGATCCCGCGGTGGCGGAGCGGCCGGAGGACCTGGTCGTCTACGGCGGGTCGGGGAAGGCCGCGCGCAACTGGGAGTGCTACCACCGCATCGTCGCGACCCTCCGCCGCCTCGGCAACGACGAGACCCTCCTGGTGCAGAGCGGGAAGCCGGTGGGGGTGTTCCGCACGCACGAGGAGGCCCCCCGCGTCCTCATCGCCAACTCGCACCTGGTGCCGCGCTGGGCCACCTGGGACGAGTTCCGCCGGCTCGAGGCGCTCGGCCTCACGATGTACGGGCAGATGACCGCCGGCAGCTGGATCTACATCGGCACCCAGGGGATCCTGCAGGGCACCTACGAGACCTTCGCGGAATGCGCCCGGCGCCACTTCGGCGGCACCCTGGCCGGCCGGCTGGTGGTGACCGGGGGCCTCGGCGGGATGGGCGGCGCCCAGCCGCTCGCCGCGACGATGAACGGCGCGGCATTTCTCGGCGTGGACGTGGACGCGAGCCGGATAGCCCGGCGGGTCGAAACCGGCTACTGCGACCGGATGGAGACGGACCTCGACAGCGCGCTTGCGCTGGTCCTCACGGCGAAGGCGAAGGGCGAGGCGCTCTCGGTCGGACTGGTGGACAACGTCGCGCGCGTCGTGCCGGAGCTGGCCCGGCGCGGCGTCGTGCCGGACGTCCTCACCGACCAGACCTCGGCCCACGACCTCCAGCTCGGCTACATCCCGCTGGGGCTCGACCTCGCCGGGGCCGCCGAGGCGCGGGGGCGCGATCCCGACGGCTACGAGGCCCGGGTGCTCGACTCGATGCAGGCCCACGTGCAGGGGATGCTCGACCTGCAGGTGAAGGGCGCCATCGCGTTCGACTACGGCAACAATCTCCGCGGCCAGGTCGCCGACCGGCGCGGGATGAGCGAGGCGTTCCGGATTCCCGGCTTCGTGCCGGAGTACATCCGCCCGCTCTTCTGCCGCGGCGCCGGGCCGTTCCGCTGGGCCGCCCTCTCCGGGGATCCGGCGGACATCGCCGTCACCGACGACGCCGTGCTCGAGACCTTCCCCCGGAACGAGCCGCTGGCCCGCTGGATCCGGAAGGCGCGCGAGAAGGTGCAGTTCCAGGGGCTCCCGGCGCGGATCTGCTGGCTGGAGTACGGGGAGCGGGCGGAGATGGGGCTCAGGTTCAACTGGCTGGTGAAGACCGGCCGGGTGCAGGCGCCGATCGTGATCGGGCGGGACCACCTCGACACCGGGTCGGTGGCCAGCCCGAACCGCGAGACCGAGGCGATGAAGGACGGGAGCGACGCGATCGCCGACTGGCCGCTGCTCAACGCGATGCTGAACACCGCCTGCGGGGCGAGCTGGGTGTCGCTGCACCACGGCGGCGGCGTGGGCATCGGGTACTCGATCCATGCCGGGATGGTCGCGGTGGCCGACGGCACCGACGTGGGCGACCGCCGGCTCCAGCGCGTGCTCACGGCGGATCCCGGCACCGGCGTCATGCGCCACGCCGACGCCGGGTACGAGGACGCCATCGCCGTCGCGAAGGAGCGGGGGGTGGACTTGCCGATGCTGCCGGGCGACGGGTAGTCCGTGGGCGTCCTCCGCCACATCGGCTATCTCGCCACCTGCCGCGCCGACGGCGGCCAGGCCGAGATCCACCCGATCCGCGACGCCGCAGTCGCGTGGCGCGACGACACCATCGCCTGGGTGGGACCGGACCGCGACCTCCCGGCCGAGTTCGGCTCCGAGGCGGCGCTCGACGCCGGCGGCGGGCTGGTGATCCCGGGCCTGGTGGACTGCCACACCCACCTCGCCTTCGGCGGCTGGCGGGGTGACGAGTTCGAGCAGCGGATCGCCGGCGCCACCTACCTCGAGATCGCGAAGCGGGGCGGCGGGATCGCCTCGACCGTCGCGCGGACCCGGGCGGCGAGCGACGACGAGCTGCTGGCGCGCTGCCGCGGGCACCTGGCCGGGATGCGCGCCCTCGGCGTCACGACGGTGGAATGCAAGAGCGGGTATGGCCTCGACCTCGACACCGAGCTGCGGCTGCTCCGGATCTACCGCCGTCTCGCCGACGAGGGTCCGACGCGGATCGTCGCCACCCTGCTCGGCGCCCACGTGGTCGGGCCCGAGTTCCGGGAGCGCCGGGAGGAATACGTGGAGCTGGTGATCGGCCAGATGATCCCCCGCGCCGCCGTCGAGGGACTGGCCCGGTTCTGCGACGCGTTCGTCGAGGAGACGGCCTTCACGATCGACGAGGCTCGCCGGGTCCTCCGCGCCGGCCAGGCGGTGGGGCTGGGCGCCAAGCTCCACGCCGACCAGCTGTCGTCCGGCGGCGGGGCGGAGCTGGCCGCCGAGCTGGGCGCCGCGTCGGCGGACCACCTGGAGCGGATCTCGGCCGGCGGCGTCGCCGCGATGGCGCGGGCCGGCACCGTGGCGGTGAGCCTGCCGCTCGCCTCGCTGTATCTCGGGCAGCCGGCCCTCCCGGCGCGGAAGCTCATCGAGGCCGGTGTGGCGGTGGGTGTGGCGACCGACTTCAACCCCGGCTCGGCCCCCAGCTGGCACCTCCCGCTCGCGCTCACTCTGGCGTGCACGCTGCAGCGGATGACGCCCGCGGAGGCTCTCAAGGGGGCCACCATCATCGCGGCGCGCGCCATCGGCCTCGCCGGCGAGGTGGGGTCGGTCGAGCCGGGGAAGCGGGCGGACCTGGCCGTGATCGACTCGCCGGACCCGAACCACTGGCTCTACCACTTCCGTCCGAACGCGTGCCGCCGCACCATCCTGGGTGGGCGGGTGATCCACGAGGCCGCCGATGCCTGAATTCACCGCGCCCGACGTCACGATCCCGCAGACCGGCCCGGACGACCCGAGGCTCGGGGCGCTGCTGGCGCGCCGTGTGGCCGAGGGCGTGCCGCCCCGGGTGGTCCTGGTGGGCTTTCCCTCGGACGAGGGCGTGCGGCGGAATGGGGGGCGGGTGGGAGCCGCGGGCGCGCCCGACCGCATCCGCCGGGTGCTCTACCGGCTCACGCCGGACGCCGAGGCGCCGGAGCCGTTCACCCGCCTCATCGAGGAGACCACGGACCTCGGCAATCTGGTGATCACCGACGACGTGGAGCGGGACCAGGCCGTCCTCGGCGAGGCGCTCGAGCCGCACATCGCCTCGGGAACCTTCATCATCCTCCTCGGCGGGGGGCACGAGACGACCTACGGCCACTTCCTCGGGTACGCGCGGGCCGAGCGGGACGTGAAGATCGTCAACCTGGACGCCCATCCCGACGTGCGGCCGGTCAACAGCGCCGGGGCGCACTCGGGCTCGCCCTTCCGCCAGGCGCTCCTCGACCCCAGCGCGCGCTGCCGCGGGTACACCGTGGCCGGGCTCCGGCCCCAGTGCGTGGCGGCGGCACACCTCGCGTTCATCGCGGAGCACGGGGGCCGGGTCATCTGGGGACGGGACCTCGACGAGGCCGCGGCCGCGCGCCTCTACGACGGTGCCGGGCCGCTGCTCGCGACCTTCGACATGGACGCGGTCAATGCGGCCGAGGCGCCGGGCGTCAGCGCGCCCTCGTGCGACGGGCTCCGCACCGGCACGTGGCTCAGCGCGGCCTTCGCCGCGGGCCGCTCCCCGGCGGTGAGCTCGATGGACATCGTGGAGGTGAACCCGACGGTGGACCAGGACGCCAGGACGGAGCGCCTGGCGGCGCTCACGGTGTGGACCGTGCTCCGGGGGCTGGCGGGGCGCTAGGGGACCGGCGCGGGCCACTGCTGGCTCACGCAGTGGAAGGCGCCCAGGCCCCAGACCAGGTCGGTGCAGTCGATGCCGACCACGCGGCGGGTGGGGAAGAGCTCCTGGAGCGTGGCGCGGGCCTGCTCGTCCCGCTCCGGGTCGTAGGTGGGCAGCAGCACCACGCCGTTCGCGACGTAGAAGTTGGCGTAGCTCGCCGGGAGCCGCTGGTCATCCTGGTAGAGCGCGCGCGGCATCGGCAGCTCCACCACCCGGAGCGGGTGCCCCTCCTGGTCGGACATCGTGCGCAGCCGCTCGAGGTTCTCCCGGAGCGGCGCGTAGTTCTCGTCCCGCGGGTCCTCCTCCACCACTGTCACCACCGTGCGCTCGCCCACGAAGCGGGTCAGGTCGTCCACGTGGCCGTCGGTGTCGTCGCCGGCGATGCCGTCGCCCAGCCAGAGGAGGTGCGTGACGCCGAGGTAGTCGCGCAGGTACTGCTCGATCTCCTCCTGCCCGAGCCGCGGGTTCCGGTTCGGATTGAGCAGGCAGGCCTCGGTGGTGAGGAGCGTGCCGCGTCCGTTCACGTCGATCGAGCCGCCCTCCATCACGATCCCGGGCTGGAACAGCGGGAGCCCGAACGGCTCCGCGATCCGCACCGGGATGACGTCGTCGAGGTCGAACGGCGGGTACTTCCCGCCCCACGCGTTGTAACTTCCAATCCACCACCGCCTGCTCCACCTTCCCGCCGGACTGGCGCTGGATGAAGATCGGCCCGTGATCGCGGCACCACGCGTCGTTGGTCGGATTGTGATGGAGGAACACGCGCCCGGCCGGCACGCCGGCGCGGCGGAGCCGCTCCCGCACGTCGGCCGCCATCGCTTCGTCCAGCACATTGACGTGCACTTCCTCGTGCGGCGCGAGCTCGGCCACCATCCGGGTGAAGATGCCGGGCACCGGCTCGAACTTGCCGGGCCAGCTCTCCTCCTTGTGCGGCCAGCTGAGCCAGGTGCCGCGGTGCGGCGCCCACTCGGCCGGCATGCGGTAGCCGAGGGCGGCGGGACTGCCGGGGGTGAAGTGCGGGGTCATGGCCGTGGGGAGGGGGGAGGGGGGAGAGGCCCTCTCCCCCCTCCCCTCTCCCATCTCCCCTGGTTCAGTCGTCGATCCAGCGCCGCGTGAGGTCGCCATAGGCGTCGACGCGCCGGTCCCGCAGGAAGGGCCAGTGGGTGCGCGCGGTGTCCACCAGGCCGAGGTCGCACTCGACCACGAGCACCTCCTCGCCCCCGCCGGCACGCCCCAGGACCTTGCCGTAGGGGTCGGCGACGAAGCTCCCGCCCCAGAACTCGATGCCGCCCGGCGCCGGCGCGCCCTCGTGCCCCACGCGGTTCACCGCCACCACGAACACCCCGTTCGCGATGGCGTGGCTCCGCTGCATCGTGGTCCAGGCGTCCTGCTGGGCCGCCCCGAACTCCGCCTTCTCCGCCGGGAGCCACCCGATGGCCGTGGGGTAGAACAGGATCTGCGCGCCGTGGAGCGCCGTGAGCCGCGCGCCCTCGGGGTACCATTGGTCCCAGCACACCAGCACCCCGATCCGGCCGGCCTGCGTGTCCCAGGCCCGGAAGCCGGTGTCGCCCGGGGCGAAGTAGAACTTCTCGTGGTACTGCGGGTCGTCCGGAATGTGCATCTTCCGGTACTTGCCGAGGTACGAACCGTCGGCGTCCAGCACCGCGGCGGTGTTGTGGTAGAGCCCCTCGGCGCGCTTCTCGAACAGCGACGCCACGATCACCACGCCCAGCTCCTTCGCCAGGGCGCCGAGCCGCTCGGTCGTGGGCCCCGGGATCGGCTCCGCCCGGCGAAACTGCGCGTGGTCCTCGGTCTGGCAGAAGTAGGGCCCCAGGAAGAGCTCCTGCAGGCACACCACCCGCGCGCCGCGCTTCGCGGCCTCGCGGGTGCCGGCGATGGCGCGCTCGCGGCTCGTGGTCGGGTCGTCGTCGGACCGCATCTGGACCAGGCCGACGGCCACGGTCCGGTTCGGGGTCGCAGTCATGGCCGGAAGATACCGCGGCCGGCCGCGTCCAGTCTCCCCCTGTCACGGGCGGGCTGGCCACGTTAGCGTACGCTCCCTGCCCCTGCCCGTCCGGGAGGTTACCCGATGCGGTGGTCCATTGCCCTCGTCGCGTTCCTTGCCGCCTGCGCTCCACCCGCCCCCGAGTCCGCCCCCGACGGGGCGGCCACCGAGCCCGCCCGCGACGTGGCCCCCCGCCTCGAGAACCGGGTGTGGGCCCGGGTGGATTCGGCCGGCGTCCCGACCGGGGAGCTCTACACGTTCCTCGGCGACGGCAGCCTCGTCATCGCCTCCGCCTCCGGCACGCCGTCGGTCGGCGCCTGGACGCGCGCCGGCAGCGGCCTCACGCTGACCGAGGAGGGGGTCGCGTACGACACCGAGATCCTCCGGCTCGACCACGGCGAGCTCCTCCTGCGGAGCCACAACCCCGGCGGGACGCGGGACATTCGGCTCGTCCGGGCCGACAGTTCCGACTCCTGAGGGGGAGCCGGGATAATCGACGGCGCCGGGCCACGCGTCGTGGTCGGCGCGACGATGATGGCCTGCGCCGAGGCCGTGGCGCACCGGGAATGGTGGTACCGGTTCACCTGCACGTCGGAGGGCTCAGCCGCGGACCAGCCGCCGGTACCGGAGCCGGTGCGGCTGGTCGGCGTCCACGCCCTTCCGGCGCCTGAGGTCCTCGCGGTAGCCCTGGTAGTTGCCCTCGTACCACACCACCTCGCTGTCGCCCTCGAAGGCGAGGATGTGCGTGGCGATGCGGTCGAGGAACCAGCGGTCGTGGCTGATCACCACGGCACAGCCCGCGAAGCCGAGCAGGGCGTCCTCGAGGGCGCGGAGCGTGTCCACGTCGAGGTCGTTGGTCGGCTCGTCGAGCAGCAGCAGGTTGCCGCCGCTCTTGAGCAGCTTGGCCAGGTGAAGCCGGTTCCGCTCCCCGCCGGAGAGGTCCTTCACCCGCTTCTGCTGGTCGGCGCCGCGGAAGTTGAAGCCGGCGCAGTAGGCCCGCGCGTTCACCCGCCGGGTCCCGAAGAGGAGCTCGTCCTCGCCGCCGGTGACCTCCTCGTACACGGTCTTCGCGCCGTCGAGCGCGTCCCGGCTCTGGTCCACGTAGGCCGGCTTCACCGTCTGGCCCACCACCAGCTCGCCGGCGTCGGGCCGTTCCTGTCCCACGATCATGCGGAAGAGCGTGGTCTTGCCGGCGCCGTTCGGGCCGATGACGCCGACGATGCCGCCGCGGGGGAGGGAGAAGCTGAGCTTCTCGAAGAGGAGCCGGTCGCCGTAGCCCTTGGCCAGGTCCTTCGCGAT
>CAVQWA010000025.1:0-5846 GCA_963717315.1 uncultured Gemmatimonadales bacterium
CACCAGATCGCTGAAGGCGGGGAACCGGTTTGAGTGAAGCCGAAGGATCCCTCCGGGCAGCGCTCGTGGCTGCACGGAAGGCGCAGGACCGGGAGCGGACGCTGGTGCTCTCGACCGCGATCGCCGCGCTGGAGAACCGCCGCCTCGAGCTCGGCCGCCCACTGGCCGATGGCGACGTGACCGAGGTCCTCCGGAAGGGCATCAGGCAGCGCGAGGACTCCGCGGCCCAGTTCCGCGGCGGCGGCCGCGCCGAGCTGGCGGATCGGGAGGAAGCTCAGATCCGGGTGCTCCGCGAGTTCCTTCCCCCGTCGGCCGATCCCGCCGAGATCCGCGCCGCCGTGCGCGCCGCCATCGCCGGGGGGGCGGCCGACCTCGGGAAGGTGATGGGCCGGGTCCTCCCGGCCTTCAAGGGCCGCGCCGACGGCCGGCTCATCAACCAGATCGCTCGCGAGGAGCTGGAGGCGGGATGACGGCGGGTGCCGCCTCCCGTTCCCAGCCCGACGACCAGCTCGACGGGGTGCCGGAGTCCGTGACCGGCACCCCGTTGCCGTTGCCGCCCGAGGATGTCGCGGCGGCGCTGGCCACGCTCGAGTTCGCGGCCGTGCTCGACCGGGTGGCGGGGCACGCGGCCGGCCCGGCAGGGGCGGCGCGGGTGCGCGCCCGCGCGCCCACTGCCGACCTCGGGTGGGCACGGCACGAGCTGGCACTGGTCGGCGAGGCGATGATGCTCGGGCGCCGCGGGGAGGGGGTGGCGGCGGAGGGCGTGCCCGAGTCCTCCCGGGCGCTGGCCCGGCTCCGGGTGGAAGGGAGCGTGCTCGACGGATCCGAGCTGGTCATGCTCTGGCGCGTGCTCGCCGCGGCCCGGCGGGTGCGGGGCGAGCTTCGCCGCGTGGCGGCCGACGCGCCCCTCCTCGCCGCGCTCGAGGCGCCGCTTCCCGCCGCCGCGATCGACCAGCGCCTGGAGCGGAGTCTCGACCCCGACGGCCACCTGCTCGATGGCGCCAGCCCGGCCCTCGCGCGGACGCGGCAGGAGGTGCGCGAGGCGCGCGCCCGCCTCGTGCGCCGGCTCGAGGCGCTGCTGCACGAGATCGAGGGCCCGCGAGGCGAGGGCGCGGTCACGGTGCGGAACGGCCGGTACGTGATCCCGGTGCGGCGGGACAGCCGCACCCGCCCCGACGGCATCGTGCACGGGGAATCGGGGAGCCAGGGCACGCTCTTCCTCGAGCCGGGGGCCGCCGTGGAACTGGGCAACGCCCTCGCCGAGGCCGAGGCGGAAGAGGAACGCGAGACGCTCCGGGTGCTCCGCGAGCTCACCGGCCTCCTCCGGCCGGCCGCCGTGGAGATCGGCGCCGCCTGGGAGATGTGCGTCCGGGTGGACGACGCCGTGGCCCGGGCAAGGTATGCCGTCGCGGTGGGCGGCGAGGTCCCTGCGCTCGCGCCCGCGCCCGCCGCCCTCCGGATCGCGAACGGCCGCCACCCGCTGCTGCTCGGCGCCGGGATGGACGTCGTGCCGTTCGACCTCGCCCTGGACCCGTCGGAGCGGACGCTGCTCGTGAGCGGCCCGAACACCGGCGGCAAGACGGTGCTCCTCAAGGCGGTCGGGCTCTTCGCGGCGCTGGCGCAGGCGGGCGTCGTGCCCCCGGTGGGCCCCGGCACCGTGCTTCCGGCCTTCGGCCGCTTCTTCGCCGACATCGGCGATCACCAGTCCATCGCCGCGAACCTCTCGACCTTCTCGGCGCACGTGGCGGAGCTCCGGCGGATCCTCGGGCGGGCCGACGCCACCGCGCTCGTGCTCCTCGACGAGACCGGCGGCGGCACCGACCCCGCCGAGGGCGCCGCGCTCGCGGCCGCCTCGCTGGCCTCGCTCACCCGTCGCGGCGCCCTCACCCTCGCGACCACGCACCTCGGCGTGCTCAAGACGCTCCCCGAGCGGCTGCCCGGCGTGGTGAACGCGTCGCTCGAGTTCGACGCAGGCTCGCTCCGGCCCACCTACCGGTTCCGGAAGGGCCTGCCGGGCCGCTCCTACGGGCTGGCGATCGCCCGGCGGCTCGGCGTGCCGGACGCGGTGCTCGACGAGGCCGAGGGGTGGGTGCCCGCGGCGGAGCGGCACCTCGATGCACTGCTCGCCCGCGCGGAGGAGCGCGCGCGCGAGCTCGAGCGCCGGCTCGCGGAGGTCGAGGCGCGCGAGGCGGACGCGGAGAACCGCGCGGCGCGGCTGGCGCGCCAGGCGGAGGCGCAGGAGGCGCGGGCGGAGGCGCTCGAGAGCCGGGAGCGGACCGCGGAGCGGCGCGCGCGCGAGCAGGCCCGGCAGCTCCTGCTCGACGCGCGGAAGGAAGTGGAGGCGGCCATCGCGCAGGCGCGCGAGGCGGCCGACGAGGCGGCGGCGAAGGACGCGCGCCGGCGGGTGGAACGGGCGATCGAGGCGGGGGCGCAGGCCGCGCGGGAGGCGGAGCCGGCCGCCGGGCGCGGCGCCCCCGGGTCCACGGCGCGGATCGGGAGCCGGGTGCGCCTCCCGGGCGGGGCCGTCGCCGACGTCGCCGAGGTGCGCCCCGACGGCCGGCTGGTGGCGGTGGCCGGCGTGGTACGGATGGTGCTCGACCCCGCCGATGTCGAGGTGCTGCCCCCCGGCGAGGCGCGGCAGGAGCGGCGGGCGCGAGCGGCCGTCGTCGCCGGGCCTGCCGAGGACGCCACCGCCTTCGAGGTGGACCTGCGCGGCCTCACCGGGGACGAGGCGGTGCAGGAGGTGCTGGCCGCGATCGACCGCGCCGTCCTCGCCGACCATCCCTTCCTCCGCGTCATCCACGGCAAGGGCACCGGGGTGGTGCGCGCGAGGGTGCAGGAACTGGCCCGGCGCGACCGCCGGGTCACCCGCTTCGGCTTCGCGCCCGCCAACCAGGGCGGGAGCGGCGTCACGGTGCTGGAGCTGGGCGGATGAGCCGGATCCCCGACGACGTCATCGAGCAGGTCCGCGACGCGGTGGACCTCGTCGGCCTGGTCGGCGAGACCGTGGACCTCAAGCGCACCGGCACCGACTGGCGCGGCGCCTGCCCGTTCCACGGCGGGAAGCACCGCAACTTCGCCGTGATCCCGAAGAAGGGCCTCTTCTACTGCTACGTCTGCCACGAGTCGGGCGACGCGTTCACCTACCTGATGAAGCGGTTCGGGATGGACTATCCGACCGCGGTGCGGGACGCGGCGCGCCGGGCCGGGGTCGTCATCCCCGAGCACGCGGAGCGGAACGCCGGGCCCGATCCGCGGGAGCCGCTCTTCACGGCGACCGCCGCCGCGCACGACTGGTTCGCCCGCCGGCTGCTGGAGGCCGCCGACGCGGAGCCGGCGCGCGCCTACCTGGCCAGTCGCGGGCTGGACCCCGAAGTCGCGGCCCACCTCCGGCTCGGCTTCGCCCCGCGCGGGGCCGGCTTCCACGAGGCGATGCGAGGGCTCGGCATCGCCGACGACACCCTCCGGGACGCGGGACTGCTCCTTCGCCGGGAGGATGGCTCGCTCGTCCCGCGCTTCCGGGGCCGGCTCCTCTTCCCGATCCACGACCTGCGCGGGCGGGTGGTGGCGTTCGGCGGCCGGATCCTCGGCGAGGGGGAGCCGAAGTACCTGAACTCTCCCGAGACGGAGATCTTCCACAAGGGCGCCACGCTGTACAACCTGCACCAGGCGAAGCAGGCCGTACGGCGCGAGGGCCGCGCCCTCGTGGTGGAGGGCTACCTCGACGTGCTGCGGCTCGTCCTCGCCGGCGTCGAGCACGTGGTCGCCCCGCTCGGCACCGCGCTCACCGACGACCAGGCCTCGCTCCTCCGCCGCTACACCGGCAGCGTGGTGCTGCTCTACGACAGCGACGAGGCCGGCCTCCGCGCCAGCTTTCGCGCCGGCGATGTCCTGCTCCGCCACGGGCTCGAGGCCCGGGTGGCCACCCTCCCGCCGGGCGAGGATCCCGACAGCCTGGTCCGCACCGGCGGCGCGGCCGCGCTCGAGCCGATCGTGCATGACGCGATGGACCTGCTCGAGCGGAAGATCCAGTTGCTCGAGCGGAAGGGGTATTTCGCCGACGTCGCGCGGCGGCGCGCGGCGGTGGACAAGCTCCTCCCCACGCTCCGCGCCGCCGCCGACCCGATCACGCGCGACCTGTACCTCACGCGCGCGGCGGAAGTCACCGGCGTGGGCCGCGAGACCCTGGTGCACGAGGTCGCCTCGCGGCCCGATCCCGGCGCGCCACGCCCGGCTGCCGCGCCGCGCGCCGAGCCCGCTCGGCACGTCGCCGGCGACCCGGTGGAGTGGCGACTCCTCCGCCTGCTGCGCTACAGTCCGCACTGGCTGGAGCGGGCCCGCGCCGAGGTCCCTCCCGATCGCTTCGAGGACCCCGGGCACCGCGCCCTCTATGAGGCACTGCTGGACGGGCTCGCCCCGTCGGCTCTTCCCGGAGAGCTTCCCGAGCCGCTCCGCGAGAGCTGGATCGCGCTCTGCCGTGACGAGGAGGAGCTCGTGACCCTCGACCTGGACCGTGCCTACGTCCAGCTGGTCGACGCGCTCGAGGCCCGGCCGCAATTCCGCGCCTGGGAGGCCCTCGCGGAGCGGATCCGCACCGCCGAGGGTGCGGAACTCGACGGGCTCGTCACCGAGCAGCGCCGGCTCCGGGAGGAGCTGGAGCGCCGGCTCGGCCCCGAGTGGATGCGGCGGCACCTCCACCAGCGACTTTCCCGGGCGGGCCCCCGCGGGCGCGCCTCCCCTCCACGCAGGAGCACCGATGCATCCTGAGCTCGCCCAGCTGCTCGACCTGCAGCAGAAGGACCTGGCCCTCCTCGAGGTGGACCGCCGCCTGGCGGCGCTGCTCGAGGAGGAAGACGCGCTCGACGAGGAACTGCGGACCGAGGAGGGCAGGATCGACGGTGCCCGGCGCGCGGCGGAGGACGCCGCGAAGCGGGCCGACGACCTGCAGTCCCGCCTCGAGCAGCAGCGCACGATGCAGGAGCGCCGGAAGCAGCGGCTCGAGTTCGTCCGGAACCCGCGTGAAGCGTCGGAGCTGATGGCGGAGCTCGACCTCGCGCGGTCGGTGCTGGCCCAGCAGGAGAGCGACTGGGTCCGCGCCGTCGAGACGGCCGAGGCGCTGGCGGCCAAGGTCGACGAAACGGCGCAGGGTGCGGTCGCCTTCCGCGAGGCCCAGGTGCCGGTGCGGGCCGGCGTCGCCGAGCGGCGCGCCGCCCTCGAGGGTGAGCGCGCCTCGGCCCACGCCGCGCGCGAGGCCAGCGCGCAGCAGTTGGCCCGCCCGGTCCGCATGCGGTACGACCGCTTGCGGAGGACCCGCAACACGGAGGTGGTGGTGGCGGTGGCCGGCATCGCGTGCGGTGCGTGCTACACGACCATCCCGATGAGCCGGCGGGGCCAGCTGCGCGCGGGCTACCTGCTGGAGGGTTGCGAGGCCTGCGGGGTGATCCTCTACGCCGCGGAACACGTCGGCGCGTGACCTCGTTCGCGCCGCCGCCGCTGCGCTGGGCGCTCCAGGCGCCGCCGGACCCGGCGGCGGTGGACAACCTCGCGCGCGACCTGGAACTCCCTTCCTCCCTCGCCGGGCTGCTGGTGCAGCGCGGCCACGGCAGCCCCGGCGCGGCGCGCGCCTTCCTCCGGCCGGGGGTGGATGCCCTCGCCGACCCGGGGAGCCTGCACGACTTGCCGGCGGCGGCCGACGCCGTCACTCACGCAGTCCGCGCGGGGCGCCGCATCCTGGTCCACGGCGACTACGACGTGGACGGCCAGTGCGCCACCGCCGTGCTCGTCCGGGCGCTCCGGCATGCCGGCGCCGACGTGGTCCCCTTGACCAACGAACGAAGTACAAGACA
>CAVQWA010000026.1:0-3604 GCA_963717315.1 uncultured Gemmatimonadales bacterium
GGCCGGGCCCGAGGGGATCAGCTTGGTGATCCGGTCCGCCTCGCCCGGCGGGACCTTGAGCACCCGGGCCACGTCCTTCACCGCGGCGCGCGCCTTCATCGTGCCGAAGGTGATGATCTGCCCGACGCTGTCGCGGCCGTAGCGCTGGCGCACGTACTCGATCACCTCGCCGCGGCGCTCGAAGCAGAAGTCCACGTCGATGTCGGGCATCGACACGCGCGAGGGGTTGAGGAACCGCTCGAAGAGCAGGTCGAACCGGAGCGGGTCCACCGTCGTGATGCCCAGCGCGTAGGCCACCAGCGAGCCCGCGGCCGAGCCGCGCCCGGGCCCGACCGGGATGCCCCGCGCCCGGGCCGCCGCGATGAAGTCCTGCACGATCAGGAAGTAGCCGGCGTATCCGGCCCCGTTGATCACCCCGAGCTCGTACTCGAGGCGCTCCCGCGCGGCCGCGGGCAGGGGCGTGCCGTAGCGCGCCTCGGCGCCGCGCTCGGCCAGGTCCCGAAGGAGCGCCTCGTCGGTGGCGAAGCCCTCGGGGCGGGGGAAGGCGGGAACGAAGTACCGCTTCTCGAAGTCGAACTCGCACCGGTCCGCCACCGCCTGGGTGTTGGCGAGCGTCTCCGGGTGTCCGGGGAAGAGCTGGCGCATCTCCGCCTCGCTCTTCACGTACGACTCCTCCCCGGTGAACCGGAAGCGCTTCGGGTCGTCGAGGTCGGCGCCGGTGCCGATCGCGAGGAGCACGTCGTGCGCCTCGGCGTCCTCCCGGCGGAGGTAATGGGCGTCGTTCGTGGCCACGACCCCGAGGCCGAGCTCCGTGCCGAGCCGCAGCATCCCCTCCGCCACCAGCTCCTCCTCCGGGATGCCGTGCTTCTGGATCTCGAGCCAGAAGTTGCCCTCCCCGAAGGTGGACGCGAACCAGGAGGCGGTCTCCTTGGCCTTCTCGTACCGCCCCTGCCGGAGCCAGAGGGCCACCTCGCCCGAGAGGCAGGCTGCGAGGCAGACGATGCCCCCGGCATGGCGCGCCAGCACCTCGCGGTCGATGCGGGGCCGGCGGTAGAAGCCCTCGAGGAACCCGATGGAGGAGAGCTTGACCAGGTTCCGGTAGCCGGTCTGGTTGGCCGCGAGGAGGACGAGGTGGCTGTACTGCGCCGGCGCCCACGGGGGCCGCTGCATCTCGCGCCGGGAGCCGAAGGCGAGGTAGGCCTCGAACCCGAGGATCGGCCGGATCCCCTGCCGCCGGGCCTCGTCGTAGAACGACCAGGCCGCGTGGAGGTTGCCGTGGTCGGTGACAGCGAGGCTGTCCATCCCCAGCGCCTTCACGTGCGCCACCAGCTCGGGGATGCGATTGGCCCCGTCGAGGAGGGAATACTCGCTATGCGTATGGAGGTGCGCGAAAGACATCGGCCGGAAGCTACCGGGCGTTCCCTCGATTGTCAAAAGCCATTGAGGCGCTTTATGTTACACCGCCCCACCACCTTCCCCGTGGCCTCACCCAGGAGCGTTGGTTTGCCAGTTCGACGCCTGCTTCCCGCCGCCCTCGCCCTCACTCTGTCCGCGTGCAGTTCGGGCGGACCCGCCGGGCCCGAGCCGCCGGCGGCCGTTGACTGTACCCAGGCCACCATTGTCGCCCTCACCCCGGGGCAGCACATCGTGGTGGATCCCCGCCTGAGCGGGTCGTGCCTGCACTTCCCGGCGCCGGGAGGCGCCGAGACGGAATTCGCCGTGGTCGCCCTCGCGGGCGCCGGCGTGGTGACCCTGAGCGGGGTCGCCGAGGGCTACCAGCTGCAGGCCGACCCGCCGCCGGCCCCCTCGATCCGGGGGGGGGAGGGGCTCGAGGCCCTTGCCGGCACCGCCTTCCGGAAGGCGGGAGACGCCGAGGCGTTCCACGCCCGGCTCCGGCTGCTGGAGGCAGCGGCGGCGGCGAGCCCCGGGGCCGCGCTCGGGATCGCGCCGGCGCCATTCCGCGAGGCTCCCCCGCAGCTGGGTGACACGCGCACCTTCCGGGTGTGCAGCAGCACCGCCTGCACCGCCACGGTGGCGGTCGAGGCCACCAC
The DNA here is from genome assembly GCA_963717315.1 of uncultured Gemmatimonadales bacterium. Classification (GTDB taxonomy): domain Bacteria; phylum Gemmatimonadota; class Gemmatimonadetes; order Gemmatimonadales; family GWC2-71-9; genus JAICEH01. The sequence goes on from CAVQWA010000026.1 coordinate 2,052, forward strand.
CGTCTACGTCGGGGCGCGGGGCGCGATCTACCTCGACGACGCGGTGCCGGCGGGGGGGTACACCGAGTCGGACATTGCCGAGGTCGGCGAGCTCTTCGACGGCGCGGCGCCCAACATGTACGCCGTGGACACGGTCGCCTTCGGCCGGGAATCCGACATCGACGGCAACGGCGTCGTGATCATCCTGCTCACCGACGCCGTCAACGCCCTCAGCCCGAACTGCTCCGTCACCGGGAGTCGGGTCCTGGGCTACTTCTTCGGGCTGGACCTCCTGCCCGGTTCCTCGCCGAACTCGAACGGCGGGGAGGTCTTCTTCAGCGCGGTGCCCGACCCCGGCAGCGCCGGCTGCCCGGTGTCGCGGGACGAGGCGATGCGCTCGCTCGGACCCACGTTCATCCACGAATTCCAGCACATGATCAGCTTCAACCAGCACCGGCTGCTTCGCGGGAGCACGCAGCCGGAGCTGACCTGGCTGAACGAGGGGCTGTCGCACTTCGCGGAGGAGCTGGGCGGGCGCCAGCTGCCCGACAACGGGGTCGCCTCCGGGGGGGCGCCCGACCGCGAGACCCAGTTCCACCTGAACAACTTCGCCAACGCCTTCGACTACCTGTTCGATCCGGAGGACCATTTCCTGATCTTCCCGGAGCTCTCCGGAGGCACGCTCGAGGAGCGCGGCGCCGCCTGGCTCTTCGTGCGGTGGCTGGGCGACCAGTTCGGCGGCGGCTCGGCGCTGGGCACCACCTTCACGCGCGCAGTGGTGCAGACGAGCCAGGTGGGGCAGGAGAACGTGGAGAACGTCACCGGCGAGCCGTTCGACCGGCTCGCCTCGCAATGGCAGCTGGCGAACTGGCTGGACAACCTGCCCGGCTTTCCCGGCGGGAGCGCGCGGCTCCAGTACGCGAGCTGGAACCTGCGGACGGAGTTCGCCGCGCTCAACCTGTCGCGACCGAGCGTCTTCCCCCGGGTCTACCCGCTGATCCCCGACGGGAGCGACGGCACGGGCTACGAGCGGAGCGGCGTGGTGCGGGCAGGGTCCGGTCGTCACCTGGTCCTGACCCAGCCGGCGGGCGGCGGGGTCACCGAACTGCGGTTCACTTCGGCAGCCGGCCTGGCGCTGCAGGCCGCCACGGTACCCCGGCTCGCGGTGGCGCGCGTCCGCTGACCGTGCGGGCAGCGCTCCTCGGGGTGCTTGCCGTCCTGGCACCGGCCGTGGCCGGCGCCCAGGACCCGGCCGTGGTGCCGATCGTGACCCGGCTGCCGGCCTCGGTCCGCTCCGCGGCGCTCGGCGGTGCCGGCGTGGCGCTCACGGGGTACGCGGGCGCCGTGTTCGACAATCCGTCCGCGGTGGCTCCGCTCCGGGTGACCACGGTGGAGCTGGCGTGGTCGGATTACGCCCGGGGTGCCGGGCAGGGGATGGGTGCGGCGTCGGTCCGCGTCGGCCCGCTCACCCTCGCCGGTGGGGCCCAGTACCTCCGCTTCGCCGATACCGCGCGGGTGCGGGACAACCTGAGCTGGGTGGCGGCGCTGGTGTACCGGGGCGGGCTGGGAGCGCT
>CAVQWA010000027.1:0-46621 GCA_963717315.1 uncultured Gemmatimonadales bacterium
CCGCCGACGTGGCCACCCGCCAGCCGCTCGCCGCCGCCCGCGCGGGGGAGATCCTCGCCCGGAGGCTCGGGGCGCGCTAGCCGTCGCTACGACGTCCCTCTCACCATCCCCACCGACGCGTCCTCGGCGCCCAGCGACTGCGCCACCTCCCACACTTCCTCCGCAGTGACCGCGCGGTACGCGGCCGCCGGGTCCTCGAGCTCGCCCAGGCCGGTGCCCCGCAGCCACGCATCGAGGAGCTCGTTGGCCAGCGCCACCGTGCGCTGGCGCGCCACCTGGGCCTGGCCCGCCAGGAACGACGTGGCCCGCGCGATCTCGGCCGCCGACGGGGGCGCGGCGCGGAACCGCTCGAGTTCCGCGGTCATCGCCTCCCTGGCCTCCGCTTCGCGCGCCGGTGACGTCGCGAGGTAGGCGGTGAGCCGGCCGCCGTGCCGACGCTGGAGCGACCCCGCCACCACGCTGTATGCCAGCGATCGCGCACTCCGGAGCGCCTCGAACATCCGTCCCCCGAGGCCGCCCGCGATGGCCGCCCAGACCTCCGCCGCGTGCCGGCGGCGGTCCGGGCGCGCGGGGCCGGGGAAGACCATCGCGATGGCCGTCTGCGCCCGGGCGCGGCTCTCGACGTGCTCGGCGGGGCCGGCGCGCGCCAACCATTCCTCCCTGGCGCCGGCCTCGCCCGCGCCAGCCCCGGCGGTCCCCGTGGCCAGGCGCTCGCCGGCCGCCAGCAGGGCATCGAGGCTCGCGTCGCCCGCCAGCACCACCGTCCGCCGCCCGCCGAAGGCGGCGCGATGCCAGGCGGCGGCGCGGGCGGCGTCGAGACCGGCGAGCGACGCGGGCAGCCCTGCCACCGGCAGGCCGTAGCCGCGAGGTCCGAAGGCGCCTCGAAGCGCCAGCAGCAGCGGCCACCGCCCCATGTCGTCGCGCACCTGCTCGGCCTCGGTGAGGAGGACGCCGCGCTCCCGGTCCACCGCCGCGGGGTCGAACGTCGGCTCGTCGAGCACGAGCGCGAGCAGCCGCACCGCCTCGTCGACGTGCTCCGCCAGCACGGTGGCGGAATACCCGACGAGGTCCGGGCCGGCCGACGACAGCAGCGACCCGCCCAGCCGCTCGAAGGCGAGGGCGACCCCGCGCGCGTCGAGCCCGCCCGCGCCGCGTGCGGCACTCCGGAGCGCAAGCGCCGCGAGCCCCGCGTCCGCCTCGGTCTCCGGCGCGACGCGCGGCACCTGGCACGCGACCGTCACCAGCCCCGACCCGGCGCGCGGCCAGGCGAGCAGGTCGGCCCCCCCGGCGCCGGTGTGCGACGGTCGCGACTCCCTCATTCCCCGGCCCCCATGCCGAATGCCGCCGCGAGCCGGGCCAGGTCGAGCTCCCCCGCGAATCCGTGCGGCAGGAAGGCGACCGCCGCCACCGAGCCAGGGTCGAGCCAGCGCGCCGCGGCCGCCCGCACCTCCCCGGCGGTGAGCCCCCGGAACCTCGCCTCCTCCTCGTCCAGCAGCGCCACGTCCCGGAGTGACTCCGCCGTCGCGAGCGCGGACGCCTGTCCCTCGGCCGCCTCGAGCGTGCGCGCGCGCCCGGCGAGCAGCAGCGCGCGCGCCCGTTCCAGGTCGTCGGTCGAGGGGCCCTCGGCCGCCAGCCCGGCCGTCTCCCGCGCCATCGCGTCGAGCGCCACGTCGAGGCGCCGCGGGTCGAGCGTGGCACCCAGGCTGAAGAGCCCGATCTCCGCCGGGGCCAGGAGCGACGCGCCGACGCCGGTGGCGAACCCCGGTTCCCGGAGCGCAACGGCGAGCCGGCTGCCGCGGCCCGCGCCGAGGATCGCCGCCAGCAGGTCGAGGGCGGGAGCGTCGGGGTGGAGCGGCGGCACCGCGCGCCACCCGGCGCGAAGCTCGGCCGCCTGCACGTCGCCCCGGAGCGTGCGCGCCCGCCGGCCGCGGCGCGGAGGTTCCTCGGGGCCCGGCGGCGGCGGCGGCGCCGTCGGCGTCCACTCGGCCCAGCTCGCCCGCAGCAGGTCGAGCGCCGCCTCCCCCTCCACCCCGCCGGCGACGGCCACGACCGTGCGTGCCGGCACGTAGCGGCTGCGATGGTAGCCCGCCACTTCCTCCCGGGTGAATGCGGCGACCGCGGCCTCCTCGCCGATCCGCCAGCGCCGCACCCGGTGCACGTCGAAGAGCAGCGCGTGCAGCGTCTCCTGCGCCATCGCGCCCGGGATGTCGCGCTTCCGCCTGACCTCCTCGACGATGACGCCGAGCTCGCGGTGAAGCTCGTCCGGATCCACGCTCGGCGCGCGCACCGCGTCGGCCAGCGCCTCCACCCCCTGGGCGAGGCCCTCGGGGGGGAGCACCGCGTGATACTGCGTCGCGGCGTAGCTCGTGAAGGCGTTGAGGTAGCCCCCCGCGGACTTCACCGCGCGGGCCAGGTCGCCGGGCCCGAACCGGGGTGAGCCCTTGAAGACCAGGTGCTCGAGGACGTGGGAGATGCCGGCCAGCTCGTCCGGCTCGTCGAAGAACCCGGCGCGCACGTGGACTACCACCGCCACCGCGGGCAGGGGCGCGGGATGGACCAGGAGGGTGAGCCCGTTCGGCAGCCGCTCCCGCCGGACCCGCTCGGCCCAGCCGCGCACCGTCAGTCGCGGGCCCCGCCGCCGAGGGGACGACGATCGAGGAGCAGGAGTGCGGCCGCCACGAGTCCGGCGCCGTAGAGCCCGGCGTGCAGTGCGTCGGCCCCGTCGAGGCCGGCGCCGAGCCGGTGCATCGGCGGCAGGATGGCGTGCAGCCACCGGAGCGCCGGCCAGAGGTCCACGCCGTTCGAGAGGAGCTCGGCGATGGTGTTCTGGAAGACGTGCACCAGGAGCGCCCCGAGCCAGTCCCGCGGGCCGGCGGTGGTGGCCGTGGAGATGAAGAAGACCGTGCCGCCCAGCAGGAGGTAGGTGAGCGAGAGCTGGCCGAGGAGTCGCGGCTCGAAGTCGAGGCTCCGGCTCCGCGCCCAGATCGCGACGACCGCCGCGGCCAGCGCCGCGAGCACCAGGACGAACCCCAGGAGGAACCGGACCAGGTAGAAGAGGGCCGGCTGCACCGGGCGGGAGAAGTAGAAGCGGTAGTACCCCTCGGACCGGTCGGTCCGCACGATCTCCCCGGTGGCCACCAGCACCAGCGGCCAGCCGACCTGCTGCAGGTAGCCGGTGAGGAGCACTCCGCCGCCTGCGGCCATCGCCGCCTCCGGCAGCCGCCAGACCAGCAGGACGAAGACCCCGGCGACGATCGCCGTGACGAGGCCCGGCCCGCGCGCCACGTCGCGCGCCTGCCAGGCGAGGTAGGCCGACGGATACCCGCTCACTGTTCCCCCACCGCCTCGCGGAATGCCGTCTCGAGCCGGCTGCGCTCCGGATACCACGCCTCCACCACCGCGCCCGCCTCGAGCACGGCCCGGAGGCCCGCCGAGAGGACCGCCGCCTCGCCGTGGACCCGTACCTCGGCGCCGGAACCGCCCACCGCCTGGGCCGCGGGGAACGCCGCCGCCAGCGACGGATGCGGCGCCGCGAGCCGGAGCCGGTACCACCCGCCGCTCGGCCCGGTGCCCGGCACCGCAACGCGCTCCAGCCGTCCGCGGTGCAGGATCGCCACCCGGTCAGCCACCCGCTCGAGTTCGTCCAGGTTGTGCGAGGCAACGACGATCACGCGCCCCGCGCGGCGTTCCTCGCGCACCACGTCGCGAAAGCGCTGGGTCCAGAGCGGATCGAGTCCGTGGGTGGGTTCGTCGAGGATGACGAGGGCGTGGCCGGCGAGCAGCGCCTGCGCGAGCCCCAGCCGCTGCAGCGTCCCCTTCGAGAGCTGGCGCACCTGCTTGGCGGCGTGCTCGTCGAGGCCCAGCCGCTCGATGTACGCCGCCACCCGCCGGGCCCGCTCCCCCGCCGGCACCCCCGAGAGCACCGCGGCACGCGCGAGCACGTCGGCCGCGCGCCAGCGGCCCGGCAGCGCCACCAGCTCCGGCAGGTAACCGGCCCCCCGCCGCCGGACCCAGGCGCGCGGCGCCTGGCCGTCGATCGTCGCGCGGCCGGCGGTCGGGTCGAGGAAGCCGAGCAGGAGGGAGATGAGGGTGGACTTGCCCGCGCCGTTCGGGCCGGCGATGCCGAGCACCTCGCCGTCGGGAACGGCGAGCGAGACGCCGTCGAGGGCGGCGACGGCGCGGCGCCGGAGCGGGCTCCGGTAGGTCTTGCCCAGCCCCTCGAGCGCGATCAATGGATGATGCGGATGACCCCCGCCTCGGCGCTCCCGCGGATGAACGCCTCCGCGTCCGTGACCGGGATGATCACGCCGGTCTCCGCGCGGCCCTTCCGCGCCAGGCCCGCCATGAACTCGGTGAGCGAGCAGTCGGACCATTCCCGGTCGGCCGCCTTCATCTGGAGCAGGATTTCCTCCCAGCTCCCGCGGAAGAGCCGGCCCGCGAGCGTCGCCACCAGGTGGGTGTCCGCGGCGGCCGCCCGCTTCTGCATCGCCTGCAGTTCCTGGTGCATCGCGCCGAACAGCTCGAGCTGGCTCGGGTCCCTGATGCTGCCGTCGGGCTGCTGTGCCTCCACCTCGGCCAGCAGCAGGTCCACCGGGTCCGGTTCCGCCGCCACCTCGCCGAGCCGGCGCAGCCAGGGCTGCAACTCGGGGTCGTCGTCGGGCAGCCGGTAGGCGGCCTTCCGCAGCTCGATGTAGCGCCACAGCCCGAGTTCGTCGTAGTGGTCCTCCGGGCCGGTGCGCTCGAGGTGGTGGAGCGCCGCCTCGCTCTCGCCCCGGTCGTACAGCAGGTTCGCCAGGTAGATCCGCGCCTCGGTGAAGTCGGGATCCGTCTCCAGAGCGCGGCGCAGCCAGTAGAGCGCATTCGCCTCGCGCCCGAGCCGGTGCGCCGCATACCCCGCGCACGCCGCCGCGTCCGCGGAATCCGGCTGGGCCTGGATGGCGTACTCGAAGAAGCGCTGCGCCTGGGCCAGCAGGCCCTCGCGGAAGAGCGCGCGACCCACCTGGAGCATCAGCTCGTGGTCGTCCTTGAACCCGAGCTCGAGGATGCGGTCGAACGCCGCCAGCGCCTGATCCTGCTGGCCGAACTTGAGCAGAGATTCCCCCAGGCCTGCCAGCGCGTCCTCGTGGTCGGGGTCGAGCGATGCCGCGCGCTCGAACCCGTGCCGTGCCCAGGCGAAGTCCTCCCGCGCCAGGTGCGCATAGGCGAGCCCGACGAGCAGGTCGACGTTGTTGGGATAGAGGCTCAGCCCTTCACGGAGGATCCCGAGGGCTTCGTCGTAGCGGCCTTCATTGTAGAGCTGGTGGGCATTCTCATCATACTCGTCGGAGCTGAGGAAGCGTTCCGACATCCGGGAGGTCTCCAGCTGGCGGGTTGTGCACCAACGTAAGAAATGTGGGCAATCCCGGCAAGGCCAAGAAGGCCAATGAGTTTGGCATGTGGATTAGTGCGAGCTCCGGACCGGCCGTCACGAACCGCTACACCATCGCGGGAGCAGGGCCACGCGGGCACTCCGCACCAGCCGCACCCGCGCCAGGACGCGCCCCCCGGCGGCCGTGGCGGTGGTGATCGTCTCGAGGTGGCGTTCCCAGGCGCGCGGCAGCGGTCCGTCACCCCACTCGAGGATGCGGCCCTCGTCCCCGACGGTGCGCGCCGCCAACGGGCCCTGTCCGGTGGCGAGCGTGTCGTCCCGTGCGACCACGCGGTGCTCGCCGCCGCGCGGGAAGAAGTCCCCCATCAGGGCGCCGACGTCCATCACCGCACGAAGCTCGTCCGGCACGAAGGGGCGGTCCGACTCGTGCCAGGCGCCGGTGGAGTCCAGCGTGCCCCGCCACCGCCCCCCGATCAGCCCGCTCGCGTCCGGCACCGTCTCGCCCTCGGGCGCCCGCACCCGCACCGCCAGCGAGTCGTACCACGCCTCGATGCCGAGCCCGCCGGCCGCCGGCGCCACCTGCAGCCGGAGGACGCCCTCGCGCTCCACCGTCACCTCGCGCCGGCGTGCGCCGGCCTCGGTCCGGCTGGTCGCGGTGACCCGCTCCCCGTAGGCGAAGCAACCGGAGGCCGCCCCGTAGTGCGGGACGGCCCCCGGCTGCTGCGCCGCGAGCCCGGCTCCCCCGAGCGCGCCCGCGAGCGCGAGGAGGAGCGCCCGCCTCACTCGGCGCCGAGGAACGGGTAGCGCCACTCGTGCGGTGGCACGAAGGTCTCCTTCACCGTCCGCGGCGACACCCAGCGCATCAGGTTGAGGATCGAGCCCGCCTTGTCGTTCGTCCCGCTCGCCCGCGCGCCGCCGAACGGCTGCTGGCCCACCACGGCGCCCGTCGGCTTGTCGTTGACGTAGTAGTTGCCCGCCGCCTGCCGGAGCGCACGGTCGGCGGTCGCGAGCGCCGCGCGGTCCCGCGCGAACACCGCGCCGGTGAGCGCGTAGGGGCTGGTGCGGTCCACCAGGTGCAGGGTCTCCTCCCATTGCGCCGCGGGGTAGACGAACGCCGTGAGCACCGGGCCGAACAGCTCCTCGCACATCAGCGTGTGCGCCGGGTCGCTGCTCCGGACGAGCGTGGGCTCCACGAACCAGCCGGTGCGGTCGTCCGCCCCGCCGCCCGCGACGACCTCGAGCGCGGGATCCTGCCGCGCCGAGTCCAGGTACCCCTTGAGCTTGGTGAACGACTTCCGGTCGATCACCGCGCCCATGAAGTTGCGGAAGTCGCTCACGTCGCCCATCCGGACCTCGGCGATCATCGCCGCCAGCCGGTCCCGCACCTCCGGCCAGAGGTTGTCCGGGATGTACGCGCGCGAGGCCGCCGAGCACTTCTGCCCCTGGTACTCGAACGCGCCCCGGAGCAGCGCCACCGCCAGCGCCTGCGGGTCCGCGCTCGCGTGGGCCACGACGAAGTCCTTCCCCCCGGTCTCCCCCACCAGCCGCGGATAGCCGGCGTAGGTGTGGAGGTTGTCGGCCACGCCCTTCCAGAGGGAGTGGAACACCGCGGTCGAGCCGGTGAAGTGGATGCCGGAGAGGTGCCGGTCGGCGAGGAGCCGGGCCGAGATCGCGGCGGAGTGGCCGGGCAGGAAGTTGATCACCCCGGGCGGAAGGCCCGCCGCCTCGAGCACGCGGAAGACGTGGTAGTTGCTGAGCGTCGCCGTGGCTGCCGGCTTCCAGATCGCCGCGTTCCCCATCAGCACCGGCGCCGTGGGGAGGTTCCCGCCGATCGCCGTGAAGTTGAACGGCGTGATCGCGTAGACGAAGCCCTCGAGGGGGCGGTGGTCCAGGCGGTTCCACACCCCCGGCGACGACATCGGCTGCTCCCGGTACAGCCGTTCCGCGAAGTGCGCGTTGAAGCGCCAGAAGTCGATCAGCTCGCACGCGCTGTCGATCTCCGCCTGGTGGGCGGTCTTGCTCTGCCCCAGCATCGTCGCCGCGTTCACCACCGGGCGCCACGGCCCGGCGAGCAGGTCCGCCGCCTTGAGCAGCACCGCGGCGCGATCCTCGAACCGGGTCGCCGCCCAGGCCCGCTGCGCCTCGATCGCGGTGGAGACCGCCCGGGCAATCGTCTCGGGGCTCGCCTGGTGGGTCCGCGCGAGCACCCGGCGGTGGTCGTGGGGCGCCACGACGTCCACCAGGTCTCCCGAGCGGACTTCCTCGCCGCCCACGATGCAGGGGATCTCGATGGCCTCGTCCCGCATGCGGGCGAGGGCGTCCTTGAGGGCGGTGCGCTCCGCGCTGCCCGGCGCGTAGCCGAGGACCGGCTCGTTCGCCGGGGAGGGGATGTTCGAGACGCTGCTCATCGGGGCCGCCGTACTGGGGTGCTGGACTCGGGGCGGGCCAGGCCCGCCGGCGCGGAGGGGAGCTTAGGGGAGGGCGGCCCCCGGGGCAACCGCGGCACGCACCGCCGCCGAGGGCGCGTCGGGCCCGCCGAACCGGACGGGCCCCGCGGGCACCAGGCCCCTCGCCGCGATCGCTTCCTGTCCCTCCGGCGACAGGAGGAACCGGACGAAGGCCGCGGCGTCCTCCGGGTGCGGCGCCGCGCGCGGGATCGTCACCGCGTACGCGATCGGCGCGCCCCGGAACTCGATCGAGTCCGCGCCGCCGACCCGGGCGCCGGGAAGCCGCACCGTGGCGCGGGCGTAGGCGCCGGCGTGGGCCGGGTCGCTCAGGTCCACCGCGGCGCCAAGCGCCACGTACGGGATCCCCCGCTCGACCGCGATGCTCCGGTAGGACCACGCATAGTCCACCTCGCCCGCTTCCACCAGCGCGGTCAGCTCGGCCTCCTTCGGCCTCACGTAGCGCGGCGGCATCGCCGCGAGCAGCCGCGCCGCGAGCCCCGGCTGCTCCGCCTCGAGCTCCGCGAGCTGCAGCACCATCAGGGTCCGGTAGCCGTTCGGGTCGAGCGCGGGCTCCGCGCGCCCCGTACGCACGCCGGGCGCGAGCAGCCCCGGCACCCAGTTCGTCGAGTCGAGCGCGGGCGCGTCCGGCCGCCGGAGGAGCACCATCGCGTTGGTCGCGAAGATGGCGTGCCACCCCGCATGTGCCGGCTCGATGAGTTCCTCGAGCACCGCCTCGTCGGCCACCGCGAGCACGTCCGGAACCTTGCCCAGCTCGGTGAGCTTGCGCGCCGCCTCCAGGCTGCCGCTCGACTCCTGCAGCACCCGCACGCCGGGATGGCCCTGCTCGAACGCGCGCGCCGCCGCAGCGAGTGGCACGGCGAGCGACCCGGCATTGTAGATCGTGACCGTCCGCGCGGGCTCCGCCCCGCAGGCGGCGAGGAGGAGCGCCAGGGCCCCCGGGAAGCCGCCGGCCCGCCTCATCGCTCGAAGGACCACCCGGCCCCGGCGCCGCCGGCCGTCACCAGGAAATTCGCTGCCCGGACGCCGGGCACCGTCCCCCGCCCGTTGACGAACCGCGCCATCACGGCGCCCGCCCCGACCGCCGGCGGGTGATCCGACGCGACGATCCGGGTCACCGGCTCGTCGAGGAAGAAGAGCAGGCCGACCGCGCCCAGGGCCAGCGCGCCGTCGCGGACTCCAGGGGGAGGCGGAGGGGGCGCGTCGAGGATGGGGAGCGCCTGGGCGGCGAGTTCGGGCGGCAGGAGTGCCGGCAGCAGGAGTGCCAGGAGGAGGGCGAGCGGTGCCGGGGTGCGCGCGAGCGACATCGGTGGCCGGGTGAGGGAGAAGAGCGAGGATGCCGAAGCCGGGCTGACGTGCCGCCCGTGACGCGTATATTACGTGGCACGTCGGCGCGCGCGCCACGCCGGCGGCGCGCTCCGGACCTCCATCGAGACACCTTCATGCGACGCCTCGCCCTCGCTCCGCTCCTGCTCTTCGCCGCCGCCTGTCCCGACTACGACAGCTACGCCCCGCTCGCGCGCGACAAGGGCCAGGTGCCGGCCGACCAGTTCGCGGCCTACGGCACCGAGCAGGCCCAGGCGATGGCGATCGGGCGCGAGTTCGCGATGGCCCGGGTGGACGACACCCCGGAGGGCCGCGCGAAGCAGACCGACGCCGCCATCGCCTTCGCCCGCCGGATGCCCGACGTGGCCGACGTGCAGGCCGACACCCTCGGGCACCGGCTCACCGTCACGTTCCGGAGCGGCTGGGTGAAGGGCATCGTCCCGATCGGCGACGGGAAGAACGGCGCCGAGACGCCCTGGCTGCCCGGCGCACCGGCCCGGTGACGTGACCGAGGTCGTCGAGGTCGCCGTCACGGCGCCGGACCAGGCACTCGCCGTACGCCTGGCCGAGGTGCTCGTGACGGAGCGCCTCGCCGCCTGCGCCCAGGTCGGCGGTCCGGTGGCCAGCGTCTACCGCTGGCGCGGCCGGGTGGAGCGCGCGGAGGAATGGGTCTGCCGCGCGAAGACGACCCGCGCCGCCCTGCCCGCGCTCGAGCGCCGCGTGCGCGCCATCCACCCGTACGAATTGCCCGAAGTGCTCGCGACCCCGGTGACCGGCGAAGCCGGGTACCTCGCCTGGGTCCGCGCCGAGGTCAGCCCCCCTACCCCGGACGGTGCCGGATGAAGCGCGGGACGGTGATCACCCTCGTGGTCGTGGCCCTCTTCGTGGGGCTGCTGGCGATTTCCACCGTGCGGGCCCAGCGCGCCGAGTGTGAGGTCTGCGTCGTGTTCAACGGCGCCCGCCAGTGCGCCACCGCCAGCGCGGCGTCGGAGGACGAGGCGGCGGAATCCGCCCAGCGCACCGCCTGCGGTCCCCTCGCCAACGGGATGAACGAGTCCATCGCGTGCAGCAACCGGCCGCCGGCCTCCCGGCAGTGCCGGACGCGGTGAGCCGGGCCCGCTTCCCGCATCCTCTCGTCCTGCTGGTCGGCTGCGTCATCCTCGCGGCCGTCCTGACGTGGGTCGTGCCCGCGGGGGAGTTCGACCGCGCGCCCGACGCGGCGAGCGGCCGCGCGGTCGTGGTGCCCGGCACCTTCCACGCGGTCGATCCCGCCCCGGTCGGCCCGTTCGGTGCGCTCGTGGCCATCCCGCGCGGCCTGGTCGATGCCGCGGAAGTCATCTTCCTGGTCTTCCTCGTCGGCGGCGGTTTCATGGTCGTGGAGGCCACCGGCGCGCTTGGACCGCTGGTGGCCGCGCTGGCCCGACGGCTCGCCCGCCGCGAGCTCCTGGTCATCCCGGTGTGCTCCCTCGCCTTCGGACTCGGCGGGGTGCTCATCCAGATGCAGGAGGAGCTGGTCGCCTTCGCGCCGGTCCTCCTCCTCCTCTCCCGGCGGCTGGGCCTCGACCGCGTGACCGCGGTGGCGATGAGCATCGGGGCGGCGGTCGTCGGCGCGGCGTTCAGTCCGATCGACCCCTTCCTCGTCGGCATCGCGCAGAAGGTGGCCGGCGTGCCGCTGCTCTCCGGCGCGGGATTCCGGACGGCGGTGCTGGTGCCTGCCCTCGGACTGTGGATTGCCGGCACGATGCGCCATGCGGCGAGCCACCGACCCGCGCCCGAGGCGGTGGCCGACGACCCGGGGGGTCCCGGCGCCGCGGGCTGGCGCCAGGGAACGATCCTCGCGCTCGTGCTCGCCGCCTTCAGCCTGTTCATCGTCGGCGTCCTGCGGTGGGACTGGGGCTTCAACGAGATGTCCGCGGTCTTCTTCCTGATGGGCGCCGCCGCGGGGCTCGTGGCGGGACTCGGGCCCGGCGGGACCGCGGAGGCGTTCGTCGCCGGCTTCCGCTCGATGACCTACGCCGCCGTGCTGATCGGCTTCGCCCGGGCGATCTTCGTCGTCCTCGGCGACGGCCGCATCGTGGACTCGATCGTCCAGGGGCTCTTCACCCCCCTGGCCGGCGTGCCCGTGGCAATCTCGGCCCTGGGGATGATGATGGCGCACGTGCTGCTCCACTTCCCGGTGCCGAGCACGAGCGGCCACGCCGTGCTCACGATGCCGATCCTGGCACCGCTCGCCGACCTCCTCGGGATGTCGCGACAAGTCGCGATCCTCGCATACCAGTACGGCGCCGGGCTCACCGACGTGGTCAACCCGACCAACGGCGCGCTGCTGGCGATGGCGGCGGCCCTCGGCGTCCCGTTCGACCGCTGGCTGCGGTTCGCCCTGCCGATGGCGGGCCTCCTCCTCGGCCTGGGGGGGGTCGCGATCCTGGCGGCCCTCGCGATGGGACTGGCCTGACGGCCGGCCCGCCGCGCGGACAGGTCGCCACGCCGTCGCGGCAGGCCGCGGGGTCCGGCGGCCCCGGGCTGAAACCCGACCAGGCCGGCAAGCGTTTGTCGCGACCGGGGCAGGGCGGTCCGGGCCGGTGCTCCGGGGCCGCTGGCACCGTTGTTGCTCTCCGGGATTCCGGGAGGCGGGGCCGGCCGGGCCGGTCCCAAGGAGGAACGATGGAAGATCCGGTCATTCGCGAGGCGGAACAGGGCGAGGAATTCTCGGCCTGGTTCGACGACCTGCTCCGGGTCGAGGGGATGGTGTCGGGCGAGCCCGTCGCCGTGGACGACCATTGGCTGGTCCTCACCGACGAGATCGGCGACTGGATCGGCGGCCTCCGCTATGCCGAGCGGGGAGGCGTCGCCCACATGCTCGCCTTGATGGTCCAGCCCGAGCGCCGGCGTCAGGGGCACGCCCATCGGCTCCTCGAGGCGTTCGAGCGCCACGCGCTCGACATCGGCGTGCACGTGCTGGAGTTCTGGATGCCGGAGGACGAGACCGAGGGGCTCTTCCTCGCGCTGGGCTGGCGCCGGGTGGTGGAGCGTCCGAACTACATCGGGGGCCGCACCTGGCACCTGCTGGAGAAGCGGCTGACGGCCTGACCCGGACGCTCACGCCCGGCCGGTTTCTGCGTTACCTTCACAGGGGGCCCTGCGCCGCGGGGACCCCTGTCCGCTTTCCCCCGACCGCGGAGTGTCGATGGGTCTCACCGACGCCGACCGTCAACTGGGCGACCGCATCGAGGTGCTCCGCGACCTCGAGGGCGTGGTCGCCGACCTGATGGCCCATCACGAGGAGAAGCGCGAGCTCTGGTTCCCGGAGGACCTGCTCGGGGCCGGGCCCGGCCAGGACCCCGACCGGCACGAGGACGAGCTCCGGGCGCGGGCCGCGGGCATCCCCGACCAGGCCCGGGCGGCGCTGGCGCTCAACCTCCTCACCGAGGAGGGGCTCCCGCACTTCCACCGGGTCCTCGCGGTCCACCTCGGCCACGACAGCGTCTGGCGCGAGTGGACGAACCTGTGGACCGCGGAGGAGGACCGCCACGGCATGATCCTCTCCGCCTACGCGCGCACCACGCGGATCTTCGACCAGCGCCGGCTGGAGCAGCTGCAGTTCGAGTACCTGCGCCGGGGCTTCGACCCGCAGTGGGACCGGGACCCCTACCGGGTGTTCGTCTATACCACGCTGCAGGAGCGCGCCACCCAGCAGTCCCACTCCCAGACCGGCAAGGTGGTGGCGCAGTACGAGCCGCTGCTCGGCGACGCGCTGGCCCGCGTGGCCACCGAGGAGGCGCGCCACTTCAACTTCTATCGCTCCGTCTTCGAGGAAGTGCTCCAGCGCGATCCCGACGGCGCTCTCCAGTCGGCCGCGCTGGTGATGCCCGCCATCGACATGCCGGCGATCTCGCTGCCCGGCTTCAAGGAGTTCGCCGACGTGATCCGTCGCGCCGGGATCTACGGCCCGCGCGACTACCTCCGCATCGTGCAGGAGCAGATCCGCGCCTGGAGGATCGAGACCCTCACCGGGCTCGGGGAGATCGGCCGCCGGGCGCAGGAGCGCATCCTCGAGGTCCCGGACCGCCTGCGCCGCATCGCCGACCTGATGGAGACGCGGGCCCGGGCGCGCACCTTCCAGTTCGAGGTCGTGTTCAACCGTGAATTCGCGATGGAGTAGCGCGCTCCTGGCGCTGGGCCTCGCCGCCGCCTGCGGCGACGGGTCCGGCGCCGGGGGCCGGGGGCGCGGTGCGCTCCCGCCGGGCACCGTGGCACGGGACACCGCCGCCGCCGACGCCCGCCGGCTGGGCGAGGAGGGCCTCCGCGTCTTCGACGAGGTGATGGCCTACGGCACCTCGCGCCGGCGCTTTCCCGTGAGCCTGCGCGAGGCGGGCGTCGATTCGCTGACGCCGGTGACCGCGCGCTGGATCGAGACCGACGCCGGGAAGCCGATGGTCTGGGTCGCCTTCCGCGATCCCGCGGGCCATGCCCTCCTGGCCTGCGGCGTGGACCGGCAGTCGCTGGAGGACCGCTCGCTCGCCGACGGCAGCTACGCGGCCCGCTGCCGCGCCGACGACGGCGCCGTCACCGACCGCCGGGTCGGCGCGGAGCCGTGAGCGCTGTTCTCGTGGCGCTGCGGCTCGCCGTCGCGGTGGCCGCGGGCCTCTCGGGTGTCGTGGCGCTCACCCACTGGGCGGTCCGCCGGGGGTACCTGCAGCCCTTCGGCGCGTTCCCCCGCGCGGTTCGCGGCGCGAGCGACCCCCTCCTCCGGCCGGTGGAGCGCCGGCTCCTCGGATCCGGCGGGAATCCCCAGCA
This sequence comes from uncultured Gemmatimonadales bacterium, assembly GCA_963717315.1. Taxonomy (GTDB): domain Bacteria; phylum Gemmatimonadota; class Gemmatimonadetes; order Gemmatimonadales; family GWC2-71-9; genus JAICEH01. Next base: position 13,957 of record CAVQWA010000027.1, read on the forward strand.
GGCCCCCCTCTGGCTCTTCCTCGGCGTGCTCGGCGGCGGGCTCCTGCTCATCGCGGTCGCCGGTTGGCTGATGGGCGCGCTCCAGCGGCTCTGGTGGGCCGCCGGCGCGGGGCCGTGGGCGCTCGTCTACGTCGTCGTCGAGATGGCGTTCAACGTCCTGATCCTCGCGCTCCTCCTGCGCGTGGTGGGATCCTGGTTCGGCGTCGGCCGCGCCACGCGCTGGATGCGGCCGGCGTACGTCCTCACCGAGTGGCTGGTCGAGCCCATCCGGAAGCGCATGCCGCCGACCGGGATGTTCGACTGGAGCCCGCTCGTCGCCTGGGTGATCCTCGTCCTCGCCCGCGCGGTCCTCCGCGGCGCCCTCTTCTGATCGACACCATCCCCGGCGGAGTGCGGCTGCGACTGCAGGTCCGGCCCCGGGCCTCCCGCACCGCCGTGGCCGGCCCATTCGCCGGCGCGCTCCGCATCCGGCTCGCCGCGCCGCCGGTGGACGGCGAGGCCAACGCGGAGCTGGTCGCCTTCCTCGCGAAGCGGCTCGGCGTGCCGAAGGCCGCCGTGGCGATCGTGCGCGGCGCGGCGGGGCGGCGGAAGGTGGTGGAAGTCGAGGGCGTGAGCGCGGCGGACGCCGCGGCCGCCCTGGGGCTGTGAGAGGGCGGGCGGGATGGCCGGAGGGCCGGCCTGACCCTCCCCACCAGCCATGCTGCCATCTGGCCATCCGGCGACCACGCTGCTAGCCTTCCTGCACAACCGATCCCGTGGCGATTTGCGCTGCTTGCGGCCACGTTAAACAAACCGCTAAAACGCCCGTGACCCAGCCGTCTTCCCATCCCGATCGCCCCGCCCGCCTCGCCGCGCTGGAGCACCTGCTCCGGGAGCGGATCGTCGTGCTCGACGGCGCGATGGGCACGATGCTGCAGCGCGCCCGGCTCACCGAGGCGGACGTGCGCGGAGCGCGGTTCGCGGACTGGCCCCGCGAGCTCCGGGGCAACCTCGACCTCCTCGCGCTCACCCGGCCGGAGCTGGTCGGCGAGGTGCACGCCGCCTACCTCGCCGCGGGCGCCGACATCGTCGAGACCAACAGCTTCAACGCCACCCGCATCAGCCAGGGGGAGTACGGGACGGCGGACCTCGTGCCCGAGCTCAGCCGCGCGGCCGCACGCGTGGCCCGCGAGGCCGCCGACGCCGCCGCCCGCGCCGACGGCCGGCCGCGCTTCGTGGCGGGCGTGCTCGGGCCGACCAACCGCACCCTTTCGATCAGCCCCGACGTGGCCGACCCCGCGGCACGGAACGTCGAGTTCACCGAGCTGGCGGAGGCATACCGGGAATCGGCCGAGGGCCTGCTCGACGGCGGGGCCGACCTGCTCCTGGTCGAGACCGTCTTCGACACCCTGAACGCCAAGGCGGCGCTCTTCGGCGTCGAGGCGCTCTTCGCGGCGCGCGGCGAGCGGGTGCCCCTCTGGGTCAGCGGCACCATCGTGGACGCGAGCGGCCGCACCCTCTCGGGCCAGACCGCGGAGGCCTTCGCGATTTCCGTGGCGCACGCGCGCCCCCTCCTCCTCGGGCTCAACTGCGCCCTCGGCGCCCGCGCGCTCCGCCCCCACGTGGAGGAGATCGCGCGCGCCACGGAGGCGTTCGTCTCGGTGCACCCGAACGCCGGCCTCCCCAACGAGCTGGGCGGCTACGACGAGACGCCGGAGACGATGGCGGCCGAGATCCGCGGCTTCGCCGAGCGCGGCCTGGTGAACCTGGTCGGCGGGTGCTGCGGCACCACGCCGGCGCACATCGCGGCGATCGCGGAGGCGGTGCGCGGCCTCCCGCCCCGCCGCCCCCCCGCACTCCCGCCCCGGCTCCGGCTGGCCGGCCTCGAGCCCCTGGTGGTCGGGCCCGACACCGGCCTGGTCAACATCGGCGAGCGCACCAACGTCACCGGGTCGCGCCGGTTCGCGAAGCTCGTCGCCGCCGGTGACTGGGACGCGGCCCTCGGCGTCGCGCGGCAGCAGGTCGAGAGCGGCGCCCAGTGCGTGGACGTGAACTTCGACGAGGCGCTGCTCGACGGGCCGGCGGCCATGACGCGCTTCCTCCGCCTCGTGGCCGGGGAGCCGGCGGTGGCGAAGGCACCGGTGGTGGTGGACTCCTCCAAGTGGGAGGTGCTGGAGGCGGGGCTCCGCTGCCTGCAGGGCAAGGGCATCGTGAACTCCATCTCGCTCAAGGAGGGCGAGGCGGAATTCGAGCGGCAGGCGCGGCTGGTCCGGCGCTACGGCGCGGCGATGATCGTCATGGCCTTCGATGAGCAGGGCCAGGCCGGCACCGCCGCGCGCAAGGTGGAGATCCTCGAGCGCGCCTACCGCATCCTGGTGGACCGGGTGGGCGTGCCGCCCGACGACATCATCCTCGACCCGAACATCTTCGCGGTGGGCACCGGCATCGCGGAGCACGCCGGGTACGGGATCGCCTTCCTCGACGCGGTGCGCGAGCTCAAGCGCCGGCTGCCGCTCGCCCGCACCAGCGGGGGGCTCAGCAACCTCTCCTTCGCCTTCCGCGGCAACGACCCGGTGCGCGAGGCGCTCCACGCCGTCTTCCTCTTCCATGCGCTCCCCGCCGGGCTCGACCTCGCCATCGTGAACGCCGGCGCGCTCCCGATCTACGAGGACATCCCGCCCGACCTGCGCGAGCGGTGCGAGGACCTCGTGCTCGACCGCCGGGCCGACGCCACCGAGCGGCTGCTCGAGTTCGCGCGGGGGATGACCCGGGGCCCGCGCGCGCCCGAGGCGGACGCCGCCTGGCGCGGGCTCCCGGTGGCGGAGCGCCTGGCCCACGCGCTGGTCGAGGGCATCGCGGACCACGTCGAGGCCGACGTCGAGGAGGCGCGCCTCGCCGCCGCCCGGCCCCTCGACGTGATCGAGGGCCCGCTGATGGCGGGGATGAACCGGGTGGGCGACCTCTTCGCCTCCGGCCGGATGTTCCTTCCCCAGGTGGTGAAGAGCGCGCGGGTGATGAAGCGCGCCGTCGCGCACCTGGTGCCCTACCTCGAGGCGGAGCGCGGCGGGATGCCGGAGACCCGGGGGCGGGTCCTGCTCGCCACCGTGAAGGGCGACGTGCACGACATCGGCAAGAACATCGTGGGCGTGGTGCTGCAGTGCAACAACTTCGCGGTGACCGACCTCGGCGTGATGGTGCCGGCGGCGCGGATCCTCGAGCAGGCGCGCGAGACCGGCGCCGACATCATCGGGCTGTCGGGCCTGATCACCCCGTCGCTGGACGAGATGGCGTACGTCGCGGAACAGCTCGAGCGCGAGGGGTTCGACCGGCCGCTGCTCATCGGCGGCGCCACCACCTCGCGGCTGCATACCGCCCTCCGGATCGCCCCGCGCTACTCCGGGCCGGTGATGCACGTGGCCGACGCCTCGCGCGCCGTCGGAGTGGTGGCACGGCTGCTCCATCCCGGGGAGGCCGCCGGGTTCGCCGCCGAGGTGCGGGCGGACCAGGCGGCGCTCCGCGAGGCCTACGGCGAGGGACGCGAGCACCGCCTCGTCCCCCTGCCGGAGGCGCGCGCGCGCCGCCTCGTGCCCGACCTCGCGCGCACCGCGCCGCGGCCCGCCGAGCCGGGCCCCACGGTGATCGCGCCGTGGCCCCTGGCCGACCTGGTGGAGCGGATCGACTGGACGCCCTTCTTCCACGCGTGGGAACTGCGGGGCACCTGGCCCGCCCTGCGGGACGACCCGGTGCGCGGCACGGCGGCGCGCGACCTCTGGCGGGACGCACAGGCCCTGCTCGCCCGCGTGGTCCGGGACGGCCGGCTCGAGGCGCGGGCCGTGGCGGGCTTCTGGCCCGCGGCGTCCGACGGCGACGACATCGTGATCTTCGCCGACGAGGCGCGCCGGGACGTGCGCGCCGTCCTCCCCACCCTCCGCCAGCAGATGGCCCGCAACGACGACCGCCCCAACCTCGCGCTCGCCGACTTCGTCGCCCCGCACGACGCCGGCGAGCCCGACTGGATCGGCGGCTTCGCCGTCACCGCCGGCGCCGGCCTCGAGGCGCTCGTGCAGGAGGCGGAGGCGCGGCACGATGACTACGAGGCGATCCTGCTCAAGGCCCTCGCCGACCGCCTCGCCGAGGCCCTCGCCGAGCGGCTGCACGAGCGGGTGCGGCGCGAGCTCTGGGGCTACGCGCCGGAGGAGCGGCTCGACAACGCGGCGCTCATCGGCGAGGCCTACCAGGGAGTCCGTCCGGCGCCCGGCTACCCCGCCTGCCCCGACCATCGCGCCAAGCGCCTGCTCTTCGACCTGCTCGGCGCCGAGGCGGCCATCGGCATGCGGCTCACCGAGAGCCTCGCGATGCTGCCCGGAGCCTCGGTGGCCGGCTGGTACTTCTGGCGGCCGGAGGCGCGGTACTTCGGGATCGGCCGCATCGGCCGGGACCAGGCCGAGGATCTCGCGCGCCGCACCGGCGCCACTCTCTCCGAGACCGAGCGGTGGCTGGGGCCGGTGCTCGGCTACGCCCGATGAGCAGCCGTCAACCTTCGGCTCGTGACCCGCGACTCGTGACTCGTGACTGACCCCTCCCCCCTCCGCGACCTCCTCGTCGACACCCGCGCCCACGTGGCGGACGGGGCGATGGGCACGATGCTCTACGAGCGCGGCGTCTTCCTCAACGTCTGCTATGACGAGCTGAACCTCCGCCAGCCCGACCTCGTGCGCGCCATCCACCGGGAGTACGTCGAGGCCGGCGCCGAGCTGCTGGAGACCAACACCTTCGGCGCGAACCCGGTGAAGCTGGCGGGACATGGCCTCGCCGACGCGACCGAGCGGATCAACGCCGCCGCGGCCCGGCTGGCGCGCGAGGCGGCCGGCGGCCGGGCCCTCGTCCTCGGGGCCATCGGCCCCCTCGGCCTCCGGCTCGAACCGTTCGGCGAGACCGGCGTCGAGGAGGCGCAGGCGGCGTTCCGCCGGCAGGTGGCCGGACTGCTCGAGGGGGGCGTGGATGGCTTCCTGCTCGAGACCTTCTCCGACGTGAACGAGGTGGCCGCCGCGCTCCGTGCGGCGCGCGACCTCTCCGGCCTGCCGGTCCTCGCCCAGATGACCGTCGGCGAGGCCGGCGTCACCGCCTACGGCACCGCGCCGGCGGTGTTCGGGCCGGAGCTCGAGGCGCTGGGCGCCGACGCGGTGGGCGTGAACTGCTCGGTGGGGCCCCAGGGCGTGCTCGAGGCGGTCGAGGCGCTGGCGGCGGCGGTGCGCGTGCCGATCACCGCGATGCCCAACGCCGGGCTCCCCCGGGACGTCGGCGGGCGCAAGATGTACCTCGCCAGCCCGGAGTACTTCGCCAGCTACGCGCGCCGCATCGTCGAGGCGGGGGCCCGGATCGTCGGCGGCTGCTGCGGCACCACCCCGGCGCACACCCGCACCACGGCGGCATACGTCCAGAGCGTCTCCCCGCGCCGGGCCCCGGCGGCGGCGCCCGAGGCGCCCGCGGTGTCCGCCGCGCTCGAGCCGGTGCCGCTCGCCGAGCGGTCGCGCCTCGGGGCGAAGCTCGCGCGGGGCGAGTGGATCCGGACGGTGGAGATCGTGCCGCCGCGCGGGATCGACCCCGCGCCGATGCTCACGCAGGCGCGGGCCCTCGCCGCCGGCGGGGTGGACGCGGTGAACGTCCCCGACGGGCCGCGCGCCGCGAGCCGGATGGGCGCGCTCCTCTCCGGGCTCCTCATCGCGCGGGATGCCGGGATCGAGCCGGTCGTGCACTACGCCTGCCGCGACCGCAACCTCCTCGGGATGCTCTCCGACCTCCTCGGCGCCGCGGCATCCGGCCTCACCAACCTGCTGATCGTCACCGGCGACCCGCCGAAGATGGGGCCCTACCCCGAGGCCACCGCCGTCTTCGACATCGACTCGATCGGCCTGGTGAACCTCGTCGCCGGGCTCAATCGCGGACTCGACCCCGGCGGCAACCCGCTCGGCGGGCAGACCCGCTTCGTGATCGGCGTCGGCGTCAACCCGACCGCACCCGACCTCGAGCGCGAGCTCGGCCGCTTCCGCTGGAAGGTCGAGGCCGGGGCCGAGTTCGCCGTGACCCAGCCGGTGTTCGATCTCGAGCAGTTCAACCGGTTCCTCGACCGGATCGCCGGATGGGAGATCCCCGTGGTCGCGGGCATCTGGCCGCTGGTCTCGCTCCGGAACGCCGAGTTCCTCGCCAACGAGGTGCCCGGCGTGCGGGTGCCCCCGGCGGTGCTCGACCGGATGCGCGGGGCCAGCGGCCAGGGCCGCGAGGCGGCGCTGGCGGAGGGAGTGACGATCGCCCGCGAGATGCTGGAGGCGGTGCGCGGGCGCGTGCGCGGGGTGCAGGTCTCGGCCCCGTTCGGGCGGGTGGAGGTGGCACTGCAGGTGCTGGAGTAGGGGAGAGGGAAGATGGGGAGAGGGGCAAGGGCCTCGCTCCCCACTCCCCTCTCCCCTCTCCCCGGCCCTATCTTCCCCCCCGAACGCTGGACCCCTGACCCCCGACCCTCGACCGGCCCTCATGTCCGACCTCGCCACCGCGGCCCCGCCGCTGACTCACCTCTCCGAAGAGGAGACGATGTTCCGCGACGCCGTCCGCGAGTTCGCGCAGACGGAGGTCGCCCCCCACGTCCACGAGATGGACGCGGCGGCGAAGTTCCACGCCGACATCATCCCCAGGTTCTTCGAGCTCGGGCTGATGGGGATCGAGATCCCGGAGCGCTTCGGGGGGGCCGGCGGAACCATGTTCCTCGCCGTGCTCGCCATCGAGGAGCTCGCCCGCGTGGACGCCTCCGCGGCCATCTACGTGGACGTGCACAACACCCTCTTCAACAACGCCCTGCTCCGGTGGGGCAGCCCCGAGCTGCACGAGCGCTATTGTCCCCGCCTCACCACCGAGCTGCTCGGGGCCTTCGCGCTCTCCGAGCCGGCCAGCGGCAGCGACGCCTTCGCGCTGGAGACGAAGGCGGAGGACAAGGGGGACCACTGGGAGCTCACCGGGCGGAAGTTCTGGATCACCAACGGCGCCGAGGCGGGCCTCTTCATCGTCTTCGCGAACACCGACTTCACGAAGGGGTACAAGGGCATCACCGCCTTCCTCGTCGAGCGGGAGTTTCCCGGCTTCGCCGTCGGCAAGAAGGAGGACAAGCTCGGCATCCGGGCCTCGAGCACCACCGAGCTCATCCTCGAGGCCTGCCAGGTGCCGAAGGCAAACGTCCTCGGACCGGTTGGCCAGGGGTACAAGATCGCCATCGAGACCCTCAACGAGGGCCGGATCGGGATCGGCGCGCAGATGATCGGGGTCGCGAGCGGCGCGCTCGCCGCCGCCACCGCCTACGTCCAGGAGCGGAAGCAGTTCGGCAGGGCCATCGCCGAGTTCCAGGGGGTCCAGTTCCAGCTGGCCCAGATGGCCACCGACCTCGAGGCGGCCAGGCTCATGGTCTACAACGCGGCGCGGCTCAAGGACGCCGGGATGCCGTTCGCCCGGGAGGCCGCGATGGCGAAGCTCTTCAGCTCGCAGGTGGCCGACCGGGTCACCAGCCAGAGCCTGGAACTGTTCGGCGGCTACGGCTACTCCAAGGAGTACCCGGCGGAGAAGTACTACCGCGATGCAAAGATCGGCACGATCTACGAGGGCACGAGCAACATGCAGTTGCAGACGATCGCGAAGCTGTTGCTGAAGGGATGATGGCTGGAGGGCCGGAGGGCTGGGAAGGCACCCCGATCCACCCACCCGCCCAGCCGCCGCGCCGGCCTGCAACACCAGTGGCCCCCTGCACGGACGGCGTCGCCACTGGGGACTGGCGCCGGGAGCGGCCAGTCCGTTATCCTGTCAGGAGTTAGGTTCCGGCCCCCCAGACTGACCTCTTCCGGAACGAAGCTTGCTCCCTTGAACCGCGAACCGGCAATCCTGCCGGGTCGCGAGGCCCTTTTCCGCAAAGATGCCGATGGCGCCGACAACTCCGACCGTTCGCGGAGCACTCCTCCGCTTTTCCCTCGCGGCGCTCGTGTTCGCCGCCGGGGAGGCGGTCGCGCCCACCGGCGCCGCAGCCCAGGGGGACGTCGCCGGGGAGGTGGACGCCTGGTACCGCACGGCGCTCCGCGCCGCGCCGGGCGACTGGGGCATCGCGATCGCCGACCTGCAGGGCCGGACGCTCTGGGAGCGCCGGTCCGAGGAGCTGTTCATCCCCGCGTCCACCGTGAAGCTCTTCACCACCGGTTTCGCCCGCACGGTGCTCGGTGGCGACGCCCGGCGCGAGACCCGCGTGCTCGGCGTCGGCCGGCTCGGACCGGGCACCGGCACCTGGCTGGGCGCGTGGGCGCTCGAGGTGAACGGGGACCCGTCGCTCGGCCGCGGGGATGGTCGGGGGCCAAGCCTGGACGACCTGGCGAGCCAGCTCGCGATGTCCGGAGTCCAGCAGCTCAACGGCCCGCTGCACCTGATCGAGCGCGATGGCCGCGAGGCCCACGCCTGGTGGCCCGAGGCCTGGGCCACGCGGCACCGCGGCCGGTTGTTCGCGCCGCTCGTCGGCCCGCTCACCTATCACGAGAACGTCGTCAGCTTCACCGTGCGCCCCGCCTCCAGGAGCGGCCAACGCGCCGTGCTGGTGGCCGCATTGCCCACCGGGATCGAGCGGCTCGTCCGGGTGGAGGCGCGGACCGTGCAGGGCCGCCGGAGCCGCCTCACGCTCCGGCAGGACGGCCGCGGAGGCTGGGTCGTCGGTGGGACCATCGGCACCCGGGTGCGGAGCCGGAGCTTCAACGCGACCGCGTACGACCCCCGGGCCGTGCTCGAGGCCTCCTGGGCGGGGGCCCTCGCGCGGGCCGGTGTGGCCTGGGATCGTTCCGCCGCCGCGGAACTCCCCGCCGTCGATACCGGCACCGCGCTGGTGCTCGCCCGGGTCGCGTCACCGACGCTCGATTCGCTCGCCACCGACGTGAACCGCCGCAGCCACAACCTCGGCGCCGAGCTCCTGCTCCAGTGGGCGGCGGGCCACGATCGGGCGGCCGAGCAGTTGTCCGCGCACGTTCGCACCGTGGCCGGACCCGGCGCCGCCGTGCACCTGGTGGACGGCAGCGGCCTCTCCTCCGAGGATCGGGTCGCGCCGGCCACCTTCGTCGCCTACCTGGCGAAGGTCGGAGCGACCGCCGGCCGCGACTTCTCCCAGCTCCTCCCCGCCAACGGCACCGGCACGCTGCGGAAGCTCCGTGCGGGTCTTCCCGAGCAGGGAGTGGTGCGTGCGAAGACGGGCACGCTCGCCAACGTGAGCGCGGTGGTCGGGTATCTCGGCCGTCCCGACGGCGTCCTGCTCGTCTCCCTCTTCTACAATGGCCGGCGCACCTACGAGGCGCGCCGCGAACAGTGGCGGCTCTTCCGGATCCTCGGCGCCGACGGCGTCGTGGTGCCGGAAGCGTTCGCCGAGCCGGTCACCGCCCTCGGCGGCCCCGACCCGCTGACGGGCGCGGACGCGCCCGCCGACTCGACCGGCAACTGATTCCGGCATCGTCCCACCCACGGCCCGGCCCCCTCGCGGCGGCCGGGCCGTTCGTTATTCTTCCCCCACCCCCGCACCGCCGTCCGTCCGTTGCCGGAGTCCACCCGTGCGCGTCGTGAGCCTGCTGCCCGCCGCCACCGAGATCGCCTGCGCCATCGGCGCGCGCGACCGCCTGGTCGCCGTCTCGCACGAGTGCGACTGGCCCCCGGACCTCGACGGCCTGCCCCGCGTCACCGCCACGGTGATCGACACCTCCCTGCCCTCGGCCGGGATCGACGCCGCCGTCCGCGCGGCCGCGGCCGCCGGGCGCGCACTCGTCGGGGTGGACGCCGCCGCGCTGCGAAAGCTTCGTCCCGACGTGCTCCTCACCCAGGGACTCTGCGAGGTGTGCGCGGTGGAGGGCGGCGAGGCAGACCGGCTCGCCGCCGCGCTGGATCCCGCCCCGAAGGTGGTCGCGCTCCAGGGGCGCGACCTCGCCGGCGTCTGGCGGGACGTCCGGGCCGTGGGCGAGATCCTCGGGCTCGATCCGGCCGCGCAGGCGCTGGTGCGGCGGCTTCGCACCCGACTCGTGCTGCTCGAGTCGGCCACGGCGCCGCTCGCCCCGCGGAAGCGCGTGGTCGTGATCGAGTGGCTCGACCCCGTCTTCATCGCGGGACACTGGGTGCCGGAACTGGTCCGCGCCGGCGGCGGGACCGACGTGGGCGCCGCGCCGGGCGCTCATTCCCGCGAGGCGAGCTGGGCCGACGTGACGGCGCTCGAACCCGACCTCCTGGTGATCGCGCCCTGCGGCTTCGACGTGGAGCGAGCCCGGCACGAGCTCGACCAGGTCACCGACCCCACCGCGCTCGCGCTCCTCGCCCACGTGCCGGTCTGGCTCCTCGACGGCAACGCCTATACTTCGCGCCCCGGCCCGCGGCTGGTGGACGCCGCCGAGCGATTCCGGGCGATGCTCCTGGACCGCGCCGTGCCGGGGGTGGCGCGCTGGGCGCCGGTGGGAATGCCGGCCTGACGCCGTTTGCTGTTCGTTGTTCGTTGCTCCCTGTTCGTTGCTCGAGCGGCTCCCTCTCCCCTCTCCCCTCTCCCCTCTCCCATGGCCGACACCCGCTTCTCCTTCCTCCGGACCCTGCTCGACCTCCCCGCCCCTTCCGGCTTCGAGCTCCCCGCCGCCCGCGCCTGGCGGGCGGAGGCGGAACGCTTCGCCGACGAGGTGCGCGCCGACTCGGTGGGCAACAGCTTCGCGACCGTGAACCCGGCCGGTCGTCCCGCGCTGATGTTCGCCGGCCACGCCGACGAGATCGGCCTCATCGTGGTGCACGTGGACGAGAAGGGCTTCGTCTGGTTCGAGCCGGTGGGCGGGTGGGACACGCAGGTCCTGGTCGGCCAGCGGGTGACGCTCCTCGGCCGCGACGGGCCGGTGGCGGGCGTGATCGGGAAGAAGGCGATCCACCTGATGGAGAAGGAGGACCGGGAGAAGGTCTCCAAGGCACACGATCTCTGGATCGACATCGGCGCCGTGGACCGCGCCGAGGCGCTCGGCCAGGTGCGCGTGGGCGATCCCGGCGTGCTCGCCGCCGCGGCGCTCCAGATGCCGAATGGGCGCCTCGTCAGCCGGAGCCTCGACAATCGCGTCGGCGCCTGGGTGGTGCTCGAGGCGCTCCGGCTCCTCGCCGCCGACCGGCCCGCCGCGGCGGTCACCGCGGTGGCCACGGTGCAGGAGGAGATCGCCTACACCGGGGGCGGCGCGCGCGCCTCGGCGTCGGGGCTCGAGCCGGTGGCCGCGGTGGTGGTGGACGTCACCCACGCGATCGACACGCCGGGCCTCGAGCCGAAGCGTCACGGTGAGGCGAAGCTGGGCGGCGGGCCGGTGCTCGCCCGCGGGTCGGTGATCAGCCCGGTGGTGTTCGGGAAGCTGGTGGCGGCGGCGGAGGCCGAGGGGATCCCCTACGGCGTGCAGGCGGCGGCACTTGCCACCCACACCGACGCCGACGGGGTGGTGAATGCCGCGCGCGGGGTGGCCACCGGGCTCGTGTCGGTGCCGCTCCGCTACATGCACAGCCCCAACGAGATGGTGGCGCTGGAGGACCTGGACGCGGCCGCCCGCCTGCTCGCCGCGTTCGCCCGTCGGGTCGCGCCGGGAGAGGGATTCGTGGCGAGCTGAGCCCCGCCCCTCACTCCTCCCGGGCAACGGCGCTGGAGCGTCCGCGCCGCGTCACCGCGGGACGCGGCGCGAGGTCCTCCTGCACCGCCAGCTCGACGTCGAGCGAGCCGGTCACCACGCCGGCGCCGGCGTGCTCGATCACCAGCGCCCCCGCCCCCGCCGTCCCGCGCCACCCGTCGCCGATCTGGACCGACACCGACATCCCGAGCGCCGACGACCCCGGCACCACCGGCCACGTGCCCGGCGTGGGGATGGTCCCACCCGCGATCGCGCTGCCGTAGCCGCCAACCTCGACGCGGACCGGCGCGTCGGGAAAGCCGGCCGGCGCGCCCGGGGCGGGGAGGACGCGGAAGACGCGGTGGATCGGGTGGCCTTCGTTTCGCCCGGCGGCAGAGTCGCCCCGGAGCACCGACCCGCCCGCGCCCTCGGGCTCGAAGCTGAGCCGGAATGAGGCCACGGGGTCGGCGGGGCCATGGTCGGTGCCGCAACCCCGGGGGGCAGGAGGAGGGCGATTCCCGCCAGCCAGGGCGGGCGGTGCAGCAGGCGAGGGGTGGTCATGCCCGGGGGACGCCGCGGGGCACCCCCAGGCATGCCGCGGACTATCCGGCGACCGCGTCCGCGGCCCGCGACGCCGCCGCCGCGACTTCGCGGTCTGTGTCGCTCGCGAGCGCGAGCAGCAGTCGCTGCGCCCCCTGCCCACCGGCAAGCCGGAGTCCCTCAACCGCGGCGATCCGCGTGGCGGTGCTCTTGCGCCCGCGGAACCGGCCGCCCGGCTCCGCCGCCTTGCCCAGCGCCTGCACCGCCTCCGGCGTGCCGATCCGGCCGAGCGCGAGGAGCAACTCGCGCTCGACGTCGGTGTGCGACTCCTCCTCCAGCCGGAGCGCGATCGGCATCGCGAGCCCGCGGCTCCGCGCGCCCCCCACCGCCTTGGCCGCCTCGAGCCGCACCACGGGCGACGCGTCGTGGAGCGCGCGGCGCGTTCCCTCCAGCGCCTCGGGGCCCTCGAGCCGCCCCAGCGCGCCCGCCGCGGCGCGGCGTACCCGCTCGTCGCCGTGGCCGAGCAGGACGGCGAGCCGCGATGCCGCCTGCGTCAGGCCCATCACCCCGCACAGCTCGGCGACGTTCCGGAGCACGTACCAGGCGTCGTGCTGCAGCATGTGCACGATGGACTGCGTGCCCTCGGTCATCGCCTGGAGCGCGCGGAACGCCGCCGCCCGCTCGTCCACCGTCGGCGCCGCCACGAGGAAGTCGAGGAGCGTGTCGGTGGCGTCGGCGCCGCCGCGGCGGAACACCGGGAAGCCCTCGGCCCGGTAGGGGCCCATCACGACCAGCGGCACCAGGTCCCTGAGCGCCGGGCGGGTGAGCGCCCGGCGGAGCGCCAGGTCGTAACGCCGCGCCGATTCTGGCGTGGTCGCTGCGGCCTCCGCCCGCAGCAGGGCGGCGCCCGCCGAGAGCAGGTCCTCCAGCCGGTGCTCATCCGCCACGCGGCGGAGCAGCGTGGAGACGTGCTGCAGGATCATGCCGGCCTCCGGGGCGTCCGGCGCCCGCTCGAGCCGTTCGAGGAGGTCGGGCAGCGGCACGTGGCGGAACGATGCCGGGGCGCCGGCCGTCCGCGCCGGCGAAATGCCACCCGGTGGAGGCGGCGCGCCCTGCGGCGGAGGAACGGGAGCTGCTGGCGGCCGAGTCGCGGCCGGCGGTGGCACCGCCGGCCCCGGATGCCTGCCCGCCGCGAGGGTGTCGAGGTCGGGGAAGAGGTCACTCGCCGGTGCGTCGGGAGCCCCGGGCACCTCCGCCGGCGCCGCGATCGAATCGAGACGGATCGTGTCGCTCGCCCTCGGCAGGCGGCGCGGCGCCTCGAGCCGGATCGGGTCTGCCGGGTCGAGGCCGGCGTCCCGCGCAAGCGCCTCCGGGCCGCCGCCGGAGGCGGGCGCCGCGGCGAGGGCGCGGAGGAGTCCCGCGATCGCGGTGACGGACGCGCCCGGGCCGAGGCTGATGCGTTCCACCCGATGGTGATGCAGGGCCTGGAAGAGCGGCTCCGCGCCGGGCGTGCCCGCCGGCAGCGGCCTGCCGTCGAGGGAGAGGCCGAACCCGTCGGCGCTGAGTGTCACGCCGGCCGGTCCGAGATCGCCCGCCAACTGCCGGAGGAGCGCGTCGGGAGAAGCGGCGGGCTCGCGCTGCAGCAGCGTGAGGAGCTCGCCCAGGGTGCCGACGATGGTCGAGGGAGCGGCCATGCGATCCCGGTGGGAGGTTCCGGTCAAGATAGGCCGCGGCCGGAACCCGGGCAACGCGCCGCCGCGAGGCGCGCACAGGCGTCGGCGTCGCGGAGCGGCCCGGTGTCGCCCAGCGCCCGGGCAAGCGCCGCGGCCGGCGGGATCGGCAGCCCCGCCGCTCCCGCCGCCCCCAGGAGCCGCGCGAGCGGCCCCGCGGCCACGACCCTGCCGGCATCGAGCACCACGCCCCGCTCGAGCGCCGCCACCGCGAACTCCGGGTCGTGCGTCACGGCGAGCACGCCCGCCCCGTCACCCCGCGCTTCCCGCACCACCTCGGCCACGACCCGGCGCGATCCGCGATCGAGCCCGGCGGTCGGCTCGTCCAGCACGAGGAGCCTCGGCGATGCCACCAGCGCGGAGGCGAGCGCCACCAGGCGCCGCCTCGGGCGGGGCAGGTCGTAGGGATGCTCCCCGGCCACCCCCGCGAGCCCGAGGCGCTCGATCACCTGCCCCACGGCGGCCTCGCTCCGCCGGCGGTCCCAGCCCAGCTGCCGGGGGGTGAACGCCACCTCGTCGCGCACCGTCGCGGCGAAGAGCTGGTCCTCGGGTCGCTGGAAGAGGTAGCCACAGACGTCCGCGAATCCCTCCGGCGCGCGCCCGCGCGTGTCGCGCCCCGTGGTCACGACCGTCCCCGCCGACGGCTGGAGGAGCGCGACCGCGAGCCGCGTGAGGGTGCTCTTGCCCGCGCCATTCGGTCCGAAGAGCCCCACCGCCTCGCCGGCGCGCACTTCGAGGTCCACGCCGGCCAGCGCCGTCACCGGGCCGTACCGGCAAGTCGCGCCGATCGCGCGGAGCACGGTCAGGTCCATCGCGCCGCCGCCTCTCCCACCGTGAGTGGGCGGGGGGCGCCGAGCCGCGGGTCGTCGCTGAGCCGCGCGGCGAGGCGTGCCACCTCCGCCACTGCGGTCGACCCGGCGCCCGCCTCCCAGGGGGCATCCCCCGCCAGCAGGGCGGGCGGCGCACCGTCGGCCACCACCGCGCCCTCCCGCAGCAAGACCAGGCGGTCGGCCACACCGAGGAGCAGGTCCGCGTCCTCGCTCGCCACGACCACCACGGCGCCCCGGCCGGCCTCCGCCCGCAGCAGGCCCCGGAGGGCCGCGCGGCCCGCGGCGTCGAGCGGGGCGCCCGGCTCGTCGAGCAGCCACGCGGCGGGCTCGAGCACCAGCGTGGCGGCGAGCAGCACCCGCTGCAGTTCTCCCGCGGAGAGCGTCCGTGGGTCGCGGGCGGCAAGGTGCCCCGCCCCGGTGCGTGCGAGCGCCGCCGCCGCCGCCGCGAGGATCCGCTCGCGCGGCCAGCCGTGGTTCGCCGGGGCGAACCCCACCTCCGCGAGGGTCGTCCCGGTGAGTCCCGACTCCTCCAGCTCCGGCTCCTCGCCCAGGAGCGCGATCCGCCCGCCGGCGCAGGGCCGCCGGCCGTCGTGCACCGGGGTGCCGTCGAGGGTCACCGAGCCCTCGAGCGAGCCGCCCGTGAACACCGGGGCGAGGCCCGCGGCCACGCGGAGCAACGTGCTTGTGCCGGCACCCGGTGCGCCGAGCAGCCAGGTCACCTCGCCCCCGCGCAGCTCGAGCGAGACGTCGGCGAGCGCGTCCCGCGTGCCACCCGGGTGGCGGAACCGGACCCGGTCGAGCCGGAGCGCCGTCACGCGCGAAATTTCAGCCGAGGAGTCGCCACGCGAGCGCGGCGAGCACGACGGCCAGGGCGGTGGTGCGCAGGAGGCGGTCGGCCGCCGAGTCGGCCGGCGGCTCGAGGGCGGTGCGCCGCACGTCGCCGTCGAGGCCGCGCGCCGCGTAGGTGATGGCGCGATCGTCCGCCTCGGCGATCACCCCCAGCAGCAGCGGCAGCCCGAGCGGGACGAGGGCGCGGAGCCGCCGAGCCGCCGAGCCGCCGAGCCGGAGGCCCCGCACCCGCTGGGCGGAGAGGATCGCGGCCGCCCGGCGGCGCAGCCGGGGGATGGCCTCGAGGGTGGCGACCACGAGGAGCGCGGGGCCGACCCGGCCACCTCTCGCTGCGGCCGCGTCGAGGAACGCGGCCGGCCGGAAGGTGCGGAGCACGGCCGCGGAGGCCAGGATGACGGCCCCGAGTCGCGCGCCCTGGCCCAGCGCCGTGCGGAGGCCGTCGGCCCGCCAGGTGATCCCGAGCGTCCGCACCGGCTCGCCCTCGCCCAGCAGGCCGTGCAGGAGCAGGAGGAAGAGCCAGATCGGACCGGCGATCGGCAGCGCGTCCCGGAGCGCAAGCCGCGGTCCGGCCGCCACCACCACGGCGACCACGGCGCCGAGCAGCGCCACCGGCCCGGCGGGCGCCGGCAGCAGGACCGCGAGCGCGGTCACCGCGCCGGCGAGCGCGAGCGGTGTGCAAGGGTGGAGCGGTCCGCGGATCACCGGCCCGCGGCCGTCGCCGCGCGCGGGAACCGGGCCGCGAGCCGCCGGGGCAGGCTGCGAAGCGCCGCGCCCACGAGGGCGAAGGTGATCGCCTTGTCGAGCAGGTCCAGCCCGATGCTCGTCACCCCCACCGCCTCCGCCCTCGTCAGGCCGAGCCCGGCAAGGAGGGTCGTGACCGCGGTCGGCCCCGGCGAGGTGACCCCCTGGAAGACGTAGTACGCGATGACCGCCGAAGGCGCGCCGGCCACGAGACCGGTCAGCAGTCCCCATCCGACCGCGCGGGGGAGCGAGCGAAAGCCGCTCGCGCGCGCGGCGGCCCAGGCAAGGAGCGCGATCAGCACCTGGATCGGGGCGAACGCCACCATGTGCTGCCCGATCTGGAGCCCGGCCACCGCCTGGCTCACCAGGCCGGCGACGATGCCGACCGCGGGGCCGGCGAGGGCCGTCGCCAGCACGGTGCCGATCGTGTCGAGGAAGACCGGGAGGCCGAGCGCGGCCGTGAGCTGGCCGATCACCACGTTGAGGGCGACCGCGAGCGGGACGAGGGCGAGCGTGCGGGCGGACAATGGGCGTCAGCGGCCGGGGGCGAAGGGCGTTAGAATCAAGGGGTCAGTGCGGGGACCGGCAACCCCGTGTCAAAACGTACTCCGGCCATTTCCCCGAGGTCAGCTCCGTGTCCGCCCGTTCATCGGTGCTCCTGTCGCTCCTCCTCGTGCCCGTCGCCGCCGCACCGCTTCGCGCCCAGGCCGCCGCGGCGCCGGCTGCCGTCGCCCCCGCGCCGGCGCACCTCGACGTCATCCGCCGGGACGCCAGCTACCTCGCCAGCGACGCCCTCGCCGGCCGGCTGACCGGCTCCCCCGGCGCGGACAGCGCCGCGGAGTACATCGCGCGGCGCTTCCGGGAGGCGGGACTCCAGGCGCCGCCCAACGGCTGGTTCCAGCCCTTCACCGTGGCGGCCGACGCGCCCGCCGCCGCGCCCGCCGGGGTCGGGGGTGCGGTCGGGAGGAACGTGATCGGCATCCTGCCCGGCCGTGACCCGCTGCTCCGGGGCGAGGTGGTGATCGTCGGCGCGCACTACGACCACCTCGGACTCGGCGGCAGCTTCGCACTCGACCCCGACAGCACCGGGGCGGTGCACAACGGCGCCGACGACAACGCCTCGGGGACGATCGCCCTCTTCCGGATCGCCGAGCGGCTCCGGGCCGCACGGCCGCCGCGGACCATCGTCTTCATCGCCTTCTCGGCGGAGGAGCTCGGGCTCCTCGGCAGCGGCCACTACGTCCACGAGCCGGTCTACCCCCTCTCCGTCACGCGCGCGATGGTCAACCTCGACATGGTGGGCCGGCTGCGGAACGACCGCCTCATCGTGTACGGCTCCGCCACCGCCGCGGAGTTCCCCGGCCTGCTGGAGTCGCTCAACCGGGACCATGGCTTCGCGCTCCACCACGAGGGCGACGGCTACGGCCGGAGCGACCAGTCGTCCTTCTATGCGGCCGGCGTGCCGGTGCTGCACATGTTCACCGACCTGCACGAGGACTACCACCGTTCCACCGACGACTGGGAGAAGCTCGACCTGGCCGGGCTGGCCCGCGTGGCCGACTATGCGGCGGCCGTGGTGACGGCCATCGCCAACCGGCCGGCGGCGCTCACCTTCATCAACCTGCCGCCGCCCCCGACGAAGGCCGGCGGCGGCGGCTACGGCGCCTACCTCGGTTCCATCCCCGACATGGCCGGCGGCGTCCGGGGCGTCCGGCTCACCGGCGTGCGGAAGGACAGCCCGGCGGAACGGGGCGGCATCCAGGCCGGCGACATCATCATCCGCATCGGGGCGAGCGAGGTGGCCGACCTGCAGGGGATGACCGACGCCCTGCGCGACCACAAGCCGGGCGACGCGGTGGACATCGTGGTCGTCCGCGACGGCACCGAGCGTACCTGCCGCGTCACCCTCGGGAGCCGCGGCGGCTGACGTGGCGGCCCTCGACGCCGACCGCGTGGTCGCGGCCCTCCGCGGCGCCTTCGCGCGCGGCGAGGGCCGGGAGTCCCTGCTCCGCGCCGCCGCCGAACGGATCCGCGCCTCGGGGCCGCCGTACACCTCGGTGTACCTCTACATGCTCCACGGCGGCGAGCTGGTGCTCGAGGGGTACAGCGGCCGCGCCACCGACCACCTCCGGATCCCGGTCGGCACCGGGGTCTGCGGCACCGCCGTGGCGACGGGGCAGGACCAGAACGTCGGCGACGTCGCCTCGCTGGGGAACTACCTCGCCTGCAACCTCGAGACGAAGTCGGAGCTCGTGGTGCTGATCCGCCGCGGACCGGCGGTGCTGGGCCAGATCGACGTGGACAGCGACGTGGCCGGGCCCTTCCCCGCGGACGAGGTGGAGGCGGTGCGCCGGGTGGCGGAAGCGCTCGCCGTGCTGCTCTGACCCGGGGCCCCGGGTCGTGCTGATCCGCGGTGTCGAGCTGTTCGAGTTCCGCGTCGGTGCCGGGCCCGAAGCCATCGTCCTCCATGGCGGTCCCGGCGCCCACCACGATTATCTCCGCCCCGGCTTCGACCGGCTCGGCGCCCGGCGCACGGTCGTCTACTACGACCAGCGCGGCGGCGGCCGCTCTCCCGTGGCGCGCGAGGTGCCGGTCGGGTGGACCGAGCAGGTGGCCGACCTCGAGGCGCTCCGCGTCGCGTGGGGACTCGAGCGGCTCCCCCTGGTCGGCTACTCCTGGGGGGCGCTCCTCGCGCTGCTCTACGCGCTGGAGCATCCCGGCCGGGTCGAGCGGCTCGCGCTGGTCTCGCCGGCGCCGGCCTGGCGCGAGGCACGGGAGGAGTTCGAGCGCCGCTTCCAGGCGCGGTCGCAGGTGCCCGCCCTCGTCGCCGCCCGGGAGGCGCTCCGCGCGAGCGGCCTCCGGGAGTCCGACCCGGCCGCCTACCAGCGTCGCGCATTCGAGCTGTCGGTGGCCGGGTACTTCCACGACCCGGCCCGCGCTGCGGCGATGACGCCGTTCCGCGTGACCGGCCGGACCCGGCAGGAAGTGTGGGCCAGCCTCGGGGACTTCGACCTCCGGCCGCGCCTGCCGACCGTCGCGGTGCCCGCCCTCGTGCTCCACGGCGACGACGATCCCGTCCCGGTCGACACCGCGCGCACCGTCGCGGACCTGCTCGGCGCCGAGTTCCACGTGGTGCCCGGTTGCGGCCATGCCCCGCACGTCGAGGCCCCGGACTCGCTCGAGGCGGTGGCCACGTTCCTCGGCTGAGCCCCCGCCTTGCGCGGCGGCGCGGCGCGCCCCATCCTTTGCGGCCCACCACCCCGGGAACCCGAATGCAGGACTCACCGGCACGGAAGCGTGTCGCGCTCGTCATCGGGAGCGGCGGCGTCAAGTGCGCCGCCGCTGTCGGCCTCCAGGAAGCCTTCGCCGACGCCGGCATCCCGATCGACCTCGTGGTCGGGTGCAGCGCCGGGAGCATCTTCGCCGCCGCCACCGCCCTCGGCTGGTCGCCCGCCCGCACCACCGAGGAGGTCGGCCGCCTCTGGACCAGCGAGTCGGCCGGGCACACCCGTCGGTTCGCGTACCTCCAGGCGGCCTTCCCGGGGCTCTTCGGGTTCGACGCCGAATTCGGCTTCCGCGACGACCGCCGGCTCCGCGCGCGCCTGCGCGACGCCTTCGGCGAGACGACCTTCGCCGAGACCCGGCTGCCGCTCTTCATCACTGCCACCGACTTCCAGACCGGGGAGCAGGTCATCCTCGGCGACGGGCTGCTCCGCGACGCGATGCGCGCCAGCATCGCCCTGCCGTTCGTCTTCGCGCCCGTGCGCGTGAACGACCGGCTGCTGATGGACGGCTTCCTCTCCGACCCGGTGCCGGTGAACGTCGCGATGCAGGAGGGCGCCGGCATCATCGTGGCGATGGGCTTCGAGAGCCCGCGGATCCACCGGGTGTCCACGCCGATGCGCCTGGCCCTCCAGCTCACCGGGGTCATGTCGAACAACCTGCTCCGCTCCCGGTTTGCCTTCCACAACCTCTCGCACCACTCCGAGGTGATCCCCATCCTCCCCGACTTCCAGGGCCAGCGGGTGAACATCTTCGACACCTCCCGCATCCCGTTCGTCATCGAGGAGGGCCGGCGCGAGGCCCAGGCGCACATCCCCTACATGCGCCGCCTCCTCGCGGAGGGCTCCTGGTGACCCCGGCGCCCGAGGCCCCCGCCCGCGTGCTCGTGGTGGACGACACCGAGCTCAACCGCGACCTGCTCACCCGCCGGGTGCAGCGGCTGGGCCACGAGGTGCGCACCGCCGAGAACGGGCGCGTCGCCCTCGAGCGGCTGCGCGCCGAGCCGTTCGACGTCGTGCTGCTCGACGTGATGATGCCCGAGGTCGGGGGCGAGGAGGTGCTCCGCACGATGAAGGGCGATCCCGCCCTCCTTCACGTGCCGGTCATCATGATCTCCGCCCTCGAGGACGCCGAGGTGGTGGCCCGGTGCATCAGCCTCGGCGCGGACGACTACCTGCCCAAGCCGTTCGACCCGTCGATCCTCCGCGCGCGGCTGGGCGCATCGCTGGCCAAGAAGCGGCTCCACGACCGGGAGCAGGTCTACGCCCGGAGCCTCGAGCGCGAGCTGGAGATCGGCCGCGAGATCCAGCGCTCCTTCCTCCCCGCGACGTTGCCGGCACTCCCCGGCTGGGAGCTGGCGGCGGACCTGCAGCCCGCGCGCCAGGTGTCGGGCGACTTCTACGACGCGTTCCCGATGGCGGGCGGGCGGGAGCTGGCCGTGGTCGTGGGCGACGTCTGCGACAAGGGCGTCGGCGCCGCCCTGTTCATGGCGCTCATCCGGACCATGCTGCGGGCGCTGGCCGAGCAGTCCGACGGCGCACGCTGGACCGACCAGGGCCGGGACGGGGAGCGCCGCCGGGAGGTGACGAACCGGGCCGAGGCCCGCCGCGGCCACCTCCTCCGCACGCTCACCCTCACCAGCGAGTACCTCGCCGGCACCCACGGCGACACCAACGTCTTCGCCACGGTCTTCATCGGGATCCTCGACGGCGAGACCGGCACGCTCGACTACATCAACGCCGGCCACGAGCCCCCGCTCGTCGCCGGCGCCGGGCGCACCGCCCGGCTCGAGCCGACCGGCCCCGCGATCGGGCTGATGCCGGGGATGGCATTCGCGGTGGAGCGGGTGGCCCTGGCGCCCGGCGAGCACCTGCTGGTGTGGACCGACGGCGTGACGGAAGCCCGGGATGTCGCCGGGGAGTTGCTGGGGGAGGAGCCGGTGCTCGCCGCGGCGGGCGCCGCCGCGCGGACCGCCGCCGAGGCGCTGGGCCGGGTGCTCGGCCTGGTGGAGCGCCACGCCGCCGGCGCGGAGCCGGCCGACGACGTCACGCTGCTGGCGCTGCGGCGGGCGGACTGAGCCGGCTCAGCCGGCGAAGCTCGCCACGGCCGCCGCTTCGTCCGGAAAGACCTTGAGGATGCCGGTGAAGCCGCTCAGCTCGAGCACCTTCCGCACGTGCTCGCGCACCGACGCGAGGCGCACGTCCCCGCCGCGTGCCCGCGCCTCCTTCGTGGCGCCGAGCAGCACCCGGAGGCCGGCACTGCTGGTGTAGTCCACGTCGGCCAGCACCAGCACGAAGCGGGTGCCGCCGGCCTCGCTCTCCGCCTTGATGGCCCGCTCGAGGTCCGGCGCCGTGAGGCCATCCACGCTGCCGGCCAGCCGCACCAGGGTCACCGCGTTGCCGCGTTCCACGTCGATCTTCATCAGCCGATCCTGTCAAGTTCCGGACGCCGGCCGCCCGCCATCGAGGCGGCGCACCAGCGTCACTTCGTTGCCGCCGCCGGCCAGGGGCCGGTGGCGGACCTCGTGCATCAGGCGACGCACGAGGTACCATCCGAGCCCGCCCACCCGGCGCTGCTCGAGCGCGGCGTCGAGGTCCGGCTCCGGCGCCTGCCGCGGGTCGAACGGCCTGGCGTCATCCCGCACCACCGCGGTCACCGAGCCGCCGCCGCCCTCGACCCGCAGCACGAGCCGGGTGGCCCCGCCGTGGCTGATCGCGTTCGTCACGATCTCCTCCACCGCGAGGCGGAGGTCCTGCGCGGCGTCGAGCGCCGCGCCCGCGGCCTGGGCCCGTTCCGCCACCCAGGCGCCGATCCCGGGCAGGGCGTCGAGCGCCGCCGGCCACTCCCGCGCGGCATCGTCCATCCGGCGCTAGCGGCTGCCGGCGCCCGGCGGGCACGCCACCGCGGGCGCGATCGGCAGCCCGTACGCGGCCAGGAAGAGCTCGGGATCGCTCGGCGGCCGGAGCCCCCGGAAGACGGCCCCCTCCGCCCGCGGCACGCACGCGCCGCCCCACGCCACCGGGAAGCGTCCCACCAGGGGCGCCGCCGCGACGTTGAGGGCGGATCCCACCCCGACCCGGGCGGCGGCCAGCCGGTCCCGCAGGAGGGCGCTCACCGCCGCGAGGTCCCGCCGGTCGAGCGACGCGCCGGACAGCGCGAGCGACACCAGCCGGAGCGAGTCCCGGTCGCCCTCGAAGTCGCCCAGGAACGCCACGGTGTCCACCCGCCCGCGGCGGCCCCGCATGCCGTACGTCACCCGCACCCCGCCGGCCGCCGGCAGCGCGCGAACGCCGGTCACCAGGAGCTCCTCGCCGCGACCGCCGCACGACGCCCTGTCCGGGCAGGGGCGCCACGCCTGGGCGCCGCCGAGCACCGCCCGGGTCAGTTCGAGCGAGACCTCCCGCGCGTCGAGGGGCACGTCGAACGGAACCAGGAGCTCCGGCGTGGGCGGCGAACCGAACACCGCGGCGAGCGCGTCCCGCAGGCTGTGGAGCCGCACCGTGGCGCGGCGGGTGCCCTCCGCGGTGGCCTGCCGCTCCGGCTGCGCCGCCGCCGAGAGCGACCCACTGAGCACGTAGGTCCCGGGCTGGGGCAGCTCCGCCATCGCGTCGCCGCCCGGCGCCGGGGTGAGGGGCAGGCCCCGTCCCGCACTGTCGGCCAGCGTGATGCCGAGCCGGGAGTACGGCTGCCCCAGCACCTGGATCATCAACCGGTCGCGCACCCCCTCGCCGGCGGAGAGGGCGATGGCCATCCGGAAGCGGGCCCGCGCGTTCGCCGCCGCCGGCGACTCGACCCGCTGCGTGCAGGTGAGCACGCCCTTCTCCCGGTAGAACCCGCGCCGCGCGCTCGCCGACACCGCGAGGGTCACCTCGCTCACCCCGGGGCCGGTGGCGCGGCGCGGCGTCACCGCGCCCGAAGCGCGCGCCTCGGACTGCCGCCACTCGCGGCCGCACGCCTTCGAGCGCTCGTCCCCGGCGCCGGCTTGCTGGAGGTCCACCGGCGCCCCGAACGCCCCGGTCGTGTCCCGGCGGCCCCGCGCGGTGCCCGCGGTGACCTCCACCCCGACGTCCCCTCGGGTGGTGACGGTCAGCGCGTAGGGCCGGTCCTCCGGCACGCGCACGGGAGGCGGCGTCGCCGCGGTGACGTCGGGCGCGGGCGCGGACGCCGGCGCGGAACCGCCGGCGGCGCATGCCGCCAGCGCGAGGAGCGGGAGGGGGAGCAGGGCACGCATCGGGTCGGGTCGGTCTCCCAGGTCAGGCGCCCGTCGCGCGCGGAGGCGCGGCCAGCAGCGCGTCGATCTTGCCCATCAGGCGGGTGAAGTCCACCGGCTTGGTGTCGTAGTCGTCGGCTCCCGCGGCCAGCGCCTGGCCCCGGTCCCCGGCCATCGCGTGCGCCGTGAGGGCGAGCACCGGGATGGCCGCGATCGCGGGATCGGCCCGCAGCTGCCGGATCGCCTCCCAGCCGTCGAGCACCGGGAGGCTCAGGTCCATCACCACGAGGTCGGGGCGCTCCGTGCGCGCGGTGTCGAGGCCCTCGGCCCCGTCGCCCGCGAGGACCACCTCGAACCCCCGCCGGGCCAGCCGCCGGGAGAGCATGTCCCGGTTGAGCTCGTTGTCCTCGACCAGGAGGATCTTCGCCATCGTCAGGCCTCCGGCGCCGTGCCGAGGACGCGGTGGAGCTCCGCCGCCAGTTCCTGCTCCTGGAGGCTGAGCTTGTCGAAGATCCGGCGCACGCTGAGCCCCAGGATCTCCCGCTCGTCGGTGGTCAGGTCGCGCCCGGTCACGACCACCACCGGGATGGCGTCGGTGCCGTCCCGGGCCCGCAGCTCGTTGAGGAAGCCGAACCCGTCCAGCACCGGCATCTGCAGGTCGAGGAGGATGAGGTCGGGCGTGGCCTCGTCGAGCCGGGTCAGCGCCTGGCGGCCGTCCTCGGCCTCGAGCACGCTCCACCCCTCCTGGCCGAGCATCGTCGCCAGCCGGCGCCGGGCCACCGGGTCGTCGTCCACCACCAGCGCCGTCCCGCTGCCGTGCTCGTGCCGCAGCCGCCGCACCACCTCGACCAGGCGGTCGCGATCCACCGGCTTGGTCAGATACTCCGCCGCGCCGAGCGCCATCCCGAGGCTCCGGTCGTCCACCACCGTGAGCATCAGGACCGGCACGCCCGCCAGCGCCGGGTCCTTCTTGAGCTCCCGCAGCACGTGCCAGCCGTCCCCGCCCGGCATCATCACGTCGAGGATGATGGCGGCGGGATGGAGCTGCCGCGCCATCGCGAGCCCCTCCTCGCCCGAGCCCGCGCCGATCACCGGCATCCCCTCCTTCTCCAGGATCCGGTGGACGAGGTCGTGCATCGTCGGGTCGTCGTCCACCAGGAGCACCAGGCCCGCCCCGGTGCGCTGGCGCACGTGCTCGCCGGTGACCCGGATCGCCGCCTGCTCCACCGAGGTGGGCAGCCGCAGGGTGAAGGCGGAACCGTGGCCGGGCGCGCTGTCCACCATCACCTCGCCCCCCATCATCTCGACGAAGCGCTTGGTGATCGCGAGGCCGAGCCCGGTGCCGCCGTACTTCCGCGTGGTGGAGGCGTCGGCCTGGCTGAACGGCTGGAAGAGCCGCTCGAGCTGCTCCGGGGTCATCCCGATGCCGCTGTCGCGGACCGCGAACCGGAGCACCGCCTGGCCGTCCGCCTCCTCCCGGGCCACCTCGAGGGTGATCGTCCCGTGCTCCGTGAACTTCGAGGCGTTGCTCAGCAGGTTGAAGAGGGACTGCCGCAGCTTGGTGAGGTCGGCGTGCATCGCCCCCACGTCATCCGGGCACTCCACGACCAGGGTGTTCCCCTTCTGCTTCACCAGCGGCTGGATCGTGTTCACCACGTCATCCACCATGTGGCGCACCTCGAAGGTCTCGAGGTAGAGATCCATCCGGCCGGCCTCGATCTTGGAGAGGTCGAGCACGTCGTTGATGAGCTGCAGCAGGTGGCGCCCCGCGCCGTGCACCTTGCGGAGGTCGGGGACGAGGGCGTCGAGGCCGGACTCCGTGGCCTCCTCCTCGAGCATCTCGCTGTAGCCGATGATCGCGTTGAGCGGGGTCCGGAGCTCGTGGCTCATGTTGGCCAGGAAGCGGCTCTTCGCCCGGTTGGCCTCGTCGGCCGCCTCGCGCGCCTGTCCCAGCTTGGCGTTGCTCTCCTCCAGTTCGCGGGTGCGCTGGTGGACCTTGTCCTCGATGGTGGCGTAGGTCTGCCGCATGTCCTCCGCCATCCGGTTGAACGCGTGCGCCAGCACCCCGACCTCGTCGCGCGAGCGCACCGGGATCGGCTCCGGCCACTCCCCCTCGCCCAGCCGCGCCACCGCCCGGTGGATCGTGCGGAGCGGGCGGAGCAGGCCGCGCACCAGGAGGAAGAGGAGGAGCGAGGTGCCCAGCGCCACCAGGGCCACGGCCGGCAGCACCCCCTCCGCGACCTCGCGGGTGGCGGCGCGGGCCGCGTCCTTGAACGGCGCGAAGGGCGTCCCGGCGTACACCACGCCGACGATGGCGCCCCCCGCGTCCCGGAGCGGCCGGTAGAGCGTCCAGTTGTCCCGCCCGACCGACAGCGACTGGCCCACCACCTCCCGGCTCTCGGCGAACACCAGCCCCACCGCCGCGGCCGCGCCCGTCGCCGGATCGAGGTCCGGCATGATCGTCGAGACGGCCTCCCGGTCGGCGGCGGCGGTGTCGCCCCGCACCGTGGTGGCCACGAGCCGCAGCGCCCGGCCGTTCGGTCCTCCCGCCACCCGCGGGTCCTGCGAGGCCCGCGTCGGCAGGCGCTGCGCCAGGGCGAACTCCGTCCCCGTGAGCCGAGAGGCCTCCACCAGCAACGCCTCGAACTCCGGGTTCCCCCAGACCGGATCCTCGCCCTTGTACAGCACCGTCTCCACCCGCTCGCTCGCGCGGAAGGCCGGGTCCGGGCTGTTGCCGTTGAAGATCTCGACCGTGGTCGGCCCGCCCGGCGGGGGCGCGAGCCGCCACTCCCCGGGGAACCGCTCGTCGAGGATCTGCTGCGTGATGGCGAGGTTGGTGGTCAGCCGCCGGGTGGCCTGGTCAAGCTGCAGCTGCACCAGCGCCTGGTCGGTGCTCCGGATGGCCAGCCCGCCCACGAGCACGAGGGCGAGGACGACCACGGCGGACGTGATGAGCGCCACCTTGGTGGCGATGCTGCCGCGGGTCTCCACCAGGCTGCCTCCGGAACGACGTCGGGGGAGGGCCCGAACCTACGATGGCACCACGAGTTCGGGAAGGGGCGCGGGCCCCCCCGATTAACTTTCAACCATGGCTGCCCGCCCCACCCCCTTCGACCTGGCCCTGGCCGGGTTCGCCGAGGCCCGCTTCCCGGCGCTCCGGGCAGGGCTCGCGGCCACCGGCGCCGACCCGCTCGACCGGGACGCATTCCTGATGACCCCCGAGGCGGTGCAGGCCGTGCGCGACCTGCGCCCCGACGACGGCCTCGGTGAGGGGATCGGCGAGCTCGCCGCGCTGGTCCACCACGCCTTCCTCTTCTGGGCCGCAGGCCGCCAGGTCTCGGCGCCGGATCGCGCGACAGTCGAGCTGGAGCTGGATGGAGCGCGGGACCGGCGCGCGGCCGGTGCCGCCCGCTACGTGCAGCTGCCCCCCCGCCTGATGTGGGCCGAGGCGGTGCCGGGCGTGCCCGCCGAGCCGCTCGACGGCTTCTTCGTCCACCCGGTGCCCGCGGGCATCCGGGCCCTGGGGGTGTTCGGGCTGCATCCGGGTCGGCCCGGCTTCACCGTGGCCGAGGTCGAGGGACCCCGCCCGCGGGAACTGGTCCGGCCCGACGGGACCCCGCTCTTCAGCCCCGTCCTCGAGGGCGGCGGCCCGGCCGGGCTTCGCTCGCTCACCGGCGCGGAGGAATTCCTCGAGCTCGCCTGGCGCCTCGGAGCCTCCTCCTGACCCCCGACGCGACGCCCGCCCCCGACGGCCGCGCCGCGGCCCAGGTGCTCGAGCAGATCGCGGCATTCCTCGAGCTCCAGGGGGAGAATCCGTTCCGCATCCGCGCCTTCCGGACCGCCGCCAGGGCGCTCGCGGGCATGGGTGGCGACCTGCGCGCGGCGCTCGCCGATGGGGCCCTCGCCGCCACGAAGGGGGTCGGTCCCGCAACGCTCCAGATCGTCCAGGAGGTGGCCGACAGCGGCCGTTCCTCGCTCCTGGAGGAGCTGCGGGAGCAGGTGCCGCCCGGGCTGGTGGAGATGCTCGAGATCTCCGGCCTCGGTGTCGCCAAGATCCGCCAGATCCACGAGGTCCTCGGCATCGAGTCGATACCGGAGCTCGAGGCCGCGGCGCAGGACGGCCGCCTCGCCGAGCTGCCCCGCTTCGGCGCGAAGACCGCCGAGAACATCCTGAAGAGCATCGCCTTCCTCCGGCGCGCCAGCGCATTCCGCCTCCTGCACCACGCGGAGGACGAGGCCGAGGGCCTCCGGGCCGCGCTCGCGCGGCTTCCCGGCGTGCGGGAGGCGACGGTGGCCGGCGACGTCCGCCGCCGGGCCGAAGTCGTGCGGGACCTCGTGGTGGTCCTGGTGGCCGACGTGCCGCCGGACGAGATCTTCGCCCGGCTCGGCACCCTCCCGGGTGTGCAGGAGTTCGCCGGCCGGGACGAGCGCCAGGTGACGCTCCGCGTGTCGGGCGGCACCACCGCCCAGGTCGTGGTGACCACCCCCCGGAATGCCGGCACGGTGCTCCTCCAGGCCACCGGCGCACCGGCCCATCTCGAAGCGCTCGCCGCGCATGCCCGGGCCAGCGGCTTCTCCCTCCAGGGCGCGGCGCTCTGGCGCGGGAGCGAGTTCGTCCCGACGCCCGACGAAGCGGCCGCCTACGGCGCGCTCGGGCTTCCCCCCATCCCGCCGGAGCTGCGCGAAGGCGGCGGCGAGGTCGAAGCGGCCGCGGCCGGTGCCCTCCCCAGGCTGCTGGAGGCCGCCGACCTGCGGGGCTTCCTGCACTGCCACACCTCGTACTCGGACGGGACCTCGACGGTGGCCGACCTGGCCCGCAGCGTCCGCGCGGCAGGCTACGCCTGGATGGGAATCACCGACCACAGCCGGTCTGCCGCCTATGCCGGCGGCCTCTCGCCCGACGCCCTGCTCCGGCAGGCGGACGAGATCGACGCGATCAACGAGGAGCTCCCCGGCTTCCGGGTGCTCAAGGGCGTCGAGGCCGACATCCTCGTGGACGGGGCGCTCGACTACGACGACGCGACCCTCGGGCGGCTCGACTTCGTCATCGGCTCGGTGCACAGCCGGTTCAACCTCGGGGAGCGCGAGATGACCGCGCGCATCCTTCGCGCCCTCGAGCACCCCGCCCTCACCATCCTCGGCCATCCCACCGGCCGGCTCCTGCTCTCGCGCGATCCCTACCGGCTCGACCTCGACGCCGTCATCGAGCGCGCTGCGGCCACCGGCGTGGCCCTCGAGATCAACGCCGACCCGCACCGCCTCGACCTCGACTGGCGCGCGATCCGGCGCGCGCGGGCTGCGGGGGCGCCGGTCTCGATCGGCGCGGACGCCCACAACGCCGCCGGCATCGGCAACATGCGGTTCGGCGTGGACGTGGCGCGCAAGGCGTGGCTCGGCCCGGCCGACGTGCTCAACACCCGGGACGTGGAAGGCTTCCTCGCCCAGGCGCGGCGGCACCGGTGAGCCGGCGTCGCGAGACCACCGCCGCGCGGGCGGCGCGGGCCCTCGAGATCCTCCGCCGGCTGAAGTGCGCCTGGCCCGGGGCGCACTGCGCCCTCGAGCACGCGGACGCCTACCAGCTCCTCGTCGCCACGATCCTCTCGGCGCAGTGCACCGACGCGCGGGTGAACCTCGTCACCCCCGGTTTCTTCGCCCGCTGGCCGGTCGCGTCCGCCCTCGCCGCCGCCCGCCAGGCCGACGTGGAGGAGGTGGTGCGCTCCACCGGGTTCTTCCGCAACAAGGCGAGGAACCTCGTGGCGATGGCGCAGGCGCTGGTGGCGGACCACGGGGGCGAGGTGCCCCGCTCGATGGAGGCGCTGCGGGTGCTGCCGGGGGTCGGCCGGAAGACCGCGAACGTGGTGCTCGGGAATGCCTTCGGAATGAACGAGGGGATCACCGTGGACACCCACGTCACCCGCCTGGCCGGCCTGCTCGGGCTCACGCGCGAGACGGATCCCGTGAAGATCGAGCAGGACCTCATGCGGCTCGTGCCGCGCGCCGACTGGACCCTGGTGTCCCACCTCCTGATCCAGCACGGCCGGGCGGTGTGCATCGCGCGGCGCCCGCGCTGCGGCGAGTGCGCGCTGGCGGACGTCTGTCCCTCCGCCGACCCCGTCAGCGGGTCGAAGGTCCAGGGTCACGGGTCGAGGGCGGCCGCTCGCCGATGACCGTCCCGTTCCCCGCTCCCCGTTCCCCGTTCCCCGTCCCTTGAACGCCCTCGCCGGCTCGGCCTCCCCCTACCTCGCGGCCGCCGCGGGACAGCCGGTGCACTGGCATCCGTGGGGTGTCGAACCGTTCGCCCGCGCGCGCGTGGAGGACCGGCCGGTGCTGCTCGACATCGGGGCGGCCTGGTGCCACTGGTGTCATGTCATGGACCGCGAATCCTACGAGGACCCCGCGCTCGCGGATTTCCTCAACCGGTCCTTCGTGTGC
This sequence comes from uncultured Gemmatimonadales bacterium, assembly GCA_963717315.1. Classification (GTDB taxonomy): domain Bacteria; phylum Gemmatimonadota; class Gemmatimonadetes; order Gemmatimonadales; family GWC2-71-9; genus JAICEH01. The sequence goes on from CAVQWA010000027.1 coordinate 44,207, forward strand.
GTGAAGGTGGACCGGGACGAGCGGCCCGACGTGGACGCGCGCTACCAGCGCGCCATCCAGGCACTGGCGGGCCAGGGGGGCTGGCCCCTCACCGCCGTCCTGACGCCGGACGGCGACGCCTTCTACGGCGGCACGTACTTCCCCCCCGAAGCGCGCTGGGGCCGTCCCAGCTTCCGGGATGTGCTCGAGCGGGTGCTCGCGGCCTGGCGCGACCAGCGGGCACAGGTCGGAAACCAGGCCGCCGCCGTCCGGCGCGTCGTGGCCGGGAGCTTGGCCGAGGCCCGCGAGGGGGAGCCCGCGGAGGCGGTGCTCGCCGAGGCCGAGGCACGCATGGCCGCCGCCTTCGACCCGCGGCACGGCGGGTTCGGAAGCCGCCCGAAGTTCCCCCATCCCACCGCCCTGCTCTTCCTGCTCCACCGCGCCGCCGATGGCGGGAGCGCCGGGCTGCGCGAGGTCATCGGCCGGACCCTCGACGCGATGGCGGCGGGCGGGATCCACGACCAGCTTGGCGGGGGCTTCCACCGCTACTCGGTGGACGAGCGGTGGGTGGTGCCGCACTTCGAGAAGATGGCGTCCGACAACGCCGAACTCCTCCGCGCCTATGCCGAGGGCTGGACCGCCTTCGGCGAGCGGGCCTGGGAAGCGGCCGCGCGCGGGGTGATGCGCTGGGCCGGGGAGGTGCTGGAGGATCCCGCGGGCGGCTACGGCGCGAGCCAGGATGCGGACGTCGGACTCGACGACGACGGTGACTACTTCACCTGGACCCGGGCCGAGGCCGCGGCGGCACTCGACCCGGCGGAGCTGGCCGTCGCCGCGGAGCACTGGGACATCGGCACGGCGGGAGAGATGGACCATGACCCGGCCCGCAATGTCCTCTTCGTCGCCGCGCGGGAGGAGGAGATCGCCTTTCGCGCCGAGCTGCCGGTGGAGCGGGTCCGGGAGCTGCTCGGCTCGGCGGCGGCGAAGCTCCGGGCTGCGCGGGCGGCCCGGCCTGCACCCGCGGTGGACCGCACCCGCTACGCCGCCTGGAACGGGATGCTCGCCGGCGCGATGCTGCGGGCCGGGGCCGCGCTCGGTGACGCCTCCGCCGTGCACTCCGGGGTGCGCGCCCTGGCGCGGCTGCGGGCGGAAGCGCCGGCTCCGGACGCCGTCGCGCACGCACCCGGCGGCGGTGCCGACCTGCTGGATGACCAGGTGCAGGTTGCGGCGGCCGCGCTCGACGCCTTCGAGGTGACGGGTGACGCAGCCTGGCTGGCCTGGGCGGAGGCACTCCTCGACCGCGCGTGGCGCGAATTCCGCTCGCCCGAAGGCGGCGCGCTCCTGGACCGCACCGGCGGGGGCCCCGGCCTGCTCGACGCCCCCGGACGCCCGCTGCAGGACAATCCCACCCCGTCGGCGAACGGCGTCGCGGGGGTCGCGTTCGCCCGGCTCGCCGCGCTCACCCACCACCCGCGCTGGGCGGAACGGCGTGATGCGCAGGCGCGCGCCATCGCTGGCGCAGCGGCCGAGCTGGGGCTGCAGGGCGCCGCCGCCCTCCTGGCCCTGGACTGGGCGATCCATCCCGCCGCGGAACTGGTGATCGTCGGCGATCCCGGCGACGCGGAGGCCGACCGCATGCAGCGCCGCGCCCTGGCGACCTTCCTGCCGCGCCGGGTGGTCCGCCGCATCGCGGCCGGAACGACCGACCTCGACACGCTGCCGGAAGCGATGCGGGGAATGATCGAGGCGGCGCGGGGGCCGCGCGCCTACGCCTGCGTGGGCGCCGCGTGCCACGCGCCCGCCACGGACGACGCCGGGTGGGCCGCCGCGCTCGAGGCGTTGGCACCCGGGTAGCCGCGCGTCACGCGCCGCGCGTCGCGCGTCGCCCGACCCCCACCCCGCTTACACTTCACCCGTTCCCCGTTCCCCGACCCCCGTTCCCCGACCCCCATGAAGACCGCAACCATCACCACCTCCGAGGGCGTCATCACCGCCGAGCTGTACGCCGACGAGGCGCCCGGCACCGTCGCCAACTTCGAGAAGCTCGCCAACCAGGGCTACTACGACGGCACCCGCTTCCACCGCTGCATACCCGACTTCATGATCCAGGGCGGCGACCCGCTCTCGCGCGAGCCCAACCACCCGCGGGTCGGCACCGGTGGGCCCGGCTACACCATCAAGTGCGAGACCGCCACGAACGTGCACAAGCACGTGGCGGGGACCCTCTCGATGGCCCATGCCGGCAAGGACACCGGCGGCAGCCAGTTCTTCATCTGCCACGGGCCGCAGCGCCACCTCGACGGGGTGCACACCGTCTTCGGCCAGGTGACGGACGGGATGGACGTCGTGCAGCGGATCACCCCGAAGGCGGTGGTGAGCTCCATCCGGGTGGCCTGACCCTGGAGATCGCGTTCGCCGTCGTCGCCGACTACGCCC
>CAVQWA010000028.1:0-9182 GCA_963717315.1 uncultured Gemmatimonadales bacterium
TCGGGCAGTCGTTCGACTACCAGAGGCGCTTCAAGGAGCACGTCAAAGGTCGGAGCGGGGGGAAGACGGCGCAACGGTGGATGGCCGCCCAGTCCGAGCTTCGCGTGCGCCGGATCGCGCGGCTGCCGGTCTCGGCGGAGCACACCAGGAGCGCAGCCACCGCCGTCGAGCGGGGCATCTATGAACGGCTCCGGTCGCGGGGATGGTCCCTCCCGCAGATCAAGCCCTGTGGCACCCTGAGTGCGGACTTCGCCAGGGAAGTCGCCGCGCTGACATGGGACGGCATGACAGACGGGGAACGCGCTGAACGGCTACACCTCATGGGGCAGAAGTGGCGGTCATTGAATCCGACTCAGCGATCCGAGGAGGGTAGGCGTCGGTATTCGATGGTGACGCCGGAGGTCGCTGCCGAGCGAGAATCAAAGCGCATCACCGCAGTGCGCAGGATGTGGGACTCGCTTGACACGGGGGCACGATCGGAGCGGGCCCGGGCGGCGGCGGAGAAAGTCTCCCCGGAAGCGCGGTCAATGATCGGACGGAAGGGTGGCGCGGCTCGCAACGCGGCCACCAGCCCTGAGCAGAAATCGGCGATGGGCCGCGCCGGGGCTGCGGCTGCGATGGCGAACTCATCCCCGGCCGAGCGGAGCGCGCGTATGGCGGTGGCCTCCAAGGTGATGTGGGGCAGTATGACACCCGACGAACGCTCTACGGAACTCAAGCGTCGGTGCGCGAAGCGCAATCAGGCGGAGTGGCGCTCCCGCGCGAGTGAGTCGGCCCGTCTGCGCTGGGCACGGACTAGCGCCGAAGAGCGACACGCCAACGCTATGAAGGGGCACACCACGCGCCAGCAAAAGAGCGCGCATGGAGTGAGGTCCTAATGCGTGGGGACATTCGCCTGGCCAGACTTTTCTACGAAATTGAGTCGAGGACCTCCGGCTTCGATCGCGACCTCAAGGCGACCGAGCGGAGCCTCGAGCGGTTCGCGGCGTTCGTGAAGGCCAACCCCATCGCCGTCGCCGGCGCGCTCGGCGCCGCGCTCCTCGGGGTAGGCGTGGCCGCCCTCCGCGCGGCGGTGGACGCGGAGCGGGCCATGCGCCCGCTGGTCAACTTGCTGGGCCTCGCCAGGGACCAGGGGCAGGGCCTCCGACGGGAGCTGGAGGAGATCGCCCGGTCCAGTGGCACCATGTTCGCCGACGTCGCCAACCTGGCAACGGAGGTGGCGCGCGGGGGGGCACGTGACCGCGGGGACCTGATCAACCGCGTGCGTCTCGTGCAGCAGCTTGGCGACGCGAGCGGCCTCGCGGCGGCCGAGCTGGTCCAGCTCGCCGGCGGCCTCGACCAGGTCCTCGACCTCTTTGGCCTCGCCCCGGAGGCGGCGGAGCGGGTCACCGGGGCGCTCTACAACCTCGCGCGCGGCCGCGTGCCCATCCTCGAGCTGTTCGCCGCCCTGCAGTCCGCGGCGCCGGCGATCCGTGACGCCGGGCTCGACTTCGACACTGCGGCCTCCGCGCTCGCGGTGCTGATCGACCGCGGCCTCACCGCGCGCAAGGCCGGCACCGAACTGAAGGACTTGGCGGAGAGCGGCGCGGAGGGCGCGGAAGTGATCCGGGACCTGGCGGACGCGGCCGGCGTGGACGTCGTCGCGGGCCTGCTCGCCATGCGGGACGCGGCCGCCGAAGCGCAGGGCGGGGTCGAGCGCCTCGGGACCCGCGCCAGCGAGAACATCGACCGGATCAAGCGCCGGTTGGCGGACCTCTTCGACCTGCCGCTGTTCGCGCAGTTGGCGACGAGTGGCCTGGCCGCGATCCTCGGCGCGCCCGCCGGCGCCTCGGCCTTCACCGGCGTGACCGGGGGAAGCGCGTCGGCGGCGCCCGAGCCCGAGCAGCCACCCAACGCGGCGCGGATCCGCGCCCGGCAGCGGGCCAAGGAGGAGCGGGGCCGCGCGGCCCGGGAGCTTGCGGCCGAGCGCGAGCGCCTGGAGAACCAGCTGGCCGACGCGCTCGCGCGGGGCACGGAAGACGGCGCCGCGGTGGCCCTCGCCACCTTCGACCGGATGGTGCGCGATCTCGAGCGGCGGGCCGCATCCCTGCCGGAGCGCCTGCGGCCGCTGGCGGCCCAGGTGATCGCGGCGGAACGGGCCGCCCTTCCGCCCGACGTGGCGGTGGCCGACATCCTGCGCGACCCGGAGCGCGCGGCCGCCTTCGCGGAGCGGATCAACAAGGCGGTGGGCGAGCTGGTCCCGCAGGAGGCGCAGATCACCCAGCAGCGGGCCCTCCAGCTGCGGGACATGCGGAAGCAGTTCGCCGTCATCCAGGATGAGGACGCCGCGCTCCGGGCGATCCGCGAGGAGGAGGAGGAACGCCTGCGGCGGGCGCAGGCGAATGCCTTCGTGCTGCAGTCTGCGGTGCGCGGGGCGATCCAGCTCGGCGAGGCGTTCGGGTTGGTGAACGAGGAGCTCGCCGGCACGCTCTCGGCCCTGGCGGAGATCGCGACGGGGATCGACCCGCTCCTGGAGGCGCTCAAGACCGGCAAGGCCAGCTCGATCGCCTCCGCCGCCCTTCCCCTCCTCGGCGGCGTCGCCTCGCTCGCCAGTTCTCTCTTCGGCGACAGTCCCGAGGAGCAGCGGCGGCAGGACCTCCTGCGCCAGAACAATGACCGGATCGCCGAACTCACGCGCGAGATCGGGGGGCTCGGGCTCGTGCTGGGTGACGTCTCCGGCCGCCAGATCGTCGATGTCACGGGCGCGATCCAGAACTCGCTGGCCCGCGGGGACTTCGCGCAGTTCGGGATCCTGCCGCAGGAGCTCGCCCGGCTGGGCCTCACGATGGGGGACCTCCGCGAGGTGGCGGCGGGGCTCGGCGTCGAGCTGGCCGACGCCACTCCGAACGCCGACGAGCTCCGGCAGATCCTGGCCGCGATCGCCGTGGCGGACCTCACGCAGTTCGCGCAGACGTTCGGCGGCCAGCTGGAGGCGCTCCGGCTCGAGTTCGAGCTCTTCGACATCACCGACCCGATCGCCCAGCTCCGGAGGCTGCAGGAGCTCGCCACGGGCCCGCTGTCGGGGTCGGTGCTCGGGGGTCTGGCGGGGCTCGACCTCACGCACGGCCGCCGGCCGGGCGGCGGCGGAAGCCGCGTTGCAGGCGATCTTCGGCCAGCTGCAGGCCGGCACGATCACCCCGGAGCAGCTGGGCGGGCTCTCGACCGACCAGCTGCTGGCGATCCTCCGCGACCTGGAGGCGTTGATCGACCAGGCGGCCGGCGGCCCCGGGGGCGGGACGTCGCAGGACTTTGCCTTCCAGCGGACCGTGACCGAGGTGACGGCGAACCAGCTCCTCTCCGTGCTGGTGACCCAGGACACCCGGCTCGCGCAGCTGGTGACGCTCGCCGCGGACCGGAACCAGCTCCTCGGGGTGATCGCGGGCGGGCCGGGTCTCACGCCCCCGGCCATCCAGCCGCTCGCGGCCAGCGGGGGCGGGGCCAGCGCGCTCACCGTCACCTTCGGGGCCCTCACGATCCAGGTCACGGTGCCGCCGGGCACCGACCCCGTGCAGGCCGGGACCGCCGCCGGCGAGGCCGTGCTCGCCACGATCGACCGCGGGCTCGAGCAGCGGCGCCAGCTCAAGGCGTACCGGGCCGGCAGCCTCGAGGCGGTGGCATGAGCCCGGCCCGCCGCCCCGTCGCCTACCTCGACGACTACGACCTGAGCCAGCTCGGGCTCGTCGTCGAGCGGGTGGATGGGCTCGGGGACCAGCCGGATCGCCCGTGGCCCTCGGCCCCGCTGCCGAAGAGCGAGCGGGTGGCCATCCTCTCGACCGCCCCGGACGAGACCGCGCGCCTCCTCGTGGTCCGCGGGCACCTGCTCGCGGACACCGTCGCCCTCCGGAACGTGGCGTTTGACACACTCAAGGGCCGTTGCTTCGCCGGTGACACCGTCCGGCTCCGGTTCGTGGACCAGGGGACCCGGGAATGGGTCGCCCGGTGCATCGGGATCCAGGTGGATCCCAAGGGGCAGCAGTTCGTCGAGCCCGGCCTCGCCCTGGCGCTCTCGTTCGTCTGCGAGAGCCCCTATGGCCGCGACACGAGCGACAGCGTGGTGGACGGCATCACGACGACGCTCACCGCGATCCCTCTCGGCACGGCCCCCTCGCGGCCCCTCATCCGGATCACGGGGCCGGCCACCAACCCGCTGCTGACCTACGCCCATTTCGACGCCACGGTCCTCCAGACGCTGCAGCTCACCGGCTCGATTGCCGGCGGGGATTACGTGGAGATCGACATGGACCGGATGACGATCACCCGGAGCGTGGCGTCGGTGCTGTCCTCGGCGCTCACGATGCGGACGGCCGGGAGCTTCTTCGCGCTCGACCCGGCGGCCGGGAGTTATGCCGCGGCGCAGTGGCCCAAGGTGAACGTCTCGAGCGGGACGGCCCGGGTGACCTACCGGAAGCGGTGGCGGTGATGGCGAACGACGTCACCGTCACCCAGGTCGGCGTCGAGGCGCTGCGGGCCGGGACGCCGGAGGCCGCGGTCACCCAGGCGGGCGTCGAGGCGCTCCGGGCGGGGACGCCGGCGGTGGCGGTCACCCAGGCCGGGGTCGAGGCGCTGCGGGCCGGGACGCCGGCGGTGGCGGTCACTCTCCTCGGCGTGGAGGTCCTCCGCGACTTCCTGGGCAGCTCCTCCGCGCCCCCGAGTACGGAGCCGCCGTCGGGGCTGGGTCATCTTGAGATCTGGACCGCGCTCGAGTGCGAGGGCGGGAGCCCGCTGGCCACCCTGACCGAGGTGCTCTCAGCCGTGAAGACCGAGAGCCTGACCGGCGAGGAGTCGCTGGCCGTGACCGTGGGCGTCGAAGTCCCCGGCGATCGACGAGATCCAGGAAGGGCGGGTGGTCCGGGTCGTGTACCTGAACGACGTGATCGAGGAATGGTCCATCACCTCGGTCGGGTCGCGGCACGCGAGCAACCGCGCCACGACCCTCGTCACCTGCGACAACCCGCTCGTGGCCCTGGGGCAGCAGTCGCTCGCCGTCGGGCGGACGGAGGCGGACGGGTTCACCCACTACGACTTCACGATCACGGGCCTCTCCCCGACCGACCACCTCGAGCAGGTGGTCCTCCCCGCCCTGCAGGCGCAGGGAATCACCTGGGTGGCCGTCGGGACAGTCGAGTCCACCGCGCCGCTGGACGTGAGCTATGCCTGGTCGAGCCCGCTCGAGGTCGCTCCGGGCCCTCGCCGAGCTCACCGGCCTCGAGCTCCGGTTCCGGCGGTTTGGGACCAGCCAGTACCTGATCGATCTCCTGGAGCAGGTCGGGGCGGACGCGGAACGCCTCGAGGTAGTGTTGGCCAAGAACCTGACGGCCGTCGAGCGCGACCGCAGCGTGGTGGGCCAGGCGACGGTCGTGCTGCCGCGGGGGCCCGTGGTAGATGGGGCCAGTGCCACCATGGCCCGGGCGATCTGGCGGGTCGCGGCGCGGACGGGGAACGACCTCACCCTGGAGGATCCGGCGGGCGGGGCTGGACCGGTGGGCGTGGACGGGCAGCTCGAGGGGATGGGCCTCTACCTCCGTCGCCCGAGCGGGCTCCTGACGGCCGTCATCGCCTCGGATGCGGACACCCAGGTCGTCACCGTGGCGGACGCGACCGGGGTCGCCGTCGGGGACCTGGTCGAGTTCCGGCTGAACGCGAGCGGCACCGACCTCACCTACCTGAGCCGGCCCCTCGACGTCGCGACCTACGGGACGCTGGTCCGCGTTGCCCCACGTGAGGACGCGAGCGGGACCGTCAACCTGCTCCGGAACCCGGCCATGCGGCAGTGGTCGGGAGCCGCCTCCAGCCCGCCCGACTCCTGGGCGGTGATCGGGGCCGCGACCGTGAGCCAGTCCACGGATCCGACGCGCTGGCGGCACGGGGGCAGGTCGGCCCGCGTCCTCACGACGGCGGACGGCCAGGGCCTCGAGACCGCTTATGCCGCGGTGACCCCCACGGGCACGGTGCGGTTCGTCTCCGGCTTCGTGGGCTTCCAGCTGGTGAGCGGCGAGATCCGGGTCGAGCTCGTGGCCACCGACGGCGTCACGACGTGGGTCTTCCCGGGCCTCGACCAGGCCGCAGTCTCCAATCAGGTCGGCTCCTGGATCGAGCTGGCGGTGGCCGGCATCGACGTCTCCCAGCTCGGTGTCACCCAGGCCAAGCTCCGGCTGGTGCAGCATGGCGCTGGGACCGCGGACGTCTACGTGGATGCCGCCCAACTCACCCAGACCGGGGCCGCCGTCCCATTCGAGGAGGGCGCCGGCCCGACCAAGCTCTGGCAGGAAGCCAACCGCGTGCTGGCCGAGAGCGCGCTGCCTCGCGTGCGCTATGCCGTCTCGATCCTCGACCTGCACGCGCTGCACCCGGAACTCTGGCCCGACCAGCCGGTGGTCCTCGGCGGGGCGGTCGTGGTCGAGGACGCGGAGCTCGGGATCGAGGTGGTCACCCGGATCCTCGAAGTGCAGCGCGAGCTCGTGGGGGCACGGCTAGCCGACCTGCGGGTGGTGCTCTCGAGCCGGCCGGGGGAGTTCACCGAGAACGCCATCCGCCGCCGGGTGAACGCCCGTTATGCCCCGGCCTCGAGCCCGGGGCAGACCACGGACCCCTCGGCCGCGCTCGCCCTGGTAGACGCCGAATTCGACCCGGTGGACGGCGCCCCGGACAGCGTCCGCGTGACCCTCTACGCCCGGCCGGAGGGGGCGAGTGCCAAGTACGTCGTGCTGCCCGCGGGCACCGCCATCCCGCCGATCGGGGACGCCGCGTGGCTGAACTACGCCGACGCCCTTCGTGCGGGCGCGGGATGCCGCGAGCACGCTCGAGCTCCACGCCTACGCGGTCTATGGCGGGAGCCCGAGCCTGATCCGCACCTGGCGGATCGCCCGCTCCGGCGCCGTCGTCTGCCCCGACGTGAGCTTCACGACGGGGTTCGCGGCCGAGGCCAACGCCAATGTCGGCTACATCCGGGCGAGCTTCGCCGTGCCGGCGGATGCGCGGTTCAAGACGATGAAGTACCGGCACCGGAGCCGGAAGGTGGGGACCGGGGACGACGCCTGGGGGGGCGAGGCCACCGTGCAGGGGACGCGGACCGGGCCCGACTCCCTCCCCGCCGGCTTCAATCTGGAGTACGAGATCACGCCGATCGCGGTCTCGATCTACGAGATCGAGCAGGAAGGCACGACGCAGACCGTCGTCATGCCGGACAACCCGGCGGCCGAGCTGCTCGACGCGCTCGGCGTCGGCCCGATGACCACGGCCGACATCCTGCGCGAGCCGACGCGCGTGCTCTATCGGTTCACGCCGGACGCCGACTGCGTGTGGATCGAAGTCTTCTCGGTGGAGTTCACGACGGATCCCGGGAGCGTCGCGGGGCTCAACGACGGCCGGACCCCGACCCGCGCTTTCGACGCGCTGGTGGGCCAGGTCATGAGCCTGGCGCTCCCGCTCTCCGGCGCCGGTCACTACCGGGTGACGACCTTCGTGCCGTACGACGCGCTGGGGCGGGCGGGCGTGGTGCTCACCTTCACGACGCAGGGGGACGGGACCGCCACCGTGCCCGATGCCCTCACCGCGGCCAACGTGAGCGTGCCGTCGGCCATGGCTTCGATCGGGGCGGTGGTGACCAACACGGTGACGCCGGCGAGCGGGACGCAGAAGATCCGGTGCTACCGGAACGGCCAGCAGTTCGGCCCCGACCTCGGGCCGTTCACGGTCGCGGTGCCGCAGACTGTCACCCACTACGCCTGGAGCCAGCAGACGGACACCTGGGAATACTGCCACGTGGACGGGTCCGGGCTCGAGGGCCCCAAGACGGCGGCGTTCACCACGGTGACGCCGCTCCTCCAGTTGCAGACGCCGGAGCTGGTGGACGTGTTCCGGGAGCCGGATCCCGACGGGCAGCCGGGCAAGTACGTGACCGTCCGGTGGCTCATCCCCGCGATCCACGTCGCCGTGTTCAGCTCCGGCGCCGGTCCGGTGTTCAAGGGGCCGTTCACCGAGGTGCAACGAAAGACGGCGAGTGACTGGGGGGACCGGGCGGACGCGAAGCTCGCGACGAGCTACTCCGAGCCGAACAGCTACCTGGGGACGAGCTCCTACCGGGTCTATGCCTACTTCACCGGCTGGGCGGACAGTGCGATGAGCGACGCCGGCAGCGTCGGCGTCTAACACACCGAGCGAGGACGACATGGCGACGGGACTGAAGTGGCGGAAGAGCTTCGACTACGACACGGTGGCGAGCCAGGATGATGGCGCAAGCCGTCAACATGAACATCAGCGCCACGTGGGCGCGGACCGGCCCCTCCGGCCTGGGGGGCACGAACTTCGTCCTCTACGCCCGCGACTCCCTGCCGGAGTCGCTTGGCCACGTGATCCTGGCCACCGCCTACAAGGCGGACAGCTGGACGAACGGGACAATCATCCTGGCACTCCTCGACAACGGGTCGCTGCAGGTGGAGCTCCGGGCGCAGACCGACGGCCGGCTCTACTGCACGCGGAACGGGACCCTGATTGCCGGCAGCCTCACGACGGCCCCGGTGCTCCACCCGGGACTGCAGGTGCAATTCCAGTGGCGGGTGAAGATCGACAACGCCGCCGGCGAGATCGAGCTCCGGGTGAACGGCAGCACGTCACCGGTGATCACCCTCGGGACACTGGACACCCAGGCCACCGCGAACCCGACGGCCGGCCAGGTGCAGCTCGGGGACCACAACAGCGATGGGCCGCCGGAGTTTCGGCTTCGACGACTGCTGGCTGGTGGACATGGCGGTGGTCGGCGCCGGTTTCCTCGGGGACAAGGCGATCGTTGAAGTAGTACTCGCGGGTCACCTTCCGGGCGCCCTGGGTGCTCAGCAGCCGGCCCAGCGCATCGCCGACTGCGGCCCAACGGGTGCCGCCGATGTGGATGGGGCCGGTGGGGTTGGCCGAGACGAACTCCAGGTTGATGTTCTGGGCGGCCAGGTCCTCGGAGCTGCCGTAGCCGGCGGCCGCAGCCAGCACGTTGGTGACGACGACGCCCTGCGCGGACGCCGAGGCGCAGGTTGACGAACCCGGTCGCGATCTCGGCGGCGGCGATACCGTCAGCATCGGTCAGCGCGGTGGCCAGCCAGCCGGCCAGTTCGCGCGGGTCGGCCCGACTTCTTGCCGAGCTGCAGGGCCACGTT
>CAVQWA010000029.1:0-42916 GCA_963717315.1 uncultured Gemmatimonadales bacterium
GAAGCGGTGCGCTGGGCCCCGGACGGCCGGACGATCTGGTTCCGCTGGCTCGAGCCGGGGGCCCGGTGGGACGAGCCGCTCGCCTGGTACCGCGTGGCGGCGCGGCCGGGCGCGCGTCCGGAGCGGATGACGGCCGCGGCGGCCGATTCCGCCGGCCCGGCGCTCGGGAGCGGCCCGCTCGACCCGGCGGGCCGTCTGCGCGCGGTGGAATTCGCCGGCGACCTCTTCGTCGTCCCGCAGGGCGGTGGCGCCCCGCGGCGGCTCACCCGGACCGCGGCGGCGGAAACGGCGCCCGGCTGGAGCGCCGACGGCCGCCGGGTGTTCTTCGAGCGCGAGGGCAACGCCTGGGCGCTCGACCGGGCGGGAGGAGGGCACCAGCAGCTCAGCGACCTCCGGCCCGGCCCCCGCCCACGCCAGGACACGACCAGCGCGGACAGTGCCCGCACCCCACAGCGCCAGGCGCTCCGGCTCGCCGAACGCCAGCTCCTCGCCGCGGTGCGTGACCGCGTCCGGCGGGACAGCCTCGACCGTGCGGAGCGGGAGGCAGAGCGGCGCCGGCGGGGGCTTCCCGCGGTGTGGCTCGACGAGCGCGAGACGGTGCGGCGGGTCACGGTGGCGCCGGACGGATCCGCGGCGCTGGTCCTGGCATCCCGGCCGGCGGGGACCGCACGCCGCACCAGGGTGCCCGAGTGGGTGACGGAGGACGGCTACGTGGGCGTCCTCGAGGGCCGGACCAAGGTCGGGGATGCGCAGCCGCGCCTCCGGGCCGGGCTCCTCCGGCTGGACGGCGACTCGACCATCCACTGGCTCGACCTGCTGCCGGGCGACACCGTCCCGCCGGCCGAGCTGCGCATCGTGGGCGGGCGGCCGGGTGGTGCCGAGGTGGCGCTCGCCGTGACCTCGGCGGATCGCACGCGGCGCCGACTGCTCACCGTGGCCGCAGCAGGCGACAGCGCCCGGATCGTGCTCCTCGACGAGCTGCGCGACACGGCGTGGGTGGGCGGTCCCTGCTTCCGCTGCGCCGGCTGGACCCCGGACGGGGCGCGCTTCTGGTTCGTCTCCGAGGCCGGCGGCTGGGCGCACCTGCACGACGTGCGGCCCGACGGTACCGGCGCCCGCCAGCTCACCGCCGGTGCGTGGGAGGTGCGGGCCGCGTCGCTGAGCGAGGATGGACGCGAGTTCCGGCTGGAGACGAGCGAGGCCTCGGCCGTCGAGCGACACGTGTACCGCCTGCCGGCCGGGGGCGGCGACCTGCGCCGCCTCACTTCGCGCCCGGGATCCAACGAGGCAGTCTTCTCCCCGGACGGGCGCCGGATGGCGGTGATCCACTCGGCCGCGAACCAGCCACCCGAGCTCTTCCTTCAGGAGGCGCGCGCGGGGGCCGTTCCCGCCCGGCTCACGCACTCCCCTTCGCCCGCCTTCGATTCGGTGGCCTGGGTGGCGCCCGAGGTCATCACGATCCCGGCTTCCGACGGCGCGCGAGTGCCCGCGCGGATCTACCGTCCCGCGGACCTCGGTGCGCGCCCCAACGGCGCCGCCGTGATCTTCGTCCACGGGGCGGGGTACCTCCAGAACGCGCACCGGTGGTGGTCGGAGTATCCGCGGGAGTACCTGTTCCACCACCTGCTGGCGAGCCGCGGCTACCTCGTGCTCGACCTCGACTACCGCGGCTCCGCCGGTCACGGGCGCGACTGGCGCACCGCGATCTCCGGCTGGATGGGCGGCCGCGACCTGCAGGACCAGGTGGACGCCTCGCGCTGGCTCCGCGATTCCGCCGGCATCGCGCCCGAACGGGTCGGGATCTACGGCGGCAGCTACGGCGGGTTCCTCACCCTGATGGCGCTCTTCACCGAGGGCGAGTGGTTCGGCGCCGGGGCGGCGCTTCGCGCGGTCACCGACTGGGCCCACTACAACCACGGCTACACGGCGAGCATCCTGCGACTCCCCCAGGGGGACAGTGCCGCGTACCGCCGTTCGTCGCCGATCCGGTTCGCCGAGGGCCTCGCGGACCCGTTGCTGATCGCGCACGGGATGCGGGACACCAACGTCGAGTTCCAGGACGCGGTCCGTCTGGCCGAGCGCCTCATCGAACTCGGCAAGACCGGGTGGGAACTCGCCGTCTACCCGGCCGAGGATCACGGCTTCCAGCGGCCCGATTCCTGGGCCGACGAGTACCGGCGGATCCTCGCGCTGTTCGAGCGGCACCTCCGGGTGGGGCCGGCCGCCCGGTAGGGTCTCCCGCCGCTATCTTTCGGGCCATGACCCTCGCGCCGCGCCTTCTCGCCGCCCTGGCCGACACCGAGCTCGCGCAACCGGGGCGGCGCGCGCTCGTGGCCGTCTCCGGCGGCGCCGACTCGGTGGCCCTGCTCGACCTGCTGGTGGCGACCCGGGACCGGCACGGGCTGGAGCTCGTCGCGGCCCACGTGGACCACGGCATCCACCCCGACAGCGCCGCCGTTTCGGCGGCCGTGGCGGAACTCGCGGCACGCCTGGGCGTGCCATCGCTCCGCGGCCGCCTCCGCCTCGGCGCCGGGGCGGGGGAGACTGTCGCCCGCGCCCGGCGGTTCCGCTGGCTCGAGGCGGCGCGCCGGCGCACCGGTGCCGACCTCATCCTGCTGGCCCATCACGCCGATGACCAGGCCGAGACGGTGCTGATGCGGGCGCTCCGCGGGAGCGCCCCCGCGGGGCTCGCCGGAATCCGGCCGGTGCGCGGGCGCCTGGTGCGGCCGCTGCTCGGCGTATCGCGGGCGGAGTTGCGCGCGCACTGCGCGGCGCGCGGCCTCCCCTGGTGGGACGATCCCGCCAATGACGATCCGGTGCACCTCCGCTCCTGGCTGCGCGGCGGCCTGCTGCCCGCCATCCGGGCCAGACTGCCGGCGGTGGACGCGGCGCTGGTGCGCGTCGCCGCCGCGGCCGCCGCCGATGGCGAGGCGTGGGACGCCGTGCTGGACCTCCTTCCCGGCCTCGTGCCACGGGCGGAAGCGGATGGCGTGTCCGTTGTCGCTCCGGTGCTCGCGGGGTATGATTCACGGTTGGCCCGCGCGGTGGTACGCGGGCTGGCGCGCCGCGCCGGGTGCCCGCTGGGGCCGGCCCGGGCGGCGCGAGTCGTTGCCTGGTTGCCGGGCGCGGGGAGCGGGGCCAGCCTGCCGTTGGGTGGCCTGTGGCTCGCGGAGGTCGCGTTCGGACGGCTGCGCCTGGTGCGCCGTCCCGCGGCGGCCCCGGCGGCCAGGGAACTCGAGGGGACGGGCGGGGAACTCGCGTGGGGCGCGTGGCGTCTCTCGTGGCGGACCGAGCCGGCGCCGCCGGTCCAACCGCGCGACGGCTGGACTGCCTGGGTCATCCCCGGGGGGGTGACGCTCCGGGCGCGCGCCGCGGGCGACCGGCTCCATCCGCTCGGTGGCGCGGGACGGCGACTGGTGGTGCGCGAGATGCAGGACCGGAAGGTCCCGCGCTCCCGCCGGGCCGGCTGGCCTCTCCTGGCCCGGGAAGACGAGGTGTTGTGGGTGCCGGGGGTCTGCCGCGCGGCGGCGGCCCTCCCGGCCGCCGGAACCGACGCCCTGCGAGTGGATGTTGCGCATGCCTGAGATCCTGCGCCGCACCGGCGGCCACCCGGTGAAGTCCATCGTCTTCGACGAGGGACAGATCGCCGCGCGCGTCCGGGAGCTCGGCGTCGAGATCACGTCGGCCTACCCCGACGGCGACCTGGTCGTCCTCGGCCTGCTCAAGGGCAGCTTCATCTTCCTGGGCGACCTGGTGCGGCAGATCGAGCGGCCGGTGACGGTGGACTTCCTCGTGGCGAGCTCCTACGGGGTCGGCACGGTGTCCAGCGGCGACGTGCGGCTGGCGTACGACCCCTGCACCGACCTCGAGGGGAAGCACATCCTGCTGGTGGAGGACATCATTGACTCCGGCCACACCCTGATGCTCCTGACGACGCTGCTCCGGGCGCGGAATCCGCGCAGCCTCGCGGTGTGCGCCCTCCTGCACAAGCGGCTCACCGCCGACGTGGGGGCGGAGGTCCGGTTCGTCGGCTTCGACGCGCCGCCCGCCTTCCTGGTCGGCTATGGGCTCGACCACGCGGAGAACTACCGCCACCTGCCGTTCATCGCGGACCTGGCCTGACCGATGCCCGACCCGACACCGTCCCGTTCGCCGCGCGGCTCCCCCTGGGGAGGCCGGAGCAAGACCGCGGCGCTCTACATCGTCCTCGCGCTCCTCGCGGTGGCCCTGGTCCAGATGATGAATGGCCAGCGGCGCGCGCTCGAGGAGTTCACCTATACCGAGTTCAGCCGCCAGCTCGAGGCGGGCAACGTCGCGAGCGTGACCGTCTTCGACGGCAAGCAGCTCGAGGGCGAGTTCCGCGCGCCGGTCGCCGTGGACGGGCGCCAGGCGCGGCACTTCTCCGTGCTCCTCCCGATCGCCAACAGCGAGGAGGCGCTCAGGCGGCTGGAGGACGCCGGCGTGGCGATCCGCGCCAAGCAGCCGCGCACCGGCCTCACCTCCATCCTGGTGACCGCGCTCCCCTGGCTGGTGATCATCGGCATCTGGATCTTCCTCTTCCGCCAGCTCCAGGCGGGGGGGAACCGCGCCTTCTCGTTCGGCAAGTCGCGGGCGAAGGTGCTCACGCCGGACACGCCGAAGATCAACTTCACCGACGTGGCGGGCGCCGACGAGGCCAAGGTCGAGCTGCAGGAGATCATCGAGTTCCTCAAGGACCCGCAGAAGTTCACCCGGCTCGGCGGGCGGCTGCCCAAGGGAGCGCTCCTCATCGGCCCGCCCGGCACCGGCAAGACGCTCCTGGCGAAGGCGGTGGCGGGCGAGGCCGGCCGGCCGTTCTTCTCGATGTCGGGCTCCGACTTCGTCGAGATGTTCGTCGGGGTCGGCGCGTCCCGGGTGCGCGACCTGTTCGAGCAGGCCAAGGCGCACGCCCCCTGCATCGTCTTCATCGACGAGATCGACGCCGTGGGCCGGCACCGCGGCGCGGGCCTCGGCGGGGGCCACGACGAGCGGGAGCAGACGCTGAACGCGCTCCTGGTGGAGATGGACGGCTTCGAATCCTCCGACGGGGTGATCCTGCTGGCGGCCACCAACCGGCCCGACGTGCTCGACCCTGCGCTGCTCCGCCCCGGCCGCTTCGACCGCACCATCGTGGTGGACTCGCCCGACGTGCGGGGGCGGGAGGGCATCCTGCGGGTGCACACCCGGAAGATCCCGCTCGCGCCCGACGTGGCGCTGGAGAAGCTGGCGAAGGGGACGCCGGGCCTCGCCGGCGCCGACCTGGCCAATCTGGTGAACGAGGCCGCCCTCCTCGCCGCCCGGCGCAACAAGACCCAGGTCGACATGCGCGACTTCGAGGACGCCAAGGACAAGGTGATGCTCGGGGTCGAGCGGAAGAGCATGGTCCTCACCGAGGACGAGCGCCGGCTCACCGCCTATCACGAGGCCGGGCACGCCATCGTGTCGCTCCGGATTCCGGGCAGCGACCCGCTGCACAAGGTCACCATCATCCCGCGCGGCCGGGCTCTCGGTCTCACCACCTGGCTGCCCGAGGAGGACCGGCACAATTACACCAAGGCGTGGCTGGAGGGCCGACTGGCCGCCGCCTTCGGCGGGCGCGTGGCCGAGGAGCTGGTCTTCGGCCCCGACAAGGTGACCACCGGCGCCACCAACGACATCGAGCAGGCCACCACCATCGCCCGCCGGATGGTGACCCAGTTCGGGATGAGCGAGATGGTCGGCGTCGTGGCGGTCGGCGACCGGGAGCAGGAGATCTTCCTGGGCCGCGAGATCTCGCAGCGCCGGGAGGTGTCGGAGCGGATGAGCGAGGTCGTGGACGCCGAGATCAAGCGACTGGTCGACGCCGCGTATGCCCGGGCCGGCGAGATCCTCACCGCCGAGCGCGGGCTGCTCGACCGGCTGGCGGACACCCTGCTGGAGCGGGAGACCATCGACCGGGAGGACATAGACGCCCTGGCGCGCGGCGAGGCGCTGCCGCCGCGGCCGGCCCCCGCGCCCCTGTCCCCGGCCGCCGGGTCCCGCAGCGGCACGCCCACCCCGCGCCCGACACCGGTCCTGGGCGCGCCGCCCGCCGAGCCCGCCGGCGCATGACCGGCAGCCCGCTCGCGACCCACGCGCCGCGGGCGGTCCGGGAGGCGCTCCGGGAAGGCGGCTGGGACGCGGTCCGGGCCGCCGCCGCCGCGGAAGGCCTGGCCCCCGCGGCGGTGCGCCTCACCGGCCTCTCCCTCGCGACCCTGGAGGCGCTTCGGGGCCACGCCGTCCGCACGCTCGGCCTCGACCTCCTGACCGGACCCGACTGGGCCATCGTCGCGGGGAGCCGGGCGCGGCTCTCCGCGCTGGCGCGTCCCTGGGGCGGCCCGCCGGAACTCGCCGAGGTGGCGTTTGCCGTCGGGCTCGCGCTCCCCGCCGACCGGCCCGCCGTGTGGCTCACCGCCCGCGGCACCCTTCCGCTCGAGCGCCCGGTCATCGTCGGCATCCTCAATGTCACCCCCGACAGCTTCAGTGACGGCGGCCGCTGGGACGCACCGGCGGCGGCGCTGGCCCGGGCCGAGTCGCTGCTCGAGGCGGGGGCCGCGGTGCTCGACGTGGGCGGCGAGTCGACCCGCCCCGGCCGGCCGGACCAGGTGCCGGCGGCGGAGGAGCGCCGCCGGGTGGTACCCGTGATCGACGCCGTGGCGCGGCGCTTCCCGGACGTCGTGGTGAGCGTGGACACGGTGAAGGCGGAGGTGGCGCGGGCGGCGCTCGAGGCCGGCGCCGGGGCGGTGAACGACGTGAGCGGCGGGCGGCTCGATCCCGGGATGGCGGCCGCGGTCGCCGCCGCGGGGGCGGGGTTCATCCTGATGCATTCCCGCGGGACCGTCGGGACGATGGCCTCCTACGATCACGCGGAGTACGGCGGCGACCTCATCGGCGCGGTCGTGGCGGAACTGCGCGCCGCGGTGGACGGTGCGGTCGGTGCGGGCGTCGAGCCGGCCCGGATCGTCGTGGACCCCGGGCTCGGCTTCGCCAAGACGCCGGCGCAGTCGGTGGCGCTGCTCGACGAGCTGGGCGCGCTCCGGGCCCTGGGGCGCCCCATCCTCGTCGGGCCGTCCCGCAAGCGATTCCTCGGCGAGGCCACCGGCCGCGCGGTGGATGACCGCGATCGCGCCACCGCGGCGGCCTGCGCGCTCGCCTGGGAGCGCGGGGCGCGGCTCTTCCGGGTTCACGAGCCGGCCGCGGTGCGCGACGCGCTCGCCGTCGCCGGCGCGCTCGACGGGGCGGGCTGACCGTGGGGCCCGGCCTGTCGAGGCCCGACTGGCGGGATCTCCTCGAGATCCTGATCGTGGCTGCCGTCGTCTACCGGGTGCTCCGCTTCCTGGTCGGCACGCGGGCGCTGCAGATCGTCCTCGGCGTGCTGCTGCTCGCGGGCGTCTACGTCGCGGCGTTCCTCCTCCGCTTCACGACCATCACCTACCTGCTGGGGGTCATCTTCACCTACGGGGCGTTCGCGGCGATCGTGGTGTTCCAGCCCGAGCTCCGGAGCGCGCTCGCCCGGCTGGGCCAGGCGCGCATCCTGCGCGTCTTCCGCGAGTACCCGGCGGAGGACGCGACGGAAGCGCTGGTGGAGTCGCTGGAGCGCCTGGCGCGCACCGGCACCGGGGCCATCGTCGCGGTGGAGCGCGAGGTGGGCCTCGACGAGTACGCCGGCACCGGGACGCCGATGCGGGCCTCGCTGTCGAGCGACCTGGTCGCCACCGTGTTCAGCCCCTACTCGCCGCTGCATGACGGCGCCCTGCTGGTGCGTGGGGCGGAGATCGTCGGCGCGGCGTGCATCCTGCCGCTCAGCCAGCAGCCGCTGTCCGACCGGTCGCTCGGCACGCGGCACCGAGCCGCGCTCGGCCTCTCCGAGGAGACCGACGCGCTCGTCTTCGTGGTGTCGGAGGAGACCAGCGCCATCTCGCTCGCCGTGGGCGGGCGCCTCGACCGTTCGCTCACCCCCGACCGGATCCGCCAGGCCCTCGCCGGGCGCCTGACCGGCGACACGACCGCCAGCCATCCCGTGAACCGAGCCCGATGACCGACCTCTCCGCCCGGCGCCCTCCCTGGGGCGCCGCCGCCCTCGTCGCCCTGGCCGCCCTGGCCGGCTACGTCCTGACCCTCGCGCCCACGGTCACCTTCTGGGACGCCGGCGAGTTCATCGCCGCGGCCAGGGTGCTGGGCATCCCCCACCCGCCGGGGACGCCGCTGTTCACCCTGCTGGGCCACACCTGGGGGCTCGCCTTCCCGATCGGGGACTACGCTGCGCGGCTCAACGTGATGAGCGCCGTCTTCAGCGCGCTCTGCGCCGGCTTCTTCTTCCTGGTGGCGCACGTCACGCTCGAGCGCGTGGCGGAGGGGCTGGAGGGCCTCGACCGCCGCCTGGTGGTGACCGGCGGCGCGGCGGCGGCGGCGCTGGCCGGCGCCTTCGCGTTCACCGCCTGGCAGAACTCGAACGAGACCGAGGTCTACATGGTGGCGACGTTCACGATCGCCGCGATCAGCTTCCTCGTGCTCCGCTGGCGCGCGCTCCGCGGGACGCCGCGCGCCGCCCACCTCCTGCTGCTGGTCGTCTACATCGGCGGCCTGTCGATGGGCAATCACCTGCTGGCCCTCCTCGTGGGCCCGGCGGTCATCGGGTTCCTCGGGCATACCCTCTGGACCGCCCCGGCGGCCGACCCGGCCGAACGGCGCCGGGAGTGGGCCCAGGCGGCGGTGGTGGCCGGGCTCTGGGCCCTGCTCATCGGCACCGGCCTGGGGAGCACCGGCCTGGTGGTCGTCGGCCTCCTCTGCTTCCTGGGCGCGGCGGCGCTCGCCGCGACCGCCGGCACGCTCGGCTTCGCGCTCCTCGCGTTCGTCTTCGCCGCCGTCGGGGTCACGGTCTACCTCTTCCTCTACATCCGCGCCGGGCAGCAGCCCGTGCTGAACGAGGCCGACCCGTCCACCTGGGAGCGGCTCCTCGCGGTCATCCGCCGGGAGCAATACCCGATCCGCACGCCGCTCGACGACCCCACGATTCCGCACGGCCCGTTCAACCCGGGCCGCTCGCTCACGATCATCAGGCTGCAGCTGGTGAACTACGTGCAGTACTTCGACTGGCAGTGGGCCAGGACGCTGGGGCAGGACTTCACCCTGTCACTCCGCTCCCTGGTGACGGTGGCGTTCTTCGGGCTCGGCGTGCAGGGCGCGCTGGCCCAGCGGCGGGCCGACCGCGGGGCGTTCTGGCTCCACTTCGGGCTCTGGCTGATCACCGGGCTCGGGCTGGTGGCCTACATGAACTTCAAGCCGGGCTACGGCCTGGGCTACGAGCGGTTCCCCGACGTGGAGCAGCACGAGGTGCGGGACCGCGACTACTTCTTCGTCGTGAGCTTCATCACGTGGGGCACGTGGGTGGGCATCGGCCTGGCGGACCTCGCCCGGAAGGCCCTCGCGCAGGGCCGCGGACGCCTGCTCGCCGGTGGCGCGCTGGCAGTGGCCCTGGTGCCGTTCGCGTTCAACTTCAAGGCCGCCACCCGGCGGCACGGCCCCGACGCCCGGCTCGCCGCCGATGCCGCGTACAACCTGCTCAACTCGGTGGGGCCGCACGGGATCCTCTTCACCTACGGCGACAACGACACCTTCCCGCTCTGGTGGGCGCAGGAGGTGCAGGGCATCCGCCGGGACGTCACGGTGGTCTGCCTCTCGCTCGCCAACACCGACTGGTACGTGCGCCAGCTGCGGGACCAGCCGGCGCGGCCGTTCGACGCTGCCTCCGCGCCGGAGGTCTGGCGCGAGGCGGCGGGCCCGGCCCCCGAACGCCCGGTCCACACCATGACCGACGAGGAGATCCGGCTGGCCCAGCCGCAGCAGCTCGGCGCGCCGCTCCCGCTCCGGTTCGGCCCGCTGGTGGACACGCTGCCCGCCGGCACGATCCTCCAGATGAGCGACATCGTGGCGCTCCGGATCGTGCAGGAGAACCTCGGCCGCCGGCCGGTGGCTTGGGCGATCACCACGGGCGGGGAGCGGGCCGGTCTGCAGAAGTGGACGGTCCAGCAGGGCCTCGCGTTCCGGCTGGAGGGCACCGTCCCCGACACGACCCGCACCGACCTCGACTTCACCGGCATCGCGGGCGCGCCGCTCGACGTGGCGCTCTCCCGGCGCCTGGCGTGGGACACCTACCGCTACGCGCGGCTCCTCGAGGCCGATCCGTCGGAGGTCACCGACCCGACGAGCCGGAGCTTCTCCAACAGCCTTGGCCTGGTGCTGGCACAGCTCGGTTTCGCCTACGAAGCCCGGGGCGACCGCGACGCGGCCCTCACGAACCTGCGCCGCGCGGCCCAGCTCAATCCGAACCCGGCGATCATCGACCGGGTCCGGGAACTGGACCGGGGCGTCTTCGCCATCCCGGGCACGGATACGGTGCTGCCGCAGTAGGGGACCGGCGGGGAGGGCCGGGACGGCTGCGACGGCCTTGCGAGGGTCCCTCCCCCCGACTCGGCGTCCCAGCCGTCCCAGCCGTCACGGTTCAATTCAGCCGGAAATCCCGCTACTTTTGAGAGTTATGGAATTCCCGGGCCTTGCCGAACGGGTGGCCGACGTGCGCCGCGTGATCGGGGAGGCGCAGGCTCGCGGCGGCTGGAGCCATCCGGTGCGGATCGTCGCGGTCACCAAGACCCACGGGCCGGAGGCGGTTCGCGCGGCGTGGGCCGCGGGACTCACCGACGTCGGCGAGAACCGGGTGCAGGAGGCGCTGCCCAAGATGGAGGCGGCCGGCGTGCCGGTCGCCTGGCATCTGGTGGGCACGCTGCAGCGCAACAAGGCGCGGCACGCCGCCGGGCGCTTCGTCCTGATCCACTCGCTGGATCGGATGGAACTCGCCGAGGAGCTTGCGCGCCGGATGCCGGCGGGCTCGCGCCAGGCCGTGCTGCTGCAGGTGAACTGCTCCGCCGAGCCGCAGAAGGGCGGCGTGGAGCCGGGCGAGCTGCCCCGGCTGCTCGATGCCATCCGGGCACTGCCGTCGCTCGACCCGCGGGGCCTCACGACCCTCGCGGAGCTCACCGACGACCGCGACCGGCAGCGTGCCGCCTTCGCGCGGCTCCGCCGACTGCGCGACGAAGCCGCCGCCCGTGGCCACGACCTGCCCGAGCTCTCGATGGGCATGTCCGGCGACTACGCGGTCGCCGTGGAGGAGGGGGCGACCATCGTCCGCCTCGGAACCGTCCTGTTCGGGGAGCGTGCCTGATGAGTGACGCCGGCTTCAACCTCACGCCCCACGACATCCGCGCCCAGGAGTTCGCGCCCGCCTTCCGCGGGCTCGACCGCGCCGCCGTCACCGCCTTCACGGAGAAGGTGGCCGGGGAATTCGAGCGGCTGCTCCGGGAGCGCGCCCAGATGGAGGAGCGGCTGCGCAATTTCCAGGAGCAGCTCCGCGCCTTCCGCGACCGGGAGCGCGCCATGAACGATGCGCTCCTCGCCGCGCAGCAGCTCCGGGCCGACATCGAGCAGCAGGCGGCGCGCCAGGCGGAGACCCTGCTCGCGCAGGCCCGGGTGGAGTCGGAGCGGCTGCTGGGCGACGCCCAGGGCCAGGAGGCGCTGGTCCGCGAGCGCGCGGAGACCGCGCGCCGCCAGTTCCACGCCTACCTCGGCAGCCTGCGCAACATCCTCGAGCGCCAGCTCGCGGAGCTCGACGGGCTCGACCGGCAGGTCGGGGCGGCCCCGCCCCCGGTGGGATGACCCTCCCGTCCTGGCCCGACGGGCCGGCCGACGCGCTGGAGCGCGAGCTCCTCGCCACCTGGGCCGCGGAGGGGCTCTTCCGCCGCACGGTGGACGCGGGGCGCGACGGACCGCCCTTCGTCTTCTTCGAGGGCCCGCCCACCGCCAATGGGCGGCCCGGCATCCACCACGTCTTCTCCCGCACGGTGAAGGACCTGGTCTGCCGCTTCCAGGCGATGCAGGGGAAGCGGGTCACCCGCATCGCCGGCTGGGACACCCACGGGCTGCCGGTGGAGATCGAGGTCGAGAAGCAGCTCGGGCTCAAGGGGAAGCCGGACATCGAGCGCTTCGGCGTGGCGGAGTTCAACCGGCTCTGCCGCGAGAGCGTGCTGCGCTACCGGGACGACTGGGTGCGGCTCTCCGACCGGATCGCCTTCTGGCTCGATCATGAGCACGCGTACATCACCTACTCGAAGGACTACGTCGAGTCGGTCTGGTGGCTCCTCCAGCGGCTCCACCAGCGCGGCCTCCTGGTGCGCGGGCACCGGGTGCTTCCGTACTGCCCCCGCTGCGGCACCGTGCTGTCGAGCCACGAGCTCGCGCTCGGCTACGAGGAGGTGCAGGACCGGTCGGTCTTCGTCGCGTTCGAGCTCGACGACGCCTCGGGCGAGGAACTGGTGGTGTGGACCACCACCCCCTGGACGCTCCCCTCGAACGTGGCCGTCGCGGTGCGGCCGGAGCTCGAGTACGGGCTGTACGCGGTGCCCGACGGCGGCGGGACCCGGAAGCTCTGGGCCGCCACGGCGCGCGCCGGGAGCATCCGCGTGGGCGGGGTGCCGCTGGAGGAGGCGGAGCGGCTCGCGGTGGCGCCCGGCTCGGCGCTCGTGGGCCGGCGGTACCGCCGGCCGCTGGACGTGGTCCCCCTCCCGGCGGAAGGCCGGCACTCCGTGGTGGTGGCCGGCGACTTCGTCACCGCCGAGGACGGCTCCGGGATGGTGCACCTCGCGCCGGCCTTCGGGGTGGACGACTTCGCCGCGGGGCAGGCGGAGGGGCTCGCGATGCTGCGCCCGGTGGCCGGCGACGGCACGTTCCAGGGCACCAGCTGGCCCGAACTCGAGGGGAAGCTCGTCACCGCGAAGGAGACGAACGAGCTGCTGGTCCGCCGCCTCAAGGAGCTCGGCCGCCACCTGGCCACCGAGCCCTATGTCCACAACTACCCCCACTGCTGGCGCTGCGGGAGCCGGCTGATCTACTTCGCCCGCGACTCCTGGTTCGTGCGGACCTCGGCGGTGAAGGACCGGATGACGGCCTTCAATGCCGGGGTCGCGTGGCATCCCCCGGAGGTCGGCGCCGGCCGCTTCGGCGAGTGGCTGCAGAACAACGTGGACTGGGCCCTCTCGCGCGACCGCTACTGGGGCACGCCGCTGCCGGTCTGGGTCTGCGACCGGGACCCGGCGCACGTTGACGTGGTGGGCAGCTACGCCCGCCTTGCCGAGCGCTGGGGCCGGCCGCTGCCGGAGGACTTCGACCCGCACAAGCCACAGGTGGACGAGTACCGCTGGGCCTGCGCCTGCGGCGGGGAGATGCGGCGCACCCCCGAGGTGATCGACACCTGGTTCGACTCGGGCTCGATGCCCTACGCCCAGTGGCACTGGCCGTTCGAGGGTGACGCCGAGTTCCGGACGCACTTCCCGGCCGACTTCATCTGCGAGGGCGTGGACCAGACCCGGGGGTGGTTCTACTCCCTGCTGGCGATCGCGACCGCCGCGTTCGACCAGGCCCCGTACCGGAACGTGGTGGTGAACGAGCTGGTACTGGACGCCCAGGGCCTGAAGATGTCGAAGAGCCGCGGCAACGCGGTGGACCCGTGGGAGCAGATCGCCGCCCACGGTGCCGACGCGGTGCGGCTCTACCTGCTCGCCTCGAGCCAGATCTGGCTCCCGAAGCGGTTCGACGCGCGGGGCATCCCCGAGGCCGCCGGCGGGTTCCTCAACACGCTGCGGAACACGTACAACTTCCTCGCCCTGTACGCCGGCACGGCGGCACCCGCGGAACCGGGGGAGGGCGGCGTGCCGGCCGGCGCCACGCTGGCCGACCGCTGGATCCTCGGGCGCCTCGACGACGCCGTGCGCACCGTGCGCGGCGCGTGGGAGGACTACGACATCACCTCCGGCGTGCGCGCGCTGATGGATTTCGTGGTGGATGACCTCTCGAACTGGTACGTCCGCACCAACCGCGCGCGGTTCTGGGCTCCCGGAGAGGCGCCGGACCCCGCGGCGGTGGCGACCCTTCGCGAGGCGCTGGTGACGGTGAGCCGGCTGCTCGCGCCCGCCGCGCCGTTCGCCAGTGACCGGCTGCACCGCGCACTCACGGGCGGGAGCGTCCACCTCGCCCCGTTCCCGGCCAGCCGCGGCCGCACCGATGGCGAGCTGGCGGCGGCGATGGACGTGGTGCGTCGCGCGGCGTCACTCGCCCGGGCGGCGCGGGAGGAGGCCGGCCTCCGGGTGCGCCAGCCGCTGGCCCGGCTCCGGCTCGCGGCCCCGGCCCGGGTGGACCGGCCCGGCTTCGCGCCGCTGCTCGAGCTGCTCCGTGCCGAGGTGAACGTGAAGGCGGTGGAGGTCGTGGGCTCCGACGCGGAGCTGGTGCGCCTCTCCGGCCGCGCGAACTTCCGCGCGCTCGGCAGGCGCCACGGGGCGCGGACGCCGCAGGTGGCCGCCGCCGTGGCCCGGCTGAGCGGCGACCAGCTCCGCGCGCTCGAGGCCGGCGGCGAGGCCGAGCTCGACCTCGACGGGAAGCCGGTCCGCTATCTTTCCGGCGACGTGACCGTCGAGCGCGCGGTGGCGGTCGAGGGCGTCGTCCAGGCGGACGGACCGCTCGTCGTGGTGCTCGACACCCGGCTCGACGAGGCCCTCGTGCAGGAGGGCCTGGCGCGCGAGCTGGTCAACCGGGTGCAGCGGCTGCGCAAGGATGCCGGCCTCGCCGTGGGCGACCGGATCGCCCTCGCGGTGGCGGGCGATCCCGCGCTCGAGGGCGCGGCCCGCGCCCACCAGGACTGGATCGCCGGCGAGGTCCTCGCCCGGCGGCTCGACATCGGGGCCCGGGTCACGGACCCGGTCCTCGAGCAGGACGTGGACATCGACGGCCGCACGGCCCGACTCGGGCTCGCCCGGCACCCGGACGGCCGCGCCGCGGCCCCGCACCCCTGACCCGGATCGCTTGATGAACAAGAAGCAACTGACGCACATGGAGAAGCGGCTGCTGGAGGAGCGCGCGCGCGTGATGAAGGAGCTCGGCTACTATGACGAGTCCTTCAACGCGACGCTGCAGTCCTCGGACGGCGACCTCTCCTCCTACTCCTTCCACATGGCGGACCAGGGCACCGACGCCATGGAGCGCGAGAAGCAGTTCCTGATGGCCTCGAAGGAGGGGCGGTACCTCTGGCACGTGAACCAGGCGCTCCGCCGGCTCTACGGCAGCCCGGAGAAGTTCGGCCGGTGCGAGACCTGCGGACAGGACATCGGCTTCGAGCGGCTCGACGCGCTGCCCCACGCGCGGCTGTGCATCTCGTGCAAGGAAAAGGAAGAGGATGCCGCCCGCCGGTGAGCGGCGCCTCTTCTGGGTCACCGCGGGCGCCGTGCTGGCGCTCGACGCGGTCACCAAGGTGCTCGCCGAGGACCAGCTGCTCCGCGCCGTGGCGGTGCCGGTGCTGGGCGACTGGTTCCAGCTCCGGCTGGTCTACAACCCCGGCGCCGCCTTCGGCCTGCACCTCGGACCGCTTTCCCGCTGGATCTTCCTGGTCGTGGCAGTCATCGCCATCGTCGTGCTTGCCCGGATGAGCGCCGGCGCCCCCGCCGGCGACCGGTTCCGCCAGCTCGCCCTCGGCGCGGTGGCGGGCGGGGCCGCCGGCAACCTGGTGGACCGGCTCCGCAGCCCGCGCGGCGTGGTGGACTTCTTCGACGTCGGCGTCGGCGCGCTCCGCTGGCCGACCTTCAACGTGGCCGACGTCGCGGTGAGCTGCGGCGCGATCGCCCTCGCGATCGTGCTGTGGCGCGAGGACGCGCGGCGCGACGCCGCCTCCGAGTCCGCGCCCGCGTCCTGACGCCCCACTCGTGGGCGCCCCCCTCCGCCTCAGCGTCGCCGTTGCCCGCACCGAGCGGCTCGACCGCTTCCTCGCCGACCAGCTCGCCCTCTCCCGCACCCAGGCCGCCCGCCTCGTGGCGGGAAAGGCGGTGCGGGTGAACGGCGAGGTGGCGCGCGCCTCCCGGGTGCTGGAGCGGGGCGACGTGCTCGAGGTCACCGCGCCGGAGCCCGAGGCCCGGCGCACCCTCCGTCCCGCGGCCATCGCCCTCACGGTGGTCTGGGAGGACGAGCACTTCGCGGTGATCGACAAGCCGGCGGGGCTCGTCGTGCATCCTGCCCCCGGCCACTGGGAGGACACCCTGGTGAATGCGCTGGTGGCCCGCGGCACGCCGCTCTCCGCCGGCGCCGAGGGGCGGCCGGGCATCGTCCACCGGCTCGACCGCGACACCTCCGGCCTCCTCCTCGTGGCCAAGACCGACGTGGCGCACCGGCGCCTTGCCGGGATGATCGCGGCGCGGCGCGTCCACCGGGCCTACGCGGCCCTGGCCTGGGGCCACTTCCCGGAGGACCTCACCGTGCTCGACCAGCCCATCGGCCGGCACCCGCGGGACCGCAAGCGGATGGCGGTCCTCGCCGCGGGACGGGGCGCGCGCACCGACGTGCGGGTGGTGGCGCGGTTCGGGCCCGCCGACCTGGTGCGCTGCGAGCTGCACACCGGACGGACCCACCAGATCCGCGTCCACCTCGCCCACGCCGGCCACCCCGTGGTGGGCGACCCGGTCTACCACGAGGGCGGGGCCCGCCGGATCGGCGGGGCGGGAAAGGGGGCCGCGGAGCAGCTGGCCGCGGCCTGTCCCCGCCAGGCGCTGCATGCCGCCGAGCTCCGGCTCCGCCACCCGGTCACCGGCACGGCGCTTGCCTTCTCCTCCGAGTGGCCGGCCGACCTGCGGCCGGCGCTGGCGGAGCTGCTGGGCCCGGATGACGCCGTTGCCGGGCCCGAGCCGCTCCGGTATCTTCGTTTCTTCAAAGCAGATGGATGATTCCGGCGCGCTTCGGGTGCTGATCTTCCGCGTCGGTCGGCTGGTCTGCGGGCTCCCCGCGGCCTCCGCCCGGGAGATCCTGCCGCCGCAAACTGCCACCCGGATTCCCGGCGCGCCGGAGGCGGTGGTCGGGCTGGTGAACGTGCGTGGTGCGCTCCTGACCCTCTTCGACGGCCACCGGCTCCTCGGCCAGGAGCCCGATGTGACGGCCGACGGCGCCATCCTCGTCGTCGACCACGGCGGGCGACGCGCCGGGCTGGCGGTGAGCGAGGTGAGCGACCTGTTGCACGTCCCGCCGGACGCGATCGAGCCGCGCGAAGCCCTGCCGGGAGTGGACCCACCCTGGGTACAGGCGGTGGGGCACCGCGACGGCCGCCACTTCGTCCTGCTCGACCTGCCGGCCATCCTCGGGCCGGTCTTCGGAGCCTGAGCCCGGCGGCGGACGCCGCCCGACCCGCACGATCCCGGAGGACCCGAGTGGCACACACGGTGCTCGTCTGCGACGACGCGATCTTCATGCGCACGATGATCAGCGACATCCTGGTCCAGGCCGGGTTCGAGGTCGTGGGCGAGGCCGAGACCGGGGTCCAGGCAGTCCAGAGGTACCGGGAACTGAACCCCGACCTCGTCACCATGGACATCGTGATGCCCGACATGGGGGGCATCGAGGCGGTGCGCGAGATCTGCCGTGCCGATCCCGACGCGAAGATCCTGATGTGCAGCGCGATGGGGCAGCAGGCGCTGGTCGTCGAGGCCATTCAGGCGGGCGCCAAGGACTTCGTGGTCAAGCCCTTCCAGCCCTCCCGCGTGCTCGAGGCGGTCCAGCGCGTCCTCGGCTGACGCACCCATGGATCTCGCCCGGTACGCGGCCCTCTTCCTCGACGAGAGCCGCAGCCACCTCCGCGCCTCCACCCGTCTCCTGCTGGAGTGGGAGCGGGATCCGGCCGCCACCGAGCCGCTGGACGGCCTCTTCCGCTCGATCCACACGCTGAAGGGGATGGCGGCGACGATGGGCTACGCGCGGCTCGCCGCCGGCGCCCACGAGGTGGAGAGCCTGCTCGCCGCCGCGCGCGAGGGCACCGTGCCGCGCGGCGCGCCGCTCGTGGACGCCCTGCTCGGGGCGGTGGACCTGCTCGAGCGCGGCGTGGACCAGGCCGCGGCGGGCCGCGACGCCGAGGTGGACGCGGAGGGGCTGGCGACGCTCCTGCGCCGCGCCGCGCCGACCGGCCCCTCCCCGCGGCGAAAGGTCGCCCGGAAGGGGCGCCCCGCAGCGCGGACGCCCGGGGCGGCCGGCCTGGCTGGTTCCGGCCTGCTGGTGGCGGTGCGGATCCGTCCCGACGCCCCGATGCGGGGTGCCCGGGCCCTGCTCGCCCTGCGGCGTGCCGAGGCGCTCGGCGGAGTGGCCGACGTCCGGCCCCCCGCGGCCACCTTCGAGCTGGACGAGTTCACCGGCGCCTTCGAGTTCCGGTACCTGGGAAGCGCCGGCGCCGGGGCGCTGGCCGCGGGCATCCGCGAGGCCGGCGACGTCGAGTCGGTGGCGGTCACGGAGCCGGAGGCCCCGATCGCCGACGCCGTGGGCGGCCGCGCGCGCCACATCCGCGTCGACCAGGCCCGGCTCGACAGCCTCACCGGTCAGGTCGCGGAACTCGTGGTCGCCCGGCATCGGCTCACCGAGCTGGCGGCCGAAGCCCCGGGGACCGACCTGGAGGGGGTCGCCCTCCGCATCGGGCGCCTGGTGGCGGGCGTGCAGCAGGACGTCATCGCGGCTCGGCTCACCCCCGTCTGGCAGGTGTTCGACCGCTTCCCCCGGGCCGTGCGGGACCTCGCGAAGCAGCTGGGGAAGCAGGTGGACTTCCGGATCGAGGGGGAGGACATCGAGCTCGACCGGGCCATCCTCGACGAGATCGGGGACCCGATCGTCCACCTGCTGCGCAACGCGGTGGACCACGGGATCGAGTCGCCGGAGGACCGGCGCCGGGCGGGGAAGTCCGAGACGGGCCGGCTGGTGGTGGCGGCGAGCCGGGAGCGGTCCAACGTCGTGGTGCGGATCTCCGACGACGGGCGCGGCATCGACCGCGGGCGGGTCCTCGCCAAGGCGAAGCAGCTCGGGGTGCTGGAGGCGGAGGTCGAGGCGCTGCCCGACGAACAGCTGCTCCGGGTGCTGGCGCGCGCCGGGTTCAGCACCGCCGAACGGGTGAGCGCGGTGTCCGGCCGCGGGGTGGGCATCGACGCGGTGGTCGAGCGGCTCCGGGCGCTGGGGGGCTCGCTCGAGATGACCAGCGAGCGCGGGCGGGGGACCATCTTTACCCTCCGGCTCCCTCTCACGCTCGCCATCGTCCGCGCCCTGCTCGCGCGGACCGGCAACGAGCGCTACGCCGTCCCGCTGACCTACGTGGCAGAGACGGTCGAGTTCGACGCGCTGCCGCGGACGGAGGTGCAGGGCCGCGAGGTGGTGCTGCTGCGCGGGCGCGCGCTCCCGACGCTCCACCTCGACCAGCTGGTCGGGCGTCCCGCGGGCGCCGTCCCGCGCCGGCCGGGCATCATCCTCGAGGTGGGCGGGCGCCGGGCGGCGCTGGTGGTGGACGCCCTCCTGGGGCAGCAGGAAATCGTGGTGGAGGCCTTCGACGCCCCGCGGGGCACGCCTCCCTTCCTCAGCGGCGCGACCATCCTCCCGGATGGCGCGCCCGCCCTGATCCTCGACGCCGCGGTGCTGGTCTAGGAGGCACGATGGACGACGTGCGGGACCTCAAGGCGCTCCAGATGGACGCGCTGCGCGAGGTGGCGAACATCGGCGCGGGGCACGCGGCCACCGCCCTCTCGCAGATGACCAACCGCACCATCATGATCAGCGTGCCGGAGGTGAACATCGTCGCGGTCGAGGCGGTCGCCGAGCTGCTCGGCCAGCCGGACGACGTCATCGCGGGCGTCCTGATGCACATGATGGGCGACCTGACCGGGCGCACCCTCCTCATCTTCCCGGAGGCCTCCGCCCGCGCGCTCTGCGACATCATCCTCCGGCGCCCCCCCGGCGCCACCGCCGAGTTCGGCGAGATGGAGCAGTCCGGCCTCAAGGAAGTGGGCAACATCCTCACCAGCGCCTACCTCAACGCGCTGAGCGACTTCATGGGAATGATGCTCGTGCCCTCGGTGCCGGCCCTGGTGATCGACCTGGCCGCGGCGGTGCTGACCACCACCTACCTGAACTTCGGCACCGAGCGGGACTACGTGTTCTGCGTGGAGACCTCGTTCCGCTTCGGCGACCAGGGGGATACCCTCCGCGGGCATTTCCTGCTCCTCCCCGACCTCGCCAGCCTCCGCGCCATCTTCGACGCCATCCGCCTGGGCTGACGCCGATGGCCGGTCCGCCCCTGCCGGAGAAGGACCTCGCCGTCCTGCGGTCGTTCGCCCGGCGCATCGACCCCTCCGACGCCGGCGCCCACAACAACCTGGGCGTGCTGTACTACCAGAAGGGACTGGTGCCGGAGGCGATGGCGGCGTTCGCCCGGGCGCTCGAGCTCGACTCGAGGATGCAGGTGGCCCAGGGCAACCTCGAGATCGCCTACCGGGAGAGCGGGCACTACGACCGGCAGGTGTCCGAGCTCCGGGAGCGGCTCCGCCGCCAGCCGGACGACCGTGAGGCCCACTGGGCGCTGGGCCGTGCCTACGCCTCGCTGGGTCACCACGAGGATGCGGTGCAGGAGTTCGAGGCGCTGCTGGCGCGGCATCCCGACGACGTCCCGGCGCTGATCCAGCTGGGCCTCGCCGAGAAGGCCCGGGGACGGGTCGAGGCGGCCGCCGCCTGGTTCGGGCGCGCGGCGGAGCTCGACCCGCGCAGCTCGGTCGCGCGGTTCTACCTTGGCGAGGCGTGCTACAACCGCGGCCTCAACGACCAGGCGCTGGCCGAGCTGCGGCAGGCCGTCGCGCTCAATCCCGAGTACGCCGACGCGCACTACCTGCTCGCGTTCGTCTACGGCGATCTGGGCCGCCACGACGAGGCGCGCCGCGCGTCGCGCCGCGCGGTCGAGCTGAACCCCACCCTGGCCCGGGCGCAGGC
The DNA here is from genome assembly GCA_963717315.1 of uncultured Gemmatimonadales bacterium. Lineage (GTDB taxonomy): Bacteria > Gemmatimonadota > Gemmatimonadetes > Gemmatimonadales > GWC2-71-9 > JAICEH01. The sequence goes on from CAVQWA010000029.1 coordinate 20,899, forward strand.
GAACCTCGACCTCACTCGGCAGCGCGGACGGCGCGACCCCGCCGCGGCCCGCCCCCAGGTGGTCGAGGGCACCGCGCTGGCGCATTACGGCCTGGGCCTGGCATTCCGGCAGAAGGGCTACCACGCCGAGGCGCTCCGGGAATACCGGATGGCACTGGAGCAGGGGGAGGACGAGCGGCTGGTCCTCCAGGCGATGGCGGAGGTGCACCTCCTCCGGCGCGACCACGCCGCGGCCCTCGAGCTCTACGACCGGCTGGTGGCGGCGCACGCCGACAGCCCCAAGCTCTGGAACGAACGCGCGGTGTGCCTGCATCAGGCCGGTCGCCGGGACGACGCACGCGACGACTACCGCCGCGCCGCGGCGCTCGACCCGGCGTACGCGCTCGCGTGGAACAACCTCGGCGTGCCTGCTGGCCCAGGCCGATGAGCCGGAACCGGCGGCGGAGGCCTTCCGGGCGGCGCTCGGTGCCGACAGCCGGCTGCTCGTCGCGCGGCTCAACCTCGCGCTGCTCCTGGTGCAGCGGCGCCGGTTCCAGCCGGCGCTGGAGGCCTACCGCCAGGTGCTCGCCGTCCGGCCCGACCACGCGGTGGGCTGGAACGGCATCGGCCTCGTCCTGATGGAACTGGGCCGCCACGAGGACGCGCGGAACGCCTTCGCCCGCGCCGTGGAGTGCGACCCCGGGCTCGCCGCCGCGCACTACAACCTGAGCTTCACCCTGAGCCAGCTGGGCGACTTCGACGGGGCGCTGCGGGAGACCAAGCGGGCGCTCGAGCTCGAGCCGTACTACGTCCCGCAGAAATACCAGCTGACGATCGACCTCCAGTTCGAGGATCCGACCATCGCCGTGGCCCCGGAGCTCTCGGCCGACGTGCCCGTGGACGTCGCGGAGGGCTTCACGGTGGACGAGGGCATCCTCGACGACCTCTTCGCCACCCTCGCGCGACCGGCGGAGGAGCCGCTGCCCGCGCCCGAGGACCAGCTCGCGCTCGCCCGTGACTACCTCGGCAAGGGGCTGCTCGAGCTGGCCACGGCGGAGGTGACCCGGGCGCGCGGCCGGGGCGCACCGCCGGCCGAGGCCGCGACGGTGCTGGGCGACATCTTCGCCCGCCGCGGCCTGCACGGCGAGGCGCTCGAGCGGTACCGCGAGGCCCGGGCGCTCGCCCCCGACGCGCGGGAGCCGGCGCTGGGCGAGGCGCGCGCCCTCCTGGCGCTCGGCCGGGCCACGGAGGCCACGCCGCTCGGCGAGGCACTGGTGACCCGCTTCGGCCACGACGCGGAGTCGCTCGAGACCGCCGCGCGCGTCCGGCTCGACGCCGGCAACCCGGTGGGCGCGCTCGACCTGCTGCAGACCGCGCTCCGTACCGCGCCGGGACGGCCGGACCTGCTGGAGTTGCAGGCGCGGATCTCGGCCCGGCTCGGCGATCTCGACGGCGCGGTCGAGGCGTGCCGCGCGGCGCTCGCGCTCGACGGCGGCCGGGCGCAGGGATGGCTCTCCCTCGGCCGGCTGGAGGAGGCGCGCGAGCGGTGGCCGGCAGCCCGCGAGGCCTACGCCCGGGCGCTCGACCTCCTGCCCACCTACGGCGAGGCCGCGCTGGCCCTGGCGGAGCTGCTCCGCCGGCGCGAGTCGCCCCGCGCGGCGATCGCCGTGCTGGTGGACCTCCTCGCCGCCGATCCGTACGACCTCGACGCCCTCGTCGAGCTCGCGCGGGCGCTGGTGCAGGACGGCCGCCCCGAGCGCGCCCTGGAGGCGACCGACCGCGTGCTCCGCCTCGTCCCGGGGCACGCGGCGGCCCTCTTCGCGCGCGGCGAGGCGTTTGCCGGACTGCGGCGGCTCGAGGACGCCACCGAGGCCTGGGAGACCCTGGTGCGCGCCGATCCGGGGAGTGCCTGGGCCGCGGAGGCGCGGAGCCGACTCCGGTCGGCGCGCGACCTGCTCCACATCCTCTCCGGCGCGGGGGCCTGATCGTGGCGATCGAGGGGCCGCTTCGCGAGCTGGACATCCACGACGTCTTCCAGCTGCTCGACCTGGGCCGGAAGACCGGCATGCTCCGGATCACGTCGGGCCTGCGCCAGAACGCGGGCAGCGTGCACTTCGAGGAGGGCAAGGTCACCGGGGCGGTGATCGAGTCCAATCCGCACCCGCTCGGCCGGATGCTGGTGCGCTCGGGGCGCGTCTCCGAGGCGGAGGTCACCCGCGCCCGGGCCCTCCAGGACGCGCGGCCCGGCCGGCGCGTCGGGGAGATCCTCGTCGAGATGGGCGTCCTCACCCGCCGGGAGCTCGACCGGCACGTGCGGGCGCAGGTCGAGGAGGTGGTCTTCGAGCTGATGAGCTGGTCCGAGGGCTACTTCTCCTTCGAGGAGGCGGCCCCGGACCAGTCGCCGGCCGAGGCGGAGTTCCGCATCGCGCCGGAGTCGCTCCTGATGGAGGCCGCGCGGCGGATCGACGAATGGTCGCGGTTCGAGGCCCGCATCCCGCATCTCGGCGTCGTGCCCCGGCTGGTGCCCGACGCCGAGGCGGACGGCCTGCTCGACCTCCTGCCCGCCGAGTGGGAGGTCCTCGCCGCCGTGGACGGCCGCCGCGACGTGCGGACCATCGCGGCCGACCTCGGCAAGTCCGACTTCGAGGTGGCCCGCACGCTCTTCGGCCTGAGCTCGGCGGGCCTCGTCGCAGTCCAGGAGCCCGCGGGCACCGGGGCCCGCCGGGGCCGCGACCACGCGGTGATCCTCGCGCAGGTGGAGGAGTATCTTGCGCAGGGCGACGTGGTGGCGGCGCAGGTGGCGGCGGAGGAGGCGGTGCTCGCGCTGCCGGATGAGCCGCTCGCGCACCTGGTCCTGGGCCGCGCGCTGCTCGCCGGGGGCCGGCCGGGGGAGGCCCGGAGCTCGCTGCTCCGCGCGCTCGGCCTCGACCCCGGCTCGGCGCCGGTGCTTCGGCTGCTCGGCCTGGCCCTCGCGGGGCTGGGCCAGTTCGCGGAGGCCGACGCCGTCTGGGAGCGCTGGGAGCGGGCCGACACCCGGAGCGCCAACGAGGGCGCCCACGCCGACCAGGTGGCCCGGCTCCGCGAGGCCGCCCACCTCCTCGCCCACGCCTCGGGGATGCTACGTGACCGACCCGAGTGACGACATCCGCCTGCTCACCGCGCAGCTGGCCGCCGACCCGGCCAGCCTCGTCTTCATTCCGCTGGCGGAGGCGCTCCGGCGCCGCGGCCAGCTGGAGCCGGCACGCAAGGTGGCGGTAAGCGGACTCCATCGGTATCCGGACCTCGCCGACGCACACGATCTCCTGGCCCGGGTGCTCGGGGACCTGCACGACTTCGAGCGCGCCTTCGACGAGTGGGACATCACTTTGCGGCTGGACCCCGACCACGCCGGCGCCCACAAGGGGATCGGGTTCCTCTACTTCGTCGCGGGCGACGCGGCCCGGGCGCGCGAACACCTGGAACGCGCGGCGGCCGCGCTGCCCGACGACCCGGGCGTGCGCGCTGCGCTGGAGCGCATGCGCGAGGGCGCGCCCGCGGCCCAGCCCATGCCCGTCGCAGAGCCCCCGCCTGCGATCCCGGCCGGGAAGCGGGCACCGGGCGCCGCCCCGGCACCCGGCACCGGGCACCCGGTGCCGGTGTTCGATGCGGAGGCCGCCGACCTGGTGCTGGTGGACGGCCACGGAATGCGCCTCGCCGGGCGCCTCCGTGCGCCGGACGGGAGTGACGTGGCCGATCCGGTCGCCGCCGAGCTCGCCGGCGTCTCCCGCGAGGCCGCGCGGACCGCGCGGCTCCTCGGGCTCGGCGAGTGGCGGAGCCTCGCGGCGGAGGCCGCGGCGGGCCACCTCGTGGTGGTGCCGGCGGCCCCGGATGCGGTGCTGCTCGTCGCCCGGGAGCGGAGCGTGCCGCTCGGTCGTCTCGCGGTCGTGGCGGGGCGGGCCGCCGGTGCCGCTCGCCAGTGGCTGGAGGCCCTGACATGACCGGGCCATTCGCCGCCGGCCTCGAGCGGATCACCCGGCAGGTGGGGGTGCGCGGGGCGCTCCTGGTCGAGCGCGAGGACGGGCTCGTGGTGGCGGAGGCCCTGATGGAGGGACTCGACGGTGCGGCGCTTGCCGCCCTGGCGGCGAGCCTCTGGACCCGGCTGGCCCGCGCCGGCGCGGCGGCCGGCCGGGGCGTCCCCGCCTTCGCCCAGCTCGAGGCGGAGCAGGGGACCATGCTGGCGGTGCCGGCGGGCGCCGAGCTCCTGCTCGTGGCGGTGGCGGAGCCGGACGCCAACCTCGGACTCGCGCGGCTCGAGTTGATCCGCGCCGCGGGGGAACTGGCCTGATGCGTGCCCTGGAGCCGTGGGTGGAGCCGCCGGTCGCGCGATTCCTCGCGGAGTCCTCCGCCCGGATGGTGCTGCTCACCACGACGGCGGGACAGGTGGTGGCGCAGCACGGGTTCACCCGCGCGGTGGACCTGATGGCCGCCGCGGCGCTCGGCGCGGCGATCATCGCGTCCACCGGGGAGCTCGGCCGCCTGACTGGCACCGGACCGTACCGGTCCGTGGCGCACCAGGGCCCCGGTGCCGGCCTCCACCTCGCGGCCTTCGACCTGCCCCACGCCCGGTGGATCGGGATGGCCGCCTTCGGCCGGGAGACCTCCCTCGGCGTGGTGCAGGTGTTCTTCGACCGGATGCTGGGGGAGCTGCGGGCCGCGTCGCCGTGGGAGGCGCCGCCCCGGGCGGTCCTCGCGGCGGACTTCGAGCGGGAGCTTGGCGGCAGCCTCCAGGCCATCTTCGGGCGGTAACGATGTCACTGGTCAACTTCACGACGCGCGAGATCACCTGCAAGATCGTCTACTACGGACCGGGCCGGTCCGGGAAGACGACCAACCTGCAGTACATCCACGGGCGCGTCCCGGAGACCCGCCGGGGGCGCATGGTGTCGCTCGCCACGCAGTCCGATCGGACGCTCTTCTTCGACTTCCTGCCCATCGATCTCGGCGCGATCTCGGGCTTCACCACGCGCTTCCAGCTGTACACCGTGCCGGGGCAGGTCTACTACAACGCCACGCGCAAGCTGGTGCTCCAGGGTGCCGACGGCGTGGTCTTCGTCGCCGACAGCCAGGCGCGCCGGTTCGACGACAATGTCGAGAGCCTCCAGAACCTGCAGGAGAACCTGCTCGAACAGGGCGTGGACGTGCGCGCCGTCCCCCTCGTCTACCAGTACAACAAGCAGGACCTGCCGAGTGACCTGGTGCTCGGGGTGGACGAGCTGGACGACGCCCTCAACTTCCGCGAGGTCCGCAGCTTCGCCGCGGACGCGCTCCACGGCGGCGGGGTCTTCGAGACCCTCAAGGGGATCTCGGAGCTCGTGCTGCGGCGGCTGGCCTCCGGCGCCGGGGCGGGGAGCACCGCCGGGTGAGCGCCCGCCTCCATCCGCAGTTCCGGTTCGAGACCTTCGTGGTGGGCGCCGGCAACCGCCTCGCCGCCACCGCCGCGCGCGCGGTGGCGGAGTCGCCCGGCGCCGCGTACAACCCGCTCTTCCTCTATTCCGCACCCGGGCTCGGCAAGACCCACCTGCTGATGGCCATCGGGCACGCCGCCCTGGCGGTCGACCCGGCCCTCGCCGTCGAGTACGTGACCCTCGACGAGTTCGTCGAGGCCTACCACGCCGCGGTCGCCGCCGGGCAGGGGGACGCCGTGCGACGGCGGTACGCCGACACCGGCCTGCTCCTGCTCGACGACGTCCAGTTCCTCTCGGCGCGGCGGGAGCTGCAGGCCGAACTCCTGCGCGTGGTGGACGCGATGCAGACCGGCGGCCGGCAGATCGTGCTCGCGAGCGACCGCCCGCCCGCCGAGATGGAGGCCCTGGACGAGCGCCTCCTCCGGCGGTTCGCCGGGGGGCTCGTGATCGACGTCGGCGCGCCGGACTTCGAGACCCGGCTCGCGATCCTGCGGCGCAAGGCGGAGGAGCGCCGCGCCATCCTGTCCCCGGCGGTGCTCGAGGCGATCGCCCGGCTTCCGATCGACAACGTGCGCGAGCTCGCCGGCGCGCTCAATCGCGTCGTTGCACAGCAGGCGGTGGCCGACGGGCCGCTCGACGCGGCGCAGGTGCGCTCGTTGTTCGGGTCGCCGGGTGCGCCACCCGACGCCCCGGCCCCCGACGCCGGCCCGGTGCCGGTGGACGAGTTCGGTGACTTCCTCTCCGAGGTGAGCGCCACCCTCACGCGCCAGGTCGAGGGATGGCGGGCCCGGATCGCCGAGGCGATGCTGCGCTGGGAGGGCGAGGGCTACCGGGTGCGACGGTTGGAGGCGCTGCTGGAGGGGGAGGTGGCCGACCCGACCGAGCCGCTGCGCCGCTTCGAGGCCGACGTGGAGGCCCTCCGCGCCTGCGAGGCGGAGGCCGCCGCGCTCGATCCCTCGGCGGCCGGCGAGGCCGCGTTCCGCGACCCCGACCAGCTCGACGCCGCCCGCGCCGCGGTGGCGCGCGTCCGCGACGGCCTCGTGCCGCCGCCCCCGCCCAGCCCGCACTGGCGCCTCGAGGACGTGGTGGAGGTGGCGGGCAACGAGGTGGCGCTGCACGCGGCGCGGACCGTGGTGGCGGAGCCGGGGCGCCGCTACAACCCGCTGGTCCTGACCGGGCCGAGCGGCACCGGGAAGACCCACCTCCTCCACGGCATCGGCAACGCGCTGGCCGCCACCCCCGGGGTGGTGGTCGCCTGCCTCAGCGCGCACGACCTCGTGGCGGAACTGGTCGAGGCGCTCGAGCAGGGCCGCGTGGCCGCCTGGCAGGCGCGGTACCGCCGCGCGGACGCCCTCCTGCTCGATGACGTCCACCTCCTCGCCGGGAAGGAGCGCACCCAGGAGGAGCTGTTCCACCTCTTCAACCTGCTGCTGGAGCAGGAGCGGCAGATGGTGTTCACCACCGCCGATCCGCTGGCCGGGGTCGCGGGCCTCGAGCCCCGGCTCCGCACCCGGTTGGAAGGGGGCCTCGTGGCCGAGCTGCAGCCCGCGGATCGCGAGCTCCGTCGCCGCGTGATCGACCGGCTGCTGGCCGCCCGGGGCGAGGCGCCCGCGCCGGAGTTCGCGGCCTACCTCGCCGCGCGCCCCGCCGAGTCGGTGCGCGCGGTGCAGGGCGTGGTGCAGCGGCTCCTGAACGCGGCCGAGGTCCAGCAGCGTCCGCTCGACCTCGCGCTGGCACGCGAGCTGCTCGAAGGCCCGCCGCCACCGCCGCCGGCGCCGCCGCCGGTCCGGTCCAGCGGCGTGGTCCGCCCCGGGGCCGGCGGGCTCCGCAGCCCGGAGAAGGTCGTCTGGGAGTGGCCCGAGCCGGCGGATCTCGCGCTCGAGGAGTATCGCTGATGGCCATCAAGGGAAGCCTGCGCGAGGCGAGCCTCCCGGACGTCGTCCAGCTGCTCGCGCTGGGGCGGAAGACCGGCTGCCTGGCCATCGCCGACCGGCAGAACTTCGGATACATCTACTTCGACGACGGCCTGATCACCTTCGCGTCGATCGTGAACCGGCGCGACCGACTGGGCGACCTCCTCGTCCGGAATGGGCGGCTGGCCGAGGACGAGCTCCGGCGCGCGATCAATATCCAGGAGCGGGACCGCGAGCGGAAGCTGGGCGAGATCCTCGTCACGGAGGGACTGCTTCCCCGGCCGGACCTCGAGCGCCATGTGCGGCTCCAGATCGAGGAGGCGGTCTATTTCCTCTTCACCTGGGGCCAGGGGACCTTCAACTTCGAGGCCGGCGTGCGCCCCGAGGGGGAGGACCTGCTGGTCGCGATCCCGCCCGAGTCGCTCCTGATGGAGGCCGCACGGCGGGTGGACGAGTGGGGCCTCATCGAGAAGAAGATTCCCAGCTTCGACCTGATCTTCGCGGTGGACCACGCCCACCTCGACGGCACCGGCGTCGAACTCTCCGACGAGCAGCGGCGCCTCCTCCCCTTGCTCGACGGCCAGCGCGACTTCCGCCAGGTCGTGGAGGCGTCCGGGCTGGTGGAGTTCGAGGCGGGAAAGGCGCTCTATGGCCTGCTCACGGCCGGGTTCGCCCGCCGGGTCGGGACCTCGGCCGCCGCCGCCACACCGCGGCTCGCCGAGGCGCGGATCGACGAGCACCGCAACCTGGGCGTGGCCTTCTACAAGGCCGGGATGCTCGACGAGGCGGAGCGCGAGTTCCGGCGCGTGGCCGAGCTCCGGCCCTCGGAGGGGGCCGCGCCCTTCCACCTCGGCCTGGTGGCGCTCCGCCAGGCACGGTTCGAGGACGCAATCGAGGCCTTCCGCCTCTCGGCGGAGCGGGGCGGGCCGCGCCTGGCGGTGCTGCACAACCTGGCGCTCGCGCTCCTGCGGCTGGGCCGGGCGGACGAGGCGGAGGCGTCCTGGGCGGAGGCGCTCACGCGGGGGAAGGAGGAGCCGGCCCTGCACCTCGGGGCCGCGTGGGCGGCACTCGCCCGCGGCGGCTGGGACGTGGCCGCCGCCCGCCTCGAGCGGGCCGGGGCCCTCTGGGCCGACCGGCGGCCCCCGGCGTGGTACCAGGCCGCCGTTCTGGCCGCCGTCGGCGCCGACGATGCCGGCGGGGCGCTCGCCGTGGTGCGCGACGGGCTGGCGGCCCATCCGGGTCACCCGGTACTCCTCAATTCCCTCGGCGTGCTGCTCGAGCTCTCGGGCCAGATGGCGGAGGCGGAAACAGCGATTCGCGCTGCGTTCGCCGAGGCGCCCGGGCTGCCCCAGCCCTCCAAGAACCTCGGCGACCTGCTCTACCGCGCCGGCCGGTACGACGAGGCGCTCGAGGCCTACGAGCGTGCCGCCCGGCTGGCGCCCGAGCTCGGGGACGACCTCTACTTCCGGCTCGGCAACATCGCGTACAAGCGGCGCGAGCCGGAGCGCGCGCGCCTGTGGTGGGAGCATGCCGCCGCCCTGAACCCGCGGCACGAGCTGGTCCGCGCCAACCTCGAGCTGCTCGGGGTGCCGGCGTGAGCGCGCTCGAGGAGGGGGACGAGGTGGCCTTCCGGCGGCTGACCCGGCGGATCAGCGAGCGGGCGGGTGTGCCCCTCGACTCCTACAAGGACCGCTGCCTCCGGCGTCGCATCGCCGTCCGGATGCGCGCCTGTGGCGTCCACTCCTTCGACGCCTACCGGCAGGTGCTGGAGCGCGAGTCGGGGGAGGTGGACCGCCTGCTCGACGCGCTCACGATCAACGTGACCCGATTCTACCGGAACCCGGAGACGTGGGACCGGCTCGCGGCCGACCACCTGCCGCCCCTCCTCGCCGCGCGGAAGGGCGCGCTGCGGGCCTGGAGCGCGGGCTGTGCCTCGGGGGAGGAACCCTACACCCTCGCGATGATCCTCGCGGACCTCGCGGCGCGGGGCGCGGACCTGGCCCGCTGTGCCATCGACGCCTCGGACCTGGACCGCGCCTCGCTCGATCGCGCCAGGGCCGCGGCCTACCCGCCCCAGGCCTTCCTCGAGGCGCCGCCCGCGCTGGTGGCGCGCCACACCCGCGAGGAGGCCGGGTTCCGGGTGGTGACGGACCGCGTGCGCCGGCTGGTGCGATTCCACCGGCACGACCTGATCGAGGACCCGCCGCCGGCGCCGCCGTACGACGTGGTGCTCTGCCGCAACGTCGTCATCTACTTCGACCGCGCGACGCAGGAACGGCTCTTCCTCCGGTTCGCCGAGTCGCTCATGCCCGGCGGCCTCCTCGTGCTCGGCAAGGTCGAGACCCTGCTGGGGCCGGCGCGCGAGCTCCTCGAGCTGCTCGACCCGCGCGAGCGCATCTACCGGAGGGTGGCATGACGGGGCGGGAGGTGGTGGTCCGGGTCGCGGAGCTCGATGTGGGCGGCCGCGGCGACGTGCTGGTGACCATCGGGCTGGGCAGCTGCGTGGCCATCGTGATGCACGATCCCGTGGCGGGGGTCGGCGGGCTCGCCCACGTGCTGCTGCCCTCGCCGTCTCTCTCCCGGCGTGACGACACGGGACCCGGCCGCTTCCCGCAAACGGCGATCCCGGCCCTGGTGGAACGGATGGCCGCCCTGGGCGCGGCGCCGCGGCGGCTCACCGCCCGGCTGGTCGGGGGCGCCGCGATGTTCACCAACCTCACGCCGCTCGGCGCGATCCAGATGGGCGAGCGGAACGCCGTGGCGAGCCGGCAGGCGCTGCTGGCGCACGGCATCGCCATCACCGGGGAGGACCTCGGCGGCGACTATGGCCGCACCGTCCGGTTGGACGTGTCCACCGGCACCCTCGACATCAGCTCGCTGCGCCACGGTGCCCGGCGGCTCTGAGCGCCCCCGCGTCCTCGTCGCCGACGACAGCGCCTTCTTCCGCCGGCTGGTCGGGGAGGCGGTGGAGGTGGGCGGCGAGTTCCGCCTCGCGGGCACGGCGCGGAACGGCCTCGACCTCCTCCGGAAATTCCACGAGCTCCAGCCGGACCTGGTGACGGTGGACCTGGAGATGCCGGAGCTCGACGGCCTTGGCGCCATCGGCTACATCATGTCGGAGGCCCCGCGGCCCATCGTGGTCGTGAGTGCCTACGCCGGCCCCGGGACCGCAGGCGCGATCCGGGCACTCGAACTGGGCGCCGTCGAGCTGGTGGCCAAGACCGACGAGCGGTCCCCCGACGCGCTCGCGGCGTTCGGCGAGCGGGTGCGCGAGGCGCTCCGCGCCGCCCGCGCGGCGGACATCACCCGGCTTCCGGTGCTCGCGCGTCCCTCGCCCGCGCCCCGGCAGCCGGAGGGGCGGCTCTTCACGCTGCCGGGGCGGGCCACGGCCTGCGTCGCGGTGGCGGCAAGCACCGGAGGGCCGCGGGCGCTGGCCGACCTGGTGCCGCGGTTCCGGCCGGGGCGGGGCGGGGCGGTGGTGATCGCGCAGCACATGCCGCCCCGGTTCACCCGGAGCCTCGCGGAACGGCTCGCGGCGCACGCCGCCCTTGCCGTCGTCGAAGCGGAGGACGGGGCGCCGCTCCTCGCCGACACCGTCTACGTCGCGCCCGGCGGATGGCACCTGCGGGTCCGCGGCAGTGAGGGGGGGGTGGAGCTCGCCCTCGACCAGGAACCGCCGGTGTGGGGGGTGCGACCCGCGGCCGATCCCCTCTTTCGTTCCGTGGCGGCGTGCTTCGGGCCGCGGGCGGTGGCCGTGGTTCTCACCGGCATCGGGCGCGACGGCGCGGAGGGTCTCCGCGCCGTCCGGGAGGCGGGGGGATGGGGCATCGCGCAGGACCGCGAGACGGCCACGATCTACGGCATGCCCAACGCCGCGCGACTCGCCGGCGCCGACCAGGTGCTGCCGCTCGACCGCATCGCCGCGGCGGTGGACGAGCGTCTCCGCGCCGGAGCCGCCTCACCGTGAGCCGCCGCGGCTATCTTCTCGTCACCGCCGGCGGGCGCGCGGTGGGGCTGGCCGTCGAGGGCGTGATCGAGGTGTTCACGCCGGAAGTGGTCTACCCGGTGCCGGCGGAGTCGCCGGCGATGCGCGGCGTGACCCCGGTGCGCGGCCGGCTCGTGCCGCTGGTCCATCTGGGCATGCTGCTCGGCGACGCCGCCCCGGCCGTCCCCGGCGGGACGGCGGTGCTGGTGGACGCGCCCCGGCCGATCGCCCTCGAGGTGGAGTCGGCCGAAGCGGTCATCCACGAGTCCCTGCTCCCGCCCCCGGAGGGGGAGCAGCTTCCCTGGGCCGTGGGCCTCGCGGCGGGTGCCGCCGGTCCCGTCCCCGTCCTCGACCTCGCGGCCGTCGTCGCACGGCTGGCCGCGGCGGAGTCGGCCTGATGCACGCTGGCGGCGACGAAGTCCAGCTGGTGGTCTTCCGCGTGGGGAACCAGGAGTTCGCCCTCGAGATCTCCCAGGTCGAGCGCATCCTCCGCTGGCGGCGGCCCGCGCCGCTCCCCGGCACGCCAGGCTTCCTGGAAGGCCTGGTCTCCCACGAGGGCGGGGTGGTGCCGGTGGTGGACCTGCGCAAGCGCCTGTCGGTCGAGGCGGTCACCGGAGAGGAGACGCGCCTCATCGTGCTGGTGCTCGAGGGCCAGCGGGTGGCCGGGGCGGTGGACGCGGTAGCCGAGGTCCTCCGGGTGGACGCGGCGGAGATCGCCCTGCCCCCGCCGCTCGTCCGCGGGCTCGCCGCCAAGTACCTCACCGGCGTGCTGGCGCGCGGCGACCGCACCATCCTGCTGCTCAACGCGGCCCGGCTGTTCACCAGCCGGGAGCGCCTGACGCTCGAGCGGGCCGTCGAAGGGGCCGCGAACGCGTGAGCGCCGGCTGGGGGGAGGACTTCCGCGCACGCCACGCCGCCATCGCCGCACGGCTCGAGGCCGCGGCTCCCGGCCCCGAGCGCGACGCGGTCAAGCGCGAGATTGTCGCCTTCTTCAAGGAGGTGGACGCCGCACTCGGCGACCTGGGCCAGGTGAAGGAGGCGATCCGCACGCTGGTGGACCGCTACAAGCAGCTGCAGGCCGACACCGAACCCCGCGGCGGGCTCCAGCCGGGCGGGGCGCGCCCGCCGGTGCACGCCGACCATCTTGGCGCCTCGACCTTCATCGAGAAGGGGTGGAGCCTGATCGCCCTCGGCGACCCCGCCGGCGCCGTCCAGACCCTGCGCCGCGCCCTCGAACTCTCGCCCAACGCGGCGGAGGCCCAGGCCCTCCTGGGCTGGGCGCTGATGCTCCAGGGCGAGCACGACGAGGCCCTCGCGGCGTTTTCCCAGGTACTGATGCGTGAGCCCTCCAATGCCCTCGCGCGCGTGAACCTCGGCTATCTCTGCCTGCGCAAGGGGATCTTCGGCGAGGCGATCGAGCACCTCTCCCGGGCCATCCGGCTGGACAACGACCGGAAAGCCACGCTCTACGCGCACTACTACCTCGGGCTCGTCTACCTGGAACGCGAGATGTACGAGGATGCCCAGGCCTTCTTCCAGAAGGCGCTCCGGCTCGGCCCCAACCTCATCGAGGCCCACGCGCAGCTCGGGCGCGCCCAGTGGTTCGCCGGCGACCACGAGGCCGCCCGGCGCACCTGGGCGGAGGGCGCCACGAACCGGTTCACGCCCTGGGGCAAGCGGTGCGCCGAACTCGCGGAACTCGCCGCCCAGGGCAGGGAGATCCCGCGGACCTACCCGGCGTGACGCCGGCGCTCCTGCTCCTGCTGGTGCTGCAGGCCGTCCCCGGGCCCGAATCAGCTCAGGTGGGGCGGGTGACCGTGATGGCGTGGCCGGCCCGGATGTCGCTCGCCCTCGCGCTCGCCGACGCCGCCGACGCACCCGCCGAGTGGCCCGGCCTCGGCCGTCGGGATCCCGGGCCGCTCCGCCTCCTCGTGGCAGGCGACCGGGCCGAGTTCGGGCGCCTCTCGCGTGGCCGCCTCCCCGGCTGGGGGGCCGGGATCGCGATGCCGGGGGCCCGGACGGTCGTGGTGCGCACCGATGCCGGCGACCCCTTCCGGGTCCTGCGCCACGAGCTCGCCCACCTCGCCTTGCACGAGGCTGTCCAAGTGCGGGTGCCCCGCTGGTTCGACGAGGGTTGGGCCACCTGGGCCGCGGGGGAGTGGGACCGGCTCGACGCCCTCGGGCTCCACTGGCGCGTCGCGCGCGGCTCGCTCCCCGATCTGCGCGAGCTGGACGCGGCCCTCCAGGGTGGCACCGGCGACGCCGACGCCGCCTACGCCTTCGCCGTCACGGCAGTCACCGAGCTCGCGCGGCGCAACCCGAGCGGCGGCCTCGCTCCCCTCTTCGCCCGGCTCGAGGACGGGTTGCCCTTCGACAGCGCCGTCACGCTGACCACCGGGCTCCCGCCGAGCCGGTTCGAGGCGGAATGGCGCCGCACCCTTCGGCGGCGCTTCGGGCTCGTCACCTGGCTGATGGCGGGGGGACTCTGGGTGATCCTCGCTGCACTGCCCTTCGCGCTGCTCTGGTGGCGGCGCCGGCGCGACCGACTGAGGCGGGCCGAGCTGGACGAGGGATGGGACGTCTCCCCGGAGGACACGGTGTCCTCCCCGTGGGAGGCGGAGGACCCCGGGGGCGAGAGCTGGAAGCAGCGAGGCCAATAGCACCTTGTACCCGGCCCGTGGCATGCCCCCTGCAAAACCTCTCCCGCGGGCGTGCAATCCGTTTGTAATTGAGAGGTTGGGCGCTTGACCCGGACCGGGGCGCCGAGTAGCCTACACGCTCATGCCGGATTCCACCCCCGTCCCGCGCCGCAGCCTTCTCGGCCGCCGAAACGTGATCCTGCTCGGCGCCGCAGTCCTGACCGTGGGGGCCGGCTACGGGTTGCTGGCGTCGGGCCGAGCCAGCGCCGGCGCGGTGTTGCTGGTCCTCGGCTACTGCGTCCTGTTCCCGCTCGGCATCGCGCTCTGAGCTCCCCGTCGCGCGCCGCCGCCGGCCCGGGCGAATAGCTCAGCGGTTCAGAGCGCCTGCCTTACACGCAGGATGTCGGGGGTTCGAATCCCTCTTCGCCCAGTAGCGGCGCCTGCCTTTCGCCGCCCGCCCCGATCGGGGCACCGATCTCGCTGTGGAGGCTGATGGAATGCGCCTGCTGACCGTCCTTCGTTCCGTTACGCCGGCCCTGGTGCTCGCCGGACTCGCCGCCCCAGCGGTGGCGCAGATCCCGTCGAACGCGCGGCCGGTCATCACCAATGCACCGAAGCTCTTCGTGGCCACGCCGCACGCCGGCCGCTCCGCCGACTCGGCCAACGCCGTGGCGGTCGGCGTCGGCCTTCGGGAGCGGATGGAGCGGGTAGTCGGCCGGAATTTCCGGGTCGTGCCCCGGGACCAGATGAACCTGGCCCTGGCGCAGTACGGGTACCCGACCGATGCGATCCTCGTCCCGACGGTGGCCCGGCGCCTGGCGCTCGAGCTCCAGGCCCGGACCATGGTGACCACCGACCTGCGGCCGCACGGCGGCGGCCAGTACGCCGCCACCGTGCGCCTCATCGGCACGAGCGAGGAGGCCGGGCAGGCGGTGACGATCGACCAGGCCGCCGGGCAGACGGCAGCCCAGTTCGGCGCCGCGCTGGCGGACGCGCTCAAGCCCGCCGTCGAGGCCCTGGCCGACGCGCGGGAGTGCTACAACCAGCTGGAGACCAACCCGGACAAGGCCGGCGCCGCGGCGCGGAAGGCGCTCGCCAAGCTGCCGACCAGCGGACTGGCCCATCTCTGCCAGGCCGAGCTCGCGACCAAGACCGGGCAGCCGGCCGAGAGCGTCCTGGTGCACGCGCGGGCCGCCGCGGCGGGCGATCCGCTCTCGCTCAAGGCGTACACGCTCCAGGCCGTCGAGTACGAGAAGCGGGGCGATTCCGCGCAGGTGGTGCAGGCCTTCCGCCAGATGCTCCTGGTGGCGCCGTCCAACGAGGAGCTCCGGAAGCGTGCGTTCCAGCTCTTCCTCCAGTACGGGCAGGCGGAGACGGCGCGCTCGGTGGCGGAGGAGGGCCTCGCGCTCGACCCCGCCAACCCCGACCTGTACGACCTGAAGAGCAATGCGTGCATCTTCCTCGGCGACTATGCCTGCGCGGTGGATGCCCTGGAGCAGGTCATCATCAATGACCCGACCAAGGCGGACACGCTCTTCTACGTGAAGATCACCGCCACCGCGGCCGCGAAGCCCGACACCGCACTCCTGCTCCGCTGGGCGGAGGAGGGGGTGCGGAAGTACCCCGACAACGGGTCGCTCCTCAACCAGCTCACCACCGCCTACACCCTCGCCGGGCAGTGGGACAGCGTGGTGACGGTCGGCGGCCGGCTGATGCAGCGCGACACCGAGGCCTCGACCACCGTGCTGACCGCGGCGAAGGGACTGGTCGAGCTGGGTCGCGTGGCGGATGCCATGCCGTTCATCGACTACGCTGCGCAGCACGGCGGCGACGACGGCCGGCAGAATGGCGCGGCCATCCTGACCCAGGGCGGCCTGGCCCTGCTGCAGAAGCAGCCGATGGATCCCGCGGGCGCCGTGACGGCACTCCGCAAGGCGATCGAGCTGGCGCCGGCCGGCAGCCCGGTGACGACGAGCGCGAGCTACCTGCTCGGCATCGCCGCCTTCCAGCGCGTGGTGCAGCTCGACCCCGAGGCGCAGGGCGGCAAGAGCTGCGACATCGCGCGCCAGATGGAGGCCCTGCTGCAGGAGTCGGAGCGCGCCTTCACGGCGGGTCGCGCGAGCAACCCGGCGCAGACCGAGCAGTACATGGGCTACGTCCGCCAGTACCAGCCGCGGGCGGCCTCGATGGTGAAGGCATACTGCGGCTGAGGGGCTACCGCGGGGTGGAGGGCGCCGGTATATTGCGGCGCTTTCCATCAGGGGCTGTAGCTCAGCTTGGTTAGAGTGCCGCACTGTCACTGCGGAGGTCGCGGGTTCGAGCCCCGTCAGCCCCGCTCCCTGAGCATCCCAGCACACCCCGTCCGCCTCGCGGGCGGGGTGTCGCCTTGTCCCACCGGCCGCCCTGCGTGACCGCGCCGTCCGACGCCCACCTGCCGGTCCTTGCCGACGCCATCGCGGCGCTCGCCGCGGGCGCGGCGCGCGTCGTGGATGGCACCCTCGGCGACGGCGGGCACGCCGCGCGCTTCCTCGCGCAGGGCAGCGCGGTGCTCGGCATCGACCGCGACCCGGAGGCGCTCCTGCGCGCGCGGGCCCGCCTCGGCGACGGGCGCCTCGAGCTCGTCCGCGCGCCCTACGCCTCCGACGAGGCGCTGGCCGCCGTCCGGCGCTTCCGGCCGGACTTCGTGCTGCTCGACCTTGGCGTCTCCTCCCGACAGCTCGACGACCCCGCGCTCGGATTTACCTTCCGGCCGGGTGCGCCGCTGGACATGCGGATGAGCCGCCGGGGGCCGACCGCGGCGGACCTGCTCAACCGGGCAGCGGAGGCGGACCTCGAGCGGATCTTCCGGGCGTACGGGGACGAGCCCCGGGCCCGGCGGCTGGCGGGCGAGGTGGTGCGGCGGCGCACCCGCTCGCCCTTCGGCGTGAGCGACGACCTGGTCAACGCCATCCGGGCCGTCCTCGGACCGCGGTCCGGCCCGGGCGACTTCGCCCGGCTCTTCCAGGCGGTGCGCATCGCGGTCAACGACGAGCTCGATGGTCTCGCCGAGGCGCTGCCGGCGTTCCGCGACGCGCTTGCGCCGGGCGGTCGCCTGGCGGTGATCAGTTATCATTCGGGCGAGGACCGGCTGGTGAAGCACGCGTTCCGCGAGTGGGCCCGCAGTTGCGTCTGCCCCCCGCAGCAGCCGGTCTGCACCTGCCGCGGCCGCCCGCTCGGCCGGCTCGAGACGCGCAAGGCGATCGAGCCCGGGCCGGAGGAGGTCGCGGCGAATCCCCGGGCGCGCAGCGCCCGGCTCCGGGTCTTCCAGGCCGCCGATGCGCCTTAGGGGCCGTCACTGGGTCCTGCTCTGGCTGGTGCTCTTCCTGGTCGTGGCGCTCGCCGTCGCGGCCCGGCAGTCCGCCGCCATCGCGCTCGCCCGCGGGGTGCGCGACCTCCGCGCGGAGCGGCTCACCCTGGAGGCCAAGCGGGCCGACCTCGAGCGCCGGATCCGCGAGGCCTCGAGCCGGCGCGTGCTTGGCGCGCGCGCCGAGCGGCTGGGCCTCCACTACCCGACCGAGCGTGAGCAGCAGACGCTCGTCGTCCCCTTCCTCGCCCCCGACTTCCCGGCCGAACGCTGATGGCGAGGCCCACCGCACGGATTCGCGTCCTCGAGTTCGGCATCCTGGTCGGGCTCGCGCTCGTGGTCGGCCGTGCCGCGCAGCTCCAGCTGATCGAGGGCCGCAAGTGGGCGGCACAGGCGCGGGAACAGCGCACTGTCACCGAGGTCCTGCGCGCGCGGCGTGGCACCCTCTACGACCGTCACGGTTCCGCGCTCGCGCTCACCCAGGAGTTCTACCGCGTGGGGGTGGCGCCCAACGAGCTGCGGGAACCCTCCCGGGCGGCCCGGGCAGTCGCCGCCGCGCTCGGGGTCCCGGCGGGGCGCGTCCGGCAGGACATTCGCACCCGCCGGTGGGTGTATTACGGCGGTCCCTACAGCGCGCTCCAGGTGGACTCCATCCGCCGGCTGCGGGGCGTGTACGCCGAGGGGACCTACCTCCGGAACTACCCGGCCCGGGAACTCGCGCGGGGCTACATCGGTGCCGTCCGCGACTCCGGTGCAGGCGCGAGCGGACTCGAGCTCACCCTCGACTCGCTCCTGACCGGCGTCCCCGGCGAGGCGGTCATGTTGCGGACGCCCGGGGGCCACCGGCTGGACAGCCCGTCGAGGGTGCGTCGCGAGCCGGCTTCGGGGAACGATGTCGTCCTGACGCTGGACAGTGAGCTGCAGGAGATCGCGGAGTTCGGGCTCGACGAGACCATCGCCGCCTTCGACGCCGAGGGCGGGGACGTGGTCATTCTCGATCCCTTCAGCGGGGAGATCCTCGCCGTCGCCTCCCGGCAGCGCGGGCCCGATGGCCGGAGCACATCGCGGCCGACGGCCTTCACCGACCCGTTCCAGCCCGGCTCGACGGCCAAGCTCTTCACCGCGGCGGCGCTCCTCGAGCTCGGCCTGGTGGACAGCACGGACACGGTGGACCCCGAGGACGGTGTCTGGCTCCAGCCGGTGAGCGACACCCGGATCCGGCGGGTCGAGGACGACCATCCGCTGCACCAGCCGCTGACGCTCGAGCACGCGATCGTGGCCTCCAGCAACATCGCGATGGCGAAGTTCGCCGAGCGGCTCTCGTTCGCGCGGCACTACGAGGCGCTGCGGTCGTTCGGCTTCGGGAGCCCGACCGGCGTCGAGTTCCCCTCCGAGACCCGGGGCCGGCTGCGGCTGCCCCACGAGTGGGACGCCTACTCCCAGACCTCGCTGGCGATGGGCTACGAGTTCACCGTGACCCCGGTGCAGCTCGCCGTGGCCTACGCCGCCATCGCGAACGGCGGCGTGATCGTCGCTCCCACGCTGGTGCGGGAGGTACGCGCCCCCGACGGGGAGGTGCTCTATCGCCACCGACCGGAGCCGGTGCGCCGCGCCGTGTCGGAGGAGACCGCGGCCCGGCTCCGCCGCTACCTCACCGGCGTCGTGGGCGACTCGGGCGGCACCGGGAGCCGCGCGCGGCTCGAGCGTGACACCATCGCCGGCAAGACCGGCACCGCCCGGCGGATGGAGCGGGGCAAGGACGGCTACGTGGCCTCGTTCGCCGCGATCTACCCGGTGCGGGACCCGCAGCTCGTGATGGTGGTGAAGGTGGACGGCCCGAGGAGCCAGATCTACGGCGGACTGGTGGCGGCGCCACTCACCAAGTCCATCGTCACGCGCGCGATGTCGTCGCGGCGCGTGGCGCTCGACCGCTCGCGCCTCGCGGGCACCGGCCGCGCCGCCGGCGGCGACGACCCGGCGCGCCGGGAGCGGCAGGCCACCCGGGTCCCGGTCGTGGCGGTGAGCTGGCCGCTGGCCGCGGACTCCGCGCAGCGCGAGCCCGGCGAGGTGCCGGGCGTCGAGGGCCTCGGCCTGCGGGAAGCCGTGCGCACCCTGCACCGGGAAGGATTCCACGTGGCGGTGCAGGGAAGCGGGCGGGTGCTCCGCACCTCGCCCGGCGCCGGCGCACGGGCGCGGGCGGGCGCGACCGTCACCGTCTACGCCCGGGGAGCCGAACCGTGAGCGCCACCGCCGCCGACCTGCTCGCTGCGCTCCGCCGCGAGGGCCTGCTGGTGGAGGCGGCCGCCGCGCCGGAACCGGCCGGGCTGGCGGACGACAGCCGCTCCGTCCACCCGGGCCAGTGGTTCGTGGCGGTGCGCGGGTCGCAGGCGGATGGCCACCGGTTCATCCCGGGCGCGCTGGAGCGCGGGGCGGCGGCGCTGGTCGTCGAGCGCCCCGACGCGACGGCGGCCGCGCCGCAGGTGGTGGTGACCGACGGTCGCCGCGCGGCGCTCGCCCTGGCCCGCGCGTGGAACGGCGATCCGGCCGCCGCGCTCACCCTGGTCGGCATCACCGGCACCAACGGCAAGACCACCACCACCGCGCTCGTCCGGCACCTCCTCAACGCCGCGGGAAATGCGGGGAGCATCGGGACCCTCGGAGCCTTCGACGGGCGGGGGGAGGCGGTGCCCTCCACGGCGGGCAACCTCACCACCCCGGGGGCCGTGGACCTCCAGGCCACGCTGGCCGCGATGCGGGAGCGCGGGGTGCGTCACGTCGCGATGGAGACCTCGTCACACAGCCTCGACCAGGGGCGGCTCGACGGCCTGGCGTTCGCGGCGGGCGTGTTCACCAACGTCAGCCGCGACCACCTCGACTACCACGGGTCGATGGAGGACTACCTCGCGGCAAAGCTCCGCCTCGCGGCCCTCCTCGCCCCGGGCGCCGCCGCCGTCGTGAACGCGGACGATCCCGCGTGGGATGCGATCCCCGGTGACATCCCCCGACTCACGTTCGGCGTGGGAGGGGCCGCGGACCTGCGGGCCGAGGACCTGGTGCTCGACGCAGCGGGGAGCCGCTTCCGGCTCGCCGGCCGGTTCGGCTCCGCCGAGGTGGTGCTCCCCCTCCTCGGCGACTTCAACGTGGCCAACGCCCTCGGTGCGGCGGGCGCGGCGGTCGCGCTCGGGCGGCCGCCGCGCCCGCCGCACCGAGCGCACGTTGAAGTCGCCGAGGAGGGGGAGCGCCGCCTCGCCGCCGGCGAGCCGGAAGCGGCTCCCCGCTGCGTCGAGCACCAGGTCCTCGGCCCGCAGGTCCGCGGCCCCTCCCACGCCGAACGTGAGTGGGGGATGTCACCCAGGGGATCGCATCCCACGCGGGATCGTCCGCGTTCACGACAGCGGCATGCTCCATCGACCCGTGGTAGTCGAGGTGGTCGCGGCTGAGCGTTGAGTGAACACGCCCGCCGCGAACGCCAGGCCGTCGAGCCGCCCCTGGTCGAGGCTGTGTGACGAGGTCTCCATCGCGACATGACGCACCCGCGCTCCACATCGCGGCCAGCGTGGCCGTGGAGTCCACGGCCATGCGCGGTTGCCCGCCGTGGAGGGCACCGCCTCCCGCCCATGGATCCCGATGCTCCCCGCACGTGAGGAGGTGCCGGACGAGCGCGGTGGTGGTGGTCTTGCCGTTGGTGCCGGTGATGCCGACCAGGGTGAGCGCCGGATCGCCGTTGGCGCGCAGGGCCAGGGCGAGCGCCGCGCGGCGACCGTCGGTCACCACTGCAGGCGCGGCCGCCGTCGCGTCGGGGCGCTGGAGCGACACAGCCGCCCCGCGCTCCAGCGCGCCCGGGATGAACCGGTGGCCATCCGCCCTGCGACCCGCGCACCACCACGATTGGCCCGGGTGGACGGAGCGGCTGTGGTCCCCGCCAGCCCCCGGCCGGTTCCGGCGCGCAGCACCTCCACCAGCAGGCCCTCGCGGCGGAGCGCAGCGAGCAGGTCGGCGGCGGTGGCGCTCGCGGTTCGGCTCCCCGGGCGTAGACGGTGACGGTCGCACCCGCCCGCGCCCGGTGCGCGCCGGGTGCGGCGCCCGCCGCTTCCTGCACCGCCACGTGGAATCCTTGTGCAGGGTGTGCACGGCTTCCCGCAGGCCGAGCCCTGGAAGCGCACACCTCACCAGGCTGCGCTGCGCGAGTGCGCGGCCAGCGGCCAGCTCGGCGGGACCCCGGTGCGTCCGCTCCCGGCGCGCCGGGTCGTCGCCACAGCGGCCGCCGTGCCCCGCGAGGCGCGAGCCGTCGAGCGCCACGCGCCGCGACGAAGGCGCATCACCGGCGCCGTGACGATGGAGTGGCGCCGCCGCATCCGCCGTAGATCTGGCTCCTCGGGCCGTCCACCCTCTTCACCATCACGAGCTGCGGGTCTCCGCACCGGGTAGATCGCGGCGAACGAGGCCACGTAGCCGTCCTTGCCCATCCACAGGGCGGTGCCCGTCTTGCCGGCGATGGTGTCACGCTCGACCGCGCGCGGCTCCCGGTGCCGCCCGAGTGACCACGACGCCGGTGAGGTAGCGGCGGAGCCGGGCCGGTGTCCTCCGACACGGCGCGGCGAAGACCGGCTCCGTGCGGTGGCGGTGGAGCGGCCTGGGGCACGTACCTCCCGCCGCCGGCGTGGGAGCGACGATCACGCCGCCGTTCGCGATGGCGGCATAGGCCACGGCGAGCT
>CAVQWA010000030.1:0-22283 GCA_963717315.1 uncultured Gemmatimonadales bacterium
CTTAGCTCGTCGGGCAGTCGGGCAGACGGACAGTCGGACAGTGTGCTGGTGAGCCCCACGGCTCCGTTGCCCGACAGTCCCACGGCCCGACAGCCCGACAGCCCGACCGTCCGACTGTCCGACAGCCTGACCGTCCGCCCCCGCGAGGACACCGTCCTCGTCACCTCCGACCTCTACCGCTACGGCTTCTCCACCCGCGGCGGCCGGCTGGTGAGCGCGGTGCTGGCGAACTACACCTACACCCTCCCGGGCCGCAAGGATGAGCTGGTGGACGTCCTGCCGCCGGACAGCCGGCTGATGGAGCTGCGGCTGGTGGACGGCGCCGACACGCTCCGGCTCGACGACTGGGTCTTCACCCCCTCGGCGACGTCGGTGGACGCCCGCCAGGGCGGCGAGCTCACCCTCGCCTCGGAGCGCGGCGCGGTGCGGGTGGAGCTCCGATACCGGTTCGAGCCCGACGACTACCGGATGCACCTTTCCGGCAGCGTCACCGGCCTCGGGCCGAACGGCGGGCTCCTGCTGGTGGGGATGGGCCCCGGCCTCCGCAACACCGAGGCCGACTCGACGATGAACTACCGGATGAGCGGCATCGTCACCGAGCAGCGTGGCACCGAGCTCACCCGGCTCCAGAGCCTCGACGCCGGCGAGACCCGGCCGCTTCCCGGGCCGTTCGACTGGGTGGCGCTCAAGTCGAAGTACTTCGTCCAGGCGATCCTCGCCCTCGACTCCACCGCGGCGCGGATCAGCGGGGCCACCGCCGCCGCCCCGATGGACGCCGGCAAGCGGCCGCACCAGGCGGACATCCGGATCGGCGTCCCGCTCATGCAGGCGGGGACCTTCGGGTGGCAGCTCTACGTCGGCCCGATGGAGTACCACCGCCTCTCGGCGATCGGGCACGACTTCGACGACGTGAACCCGTACGGGTGGCCCGGCTTCCGCACGGTCATCCGGCCGCTCGCGGTGGGCGCGCGGTGGCTGCTGGTCTGGATGCACGAGCACCTGGCGCTTTCCTACGGGCTGGTCCTGGTGGTGTTCGGCATCATGGTGCGGCTGGTCCTCTGGCCGCTCAACCAGAAGGCGATGCGCTCCAGCATGGCGATGCAGGCCATCCAGGGGCCGATGAAGGAGCTGCAGGAGAAGCACAAGGAGAACCCGCAGCGGCTCCAGCAGGAGATGATGAAGCTGTACAAGGAGCACGGGGTGAACCCGCTCGGCGGCTGCCTGCCGATGCTGATCCCGATGCCGGTGCTCTTCGCGCTCTTCTTCGTCTTCCAGAACACGATCGAGCTCCGCGGGGTGCCGTTCCTCTGGATCCCCGACCTCTCGATGAAGGACCCGATCTACGTCATCCCCGTCGTGATGGGCGCGTCGATGTTCCTGCTGAGCAAGCTGGGCCAGCTCGGGACGGAACCGACGCCGCAGACGAAGATGATGCTCTACTTCATGCCGGGCATCTTCACCGTGATGTTCCTGCAGTTCCCGGCGGGGCTCAACCTGTACTACGCGGTGAGCAACCTCGCGAGCCTGCCGCAGCAGTGGCTGATCGCGCAGGAGCGGAAGAAGCGGATGCCGGTCGCGGCGCCGAAGCCGGCGCCGAAGCCGGCGCCGAAGAAGCGCTAGGAGCACGGGACAGGGGGCAGGGGCGAAGGGGGTGGCAAGGGCAAGGAGGCCGCGCCTTTCCCCCTGCTCCCTTCCTCCCCTTTCTCCCTTGTCCCCTTCACATTGTCCCTGATGTTGACCGACCCCATCGTCGCCCTCGCCACCCCTCCCGGACGCTCCGCCCTCGCGGTGGTCCGGCTGAGCGGGGCGGGGGCGTTCGACGTGGCGGCCCGGGTGATCCGCCCCTTCCTCGCGGCCCCGCCGCGCACCGCGCACCTCGCCGAGTTCATCGCGCCGGACGGCACCGCGGTGGACCGCGGGCTCTACCTCGCCTTCCGGGCGCCGGCGAGCTACACCGGCGAGGACGCGGTGGAGTGCTTCTGCCACGGCGGGCTGGTGACGCCGGCCCGGCTGGTGGCGGCGTTCGAGGCGGCGGGGGCCCGGCCGGCAGCGCCGGGAGAATTCACCCGGCGCGCGGTGCTCAACGGCCGGATGGACCTGGTGCAGGCGGAGGCGGTGAACGACCTCATCGCCGCCGACGCGCCGACCCAGGCGGGCGCAGCGCTGGCCCGGCTCGAGGGCGGGCTCTCCCGCCGGCTCGCGGCCCTCCGCGAGGAGCTGGTCGCACTCCTCGCCCTCCTCGCCTACGACATTGACTTCCCCGGGGAGGACGACGGCGCGGTGGATCCCGCGATGCCCCGCACGCGGCTCGCCGCCGTCCGCGAGCGGGTGGCCCGGCTCCTCGCCACGGCACCTGCCGGCGCCCGGCTCCGCGAGGGGGCGCTGGTGGTGCTCGCCGGCCCGCCCAACGCCGGCAAGTCGTCGCTCTTCAACGCGCTCCTCGGCCGCGACCGCGCCATCGTCACGGAGATCCCCGGCACCACCCGGGACGCCATCGAGGCCCACGCGGCCCTCGACGGCTGGCCGGTGCGGCTGGTGGACACCGCCGGCGTGCGCGACGCGGACGACCGGATCGAACGGTTGGGCGTGGAGGTGAGCCGGCGCTGGCTCGATGCGGCGGACCTGGTGCTCTGGTGCGAGGAGGGAGACCCTCGCCCCGATCGCTCGATACCCCCCGAGCGCCTGCTTGCGGTCTCCACCAAGCTCGATCTTCGGGAACCTGCGTCCCTCTGCGCCTCTGCGGTGAATCTGTCTGCCGTCACCGGCGAGGGGCTCGACGCGCTCCGGGAAGCCGTGGTAGCCCGGCTCTTCGGCGACGGTACCATCCCCGCCGACCTCGACGGCCTGCTGGTGAACGAACGGCACCGCGCGGCGCTGGCCCGGGCCGCGGACGCGCTCAGCCGGGCGGCGGCGCACCTCGAGCCGGGCGGCGACACCGTGCTCGCCGCGCACGAGGTCCAGGAAGCGGTGGCTGCCCTCGACGCCCTCGTCGGTGCGGTGGATGTGGAGGAGGTGCTGGGGGCGGTGTTTGCGGGGTTCTGCGTGGGGAAGTGAGCTGCAGGGACCGGGTTGTCACGTGCCGATGCGGCCGGATGCGCTCGTGCCGGCAACCTCCACTGATGCTGGTCCCCCCGGAACTTCATCCTGGGTTGTGCGTCCCTTCAGTTCCCGGGGTGCAGCTTGGGGCCTCCCACCAGCTGGCCTCGGAGGTAAGAAATGCGTGAACGGCTGCTGTCGGCCGCGGTATTGTTCCTCTCAGTCATTCTGGTACCCTCCTGTAGTGAACCGACCTCGCCGGCGTCAAGCGAAACCCAAGGACCACGGCTTCTCGACGTCGAAGCGAGCCCCAGATGTCAACTTGGGTGCTTGGATGAGGACCCCAACCCCAGCGCCTACGGGGTATACCTGGGCGAGGACATCGGGGCCTCGCTGTGCATCGATGACGAGGTGTGGACGGACGCCGATGCCGACAGCGTGGCAGACTATTGTGAGAAACTCGTCGCGCAGGCGTTCGCGCCCGAGCTGAATTGGTCCTACACCTACGACCTTTGCACTATCTGTGCTTCCCGCACAATGGGGACTCAGAAGCCGTCTTCCTCGATGTCCGGTACAATTCTTCGACTCAGCATTGGGTCTTGGTGAAGGCGTGGTACCTTCAGCACAGTACCCACATCTTCATTCCCGAGGGTTACAAGGGTTACGCTCAAGGGCTTTCGTATCCGGATGGCCAAGGCGATCATCCTCGCGTGTTTGTGGCCGAGGATAAGCACGCGAGCTACCCGCAGCTCAGCCTGTGCAACGGAGGCGGCTATTTCGGCACGGACACGTGCGAACACAGCAATCGAGCGGAACGGGTCGTGGTGAGCACGGCATACAATATTGGTAGTCGGGCCGCGCCATTCCTCGACT
Source organism: uncultured Gemmatimonadales bacterium (assembly GCA_963717315.1). Lineage (GTDB taxonomy): Bacteria > Gemmatimonadota > Gemmatimonadetes > Gemmatimonadales > GWC2-71-9 > JAICEH01. Next base: position 3,910 of record CAVQWA010000030.1, read on the forward strand.
GTGTTTCGAGTCGGGACCCTGCCTACGAGTTCTTCGGCGCGGGCCGGACCGAGTGTTTCTGGACCTCGAAGCCCTTCCGCGGCTGGGTGCCGGATTCAATTGGCGGGGGAGATGCAACCGGGTATTCGGCCATCCTGCAGGAAAGGGGGTTCTGAATGGACATGGTCGATGTTACGCGGATGCCGACCAGCGGATGGAGGCTTGGCTGGCTGGTCGTCGGCCTCCTGGGAGTCATGGCCAGCGGTCCGGCATCTGCTCAAGCTCCCGAGCGTGGCAGAGTCATCGGCCCGACTCCGGCGGCGGTCTCCTCACGCCTGTACGAGGTACCGGTCGCCGACACCCGTCCTGGACTCCGTGTTTTCGGCGACAGCCGGGATCATCGGTGGGAAGGGCTCGCCATCGGGGCGTCCGTCCTCGGGATCATGGGTATCCTAATGGCTGATGCCCTCTGCACCCCCGACAGCGGGACCGACAGCTGCGCCGGTCCGATGATCGGTGCAGGGGCGGTGGGTGCCCTGATGGGCGGCGTAATCGGCGGACTCATCGGCTCCGCCATCCCGAAACGGGGATCAAAGGCGGCGGGCGATGGCTAGGAGGTCGAAGGTCCAAGGTCCAAGGTCGGAGGTCGAAGGAGCCTCACGTGCTCCCTTCGACCTTTGACCTTGGACCCTGGACGTCCTTGTGACTCCCATCGCACCACGGCTTGTCCTTCGAGTGCCCGCAGCCGCAGAGCTTCACCACCCCCGGCACCTTTGACGGCGGCGGGGTGAGTTCGTTGCCGTCCGCGTCGGTGAACTTCACCGGGCCGCGGACGTGGATGGAGCCGCTGGGCTTGAAGAGGATGGTGATCTCGTCGCTCACGCCGTTGCGATCCCCCGCGCCGCCCGGTCGGCCTCGAGGAATGCCGCCGCCGGCGCCCGGAGCGCCGCGGCAATCCCGCGCTCGGCCACCAGTGCCTCCGCGAGGCGATAGCCGAGGTAGTAGCCCGCCCGCTCCGGCAGCACGCGGCCCTGCACCAGCCGCGCCGCCGGGCTCATTCCCCCCGACAGGTAGCGGAGCCGGAGCCCCAGGCCGCGGCGGTCGTAATCGTGCTCCGCCGCCCGCCGCAGGAATGCCTCGAGCTGCCGGAGCCGGTGGTACTGACGCTTGGGGTATCCGAAGTAGTCGGCCGCGTCGAACCCCGGCACCACCGCCTCCGCGGCGTGCACCGCCAGCCCCTCGTTGATGAGGAGCTCGAGGAGCGACGCCCGGCTCCCGGTCTGCCAGTAGTCGTAGTATCCCCCCGACTCCGCAACCAGGCGCTTCAGCTCGCTCTCGCTGTCGGGGCTGGTGTAGCGGACGGTGTGGGCGATCTCGTGCGCCACCCAGAGCGGGATCTGGTCGGCCGGGAGCCCCATCCCCCAGGTGTCGGGATTGGCGCGCCCGGTGAAGTGCTCCAGGCAGATGAATGCGACGCCGCGGCCCTGCACCACCAGTTCGCCGGCGTTCGCCGCGCCCACGCCCACCATCAGCCAGGTGTCGGTGGGCCGGTCCACCTTGAGGACGGCGGTGGATTTGGCCACTGCGTCCTCGACCAGCGCGGGCACGTCGGTCCGCTCCAGCAGCGCGTGGAGGTCGGCCCGGTCGGCGTCGAGCGTGCGGCGGATGACCGCCTCGGCGTGCCCGCTCTCGGGATCGAGCACGTAGTTCCGCCAGTAGGCGGTGAGGACGAGGCGGTGACTGTCGAAGTAGTGGCGCCAGGCGGCGCGACGATCCTCGGCGGCGATGACGTCGAGGAAGGCAGGCAGGAGGTTGACGAGCACGCGCCACTATAAGGGCGCACGTGCCCGCCGGTCAAGCGAATGGAATCAATGCAGTGAGTCGCGACGCTTCTTCTCGCTCGCTTCGGCGAGGAAGCGCTTCTCCTCCGGCGTGAGCGAGTGGATGCCCTGTGCGCTGATCTTGTCGAGGACGCGGTCGATCTCCGCGCTGGCGGGATCGGCATCGCGCTCCGGGCGGGCGGGCCGTGGACGCGACGCCGGCGGCTCCTTGGCGCGGTGGGCGCGACGCATCGCCATCGCCGACTCGACGGGGCGCACCGGCGCCGGGAGCTCCACGGCGCGCGGCAGGCCCTGCAGCCGGAAGTAGACGTAGGCCACCAGCGCCCCGCCCAGGTGCGCGAGGTGCGCCACCCCGTCACGCCCCGGCGCCAGGGCCATCACCACGTCGAAGGCCACCAGCGCGAGCACGAGCGTCCGCGCGCGGATGGGGAAGGGGATGGGGAAGACCATCATCTCGGCGTCGGGCCAGTACATCGCGAACGCCACCGCGACGCCCAGCACCGCCCCCGACGCGCCGACGAACGGGGGCACCGCCATCAGCCCCGAGAGCGCAAGGGAGAACACCGCCCCGCCGAGCCCGCAGAGGACGTAGAAGAGGGGGAACGCCCGGCTGCCCATCCGGGCCTCGACCGCGGTGCCGAGGAAGTAGAGGAAGAGGCAGTTGAAGGCGAGGTGGAGCAGCCCGCTGTGGACGAACATGTAGGTGACGAACGTCCACGGATGCGCCAGGGCGCCCGACGGCGAGAACGCCAGCCACCCGGCCAGTGCCGGCGCCACCGTCTGCAGGACGAGCAGCACCACGGCGTTGGCGACGATCAGTCGTCCAACCCAGGGGGTGAGCCGGGGGAAGGCCAGCGCGCTCATCGAGTCAGGGAACTCCCGTGATCAGCTGCTGCGGAAAGTGCCGCAAGTACGGGGCCGGGGCGGTCGGACAGACGCACCGTCGGGCAGTCGGACGGGGGGCGGGAGGGACCTGCCCGACTACCCGACTGCCCGACCGTCCATCTTACCTAATAGTTCCCCCTCCCACCCCGGTGTCAAGCAACCCCCGCCCCCACCCGCCCCCGGCACTCCCCGAAGCCGATCCGGGCGTACCCCGGCCGCTCGCACCAGGCCCGGAAGACCACCTCGTCCCCGTCCTCCAGGAACTTCCGGGTCTCTCCCGAGGGGAGACGGAGCGGCTCCGTACCCCGCCACGTCCGCTCGAGGAGACACCCCCGGCTCTCCGGCTCGGGGCCGGAGATGGTCCCGCTGCCGAGCAGGTCACCGGGGCGGAGGTTGCACCCGTTGCTGGCGTGGTGGGCGAGCATCTGGGCCACCGTCCAGTACATCCCCCCGAAGCCGCCCCGGCTCACCTGCATCGGCTGGAATCCCTGTTCCCGCATGGTCCTGGTGGACAGCAGCACCTCGAGGATGATGTCGAACCCGCCCTGGCGCTGGTCGTCGGCGTCGTCGAGGTAGGGGAGCGGCTCGGGGTCGCCGGCCGGCCGCTTGAACGCCGGGGCGCGGAAGGGGGCCAGCGCCTCCAGGGTGACGATCCAGGGGGAGATGGTCGAGGCGAAGTTCTTGGCGAGGAAGGGGCCGAGGGGCTGGTACTCCCAGCGCTGGATGTCCCGGGCCGACCAGTCGTTGAGCAGCACGAGCCCGAAAAGGTGGTCGTCGGCCTGCTCGATGGGGATGGGGCGGCCCAGGGGGTTGCCGACCCCCACCACGGCGCCGAGCTCCAGCTCGTAGTCGAGCTCGCGGGTGAACCCGAACTCCGGCGGCGCATCGCCCTGCTGCAGCTGCCCCATCGGACGGTGGATCGCGGCACCGCTCGGCACGATGGACGAGGCCCGCCCGTGGTACCCGATCGGCACCCACTTGTAGTTCGGGAGCAACGGGTTGTCGGGCCGGAACATCGATCCGACGTTGGTGGCGTGGTGCACCGAGGCGTAGAAGTCGGTGTAGTCGCCGATGTCGGTGGGGAGGAGCAGCTCCACCTGGGCCATCGGGCGGAGCAGGTCCTCGCCCATCTCGCGCGCCTCGCCCCCCTCCTCGGTGTCGGCCCGGAGCAGCTCGCTCACCCCCTGCCGCAGCGCGCCCCACGCCTCGGGGCCGAGTTCCAGGAACGCGCCCATCCCCTCCGCCATCCAGACGTCCACCGCGTCGGCCGCCGGCCCGGGGAGGAGCCCGCCATCGGCGGCAGCGACGAGGTCCACCACCTGGTCGGCGATCGCCACCGCCGGGATCGGGTCCTCGGGTGCGTCCTCATCGCCCGCGGGCGGACGGAAGCGCCCGAACGGCAGGTTCTGGATCGGGAAGTCGGGGTGGCCGTCGGCGCCTGGCACCCAGGAGCGGAGGGCGGGATCGTGGGTCGCGTCGGTGTGGCGCATCAGCGGAGTCCGGCGGTCGCGAGGTCGTCGAGCGGTTCGTCGAAGGAGCAGGAGCCGACGCCGAGGGCAAGGCGGCGCGACTCGGCGAGGTCGGCGAGGGTGAACCGGTAACCGTCCCAGCTCACCCCCTGGTCGGAGAAGGAGAAGGCATCGAGCCGGGTCTCCTCCAGCAGCCGCGTGGCATCGGCCTCGGCGCCCCCGGCGTGGAGCAGGGCGGCGGCGAGGAAGACGTTGAGGTAGCCGAACATCATCCCGCGCGGCGCGTCGGGCGCGTAGGTGAGCGGGTACCTGGCGCGGATCGGGTGGTGCAGCCCCGCGGTGGCCTTGAACGGCACGCCGGACCGGACGCAGGCGGCGAGGAAGCGCGCCACCAGCGCGGCGGTGGGGAACGCGTCGGCCGTGACGCCGCCGGTGCGGATCTTGGCGCGCGCGCCCGCGGCAGCGATGGCCTCGATCAGCGGCCCCGGGTCGGGATCGGCGGGGACCTCGATGAAGAGGGTGAACGCCGGTTGCGCGGCGGCGGTGAGGGCCGCGACCCCTTCCGGGCTGGTGGCCCTTCCCTCGAGCACGTCGGCAAGCAGGTCGCGTGACGCCGCGTGGCGCGCATTGAAGGCGCGGGCGGCCTCGACCTGGCCGGCGTCGTTCGCGCCGACGAGCACGCCCAGGAGCCACGGATCGCCTGGCGTGATCCGTCCCTCCGCGGCGCGCTCGAGCTCGGGCAGCCGATCCGCGGGCACCACGAACCGGCCGAGGGCCCAGCGGTCGGGACCGGTGCGGTAGGCGGCGTAGTTGCGCACGGCGGCGGGCATTTCGAGTGACGCCGGCGGGAAGAGGCCGGCGTAGTCGATGAGGCCGTCGAGCAGGGTGCGGAGCGGGGGCAGCATCGGGAGAAAGATGGACGGGCAGGGATGGATTGGAAGAGACAGGGCGGGGGGCCGGCGGGCACCGCCTGGAGCGCTACAACGGAGCCGCGGGCGCCGGCCAGCTCAGCAGGCGAACCCCTGCTCCCGCAGCCGCCCGAAGACGGCGTCCACCGCCGCGCGGTCGGCGCCGGCGGCGACGATGCCGCAGGTCGGCGCGCCGTCCTCGTCGGTCAGCCCGAGCCGCGGCGTGTCGAACACCAGGATCGGGATGAGCTCCCGCCTCCGGTGGAAGGCGTGGAGCCGGTCGAGCATCTCCCCGAACGGCCCGTCGAACCCGATCCCGTAGCGGAGCCTGGTGCAGTTGATGCCCCACGCGTCGGCGAGCCCGGCGCCGAGCAGAGCCTGGATGGTGGAGCCGTTGGTGCGGAAGTTGGGGTCGAAGGCGAGCCAGCGGCCGTCCGGCGCCTGCCCCACGTCAATGCCGAGGAAGCCGCGGTACCCGCGCGCCCACCCCGCAATGGCGGCGTACTGGCCGAGCTCGACCGCCTCCTCCGCCGGGCCGCGCCCCTGCTCGCACCAGTTGCCCCGGTATCCCCCTTCCGCATCACAGACCTGCTCGGTGGCGCCGATGTACGTCACGCCGGACTTTCCGGCGGCGTAGTGCAGGCACCAGGTCGTGGCGAAGCCGCAGTGCTCCTCGATCACGAAGCGCTCGGCGGCGGCCAGCTTCCGGCGGGCGGCGTCGAGGTCGCCGGGGGTGCGGCAGATGGCCACGTCACGGCCAGCACCGGTCCCGAGCCGGGTGCCGGCCTTGAGGACGAGCGGGAGGCTCCCGGCGCGGCGCGCGAGCGCTCCCTCGATCTGGTCGGGGTGCACCACTTCACGGGCGGGCACGGCGCCGGGCGGCAGCAGGTCGCCGAGGCTCGCCTTGTCGTTCAACGAGGCAAGGACCTCGGGATCGGTGACGTAGGCCTCGGGGGGAGCGGCGAGCCGGCGGGGGGCGTAGGTGATGCCGATCAGGTGCCCGTCGGCGGCGAGGCGGGCGACGGCCGGGCGGGCGCCTTCCCCGTCGAAGGTCAGCACCCGGGATGTGACGGGCAGGCCACACTCGCGGAGGAGCTGCAACGCGGCCGGGGCCGCACCGGCCTCGTGACAGAGGACGGGGAGCCCGCCGGCCATGATGAGCGGAACGGCCGAGGCGCGCTCCCGCCACCCGCGGCTGCGGGAAAGCCAGTCGATGGCGTCGTCATCGGGCCGGGCCGAGCTGACGGTGCCGGCGGGCCAGAGGTCGGCGAGGGAGACGGGGAGCGTGAACACGGGCTCCCCGATGAGGCAAGGAGGGTGCCAGCGGGGGGTTACGCCCCCACCGCCCCCCGGCAGATCCGTTCGCAGAGCTCCCCGAACTCCACCCCCATCGCTGCGGCGCTCTGCGGCATCAGGCTGGTCGAGGTCATCCCGGGCAGGGTGTTGACTTCGAGGCACCAGAGCCCGCCCTGGGGGTCGAGCCGGAAGTCCACCCGCGAGTAGCTGCCGAGCTTGAGCGCCGTGTGCGCCAGCACCGCCAGCCGCCGCGCCTCGTCCGCCACCGGCTCGTCGATGACCGCCGGGAAGACCTCCTCCGACATCCCCGGCGTGTACTTGCACTCGTAGTCGAAGAGCTCGTGCTTCGGGATGATCTCGCCGACCACGAGCCCGCGCCCCTCGAGCACGCCGACGGTGAGCTCCCGCCCCGGCACGAACCGCTCCAGCATCACCTCGTCGTCGAACTGCGCCGCCTCCGCGATGGCCGCCGGGAGCTCCCCGGCCTGCTTCACCACCGTGAGGCCCACGGTGGAGCCCTGCTTCGACGGCTTGACCACGAGCGGGAGGCCGAGTGCCCCGACCGCCTCCGCCTCGTCCACCGGCGTCATTCGCCAGTCCGCGGTCGGCACGCCGGCGTCGAGGAAGAGCCGCTTGGAGACGTCCTTGTCCATCGCCATCGCGCTGCCGAGCGGTCCGCTCCCGGTGTAGGGCACGCCGGTCACCTCGAGCAGCGCCTGCAGCGTGCCGTCCTCGCCCCAGCCGCCGTGCAGCGCCAGGAAGAGGACGTCGGCGCTCCGGACGACCGGCATGTCGCCCAGGCCGGAGACCAGGAGCCCCCGCTCCATCGCCGCGAGGCGCGCGGGATCGGGCGGCGCCGCGCCGACCTTCTTGCCGAGGAGGCCGGGCTCGTCGGTCTCGGGGATGAAGCCGCGCGCGATGTCCACCACGGCCACGTCGTGGCCGCGGCCGCGGAGCGCGGGCACCACCTGGGCCGCGGAAGCGAGGGCGACGTCGCGCTCGGAGGAGGCGCCGCCGGTGAGGACGGTGATGCGCATGGGCAGCAGTCCGTGAAGGGGAGAGGGGAGAGGGGAGAGGGGAAAGGGAGGGGCGGGGCCCCCTCCCCTCTCCCTTCTCCCCGCTCCCCGTCACCGCGTCCCGATCATCTCCCGCATGAGGTCATACCGGCTCACGATCCCCACCATCTTCCCGCCCCGGGTCACGAGGGCCGCCGGGCTGTCGTGGGAGAGCATCGGCGCCAGCCGGTCGATCGGCGTGGCCTCGTCCACGACCGGGAAGGGCGGCTCCATCACCTCGCGCACCGGGCGGTCGAGGAGTGCCGGCTGGCCCAGTGCCTTCGTCATCAGCGTGCCCTCGGTGACGGCGCCGACCTGCTCCCCGTCGTCGAGCACCGGGAGCTGGCTCACCTCCCAGGTGGCCATCAGGTTGAGCGCCTGCCGCACCGCCGCCGCCGGCGCCACGCTCACCATCTCGGGCGCCCGCGGCTGCCGCCGCGCGAGCAGGTCCGCCACCGTGACCCGCGGCGACTCGAGCAGCTGGTTCTCCCGCATCCACTCGTCGTTGAAGAGCTTGGAGAGGTAGCGCTCCCCGGTGTCGCAGAGGATGGTGACCACGCAGGCGTCCGGGTCGTTCACCTCGCGCGCCACCTGGAGCGCGAGCCCCACGTTCAGGCCCGCCGACCCGCCCACCAGCATCCCCTCCTCCCGCGCGATCCGCCGCGCCATCGCGAACGACTCGGCATCACTCAATTGGCGGAACTCGTCCACCACGTCGAACCAGATGGTGGTCGGGATCTTGTCGCCGCCGATGCCCTCGACCTTGTACGGCGCGCCCTGGCCCATCGTCTTCGTCTTCGCATACCCGGTGTAGAGCGAGCCGACCGGGTCGCCGGCGATGACGCGGATCTTCGGGTTCCTCTCCTTCAGGTACTTCCCCGCGCCGCTCACCGTGCCGCCGGTGCCGGCGCCGGCGACGAAGTGGGTGACCCGCCCCTCGGTCTGCTCCCAGATCTCCGGCCCCGTCGTGGCGTAGTGCGCCAGCGGGTTGGCCTCGTTGTAGAACTGGTTCGCCAGGATCGCGCCCGGGGTGTCGTGCACGATCTGCCTGGCCTTCATCACGTAGTTGTCGGGATGGTCGGGCGGCACCGCCGTCGGCGTGATGACCACTTCCGCGCCGTACGCCTTGAGGAGCCGCACCTTCTCCTGCGACATCTTGTCCGGCAGGGTGAAGATGCAGCGGTAGCCCCGGAGAGCCGCCGCCATCGCCAGCCCCACGCCGGTGTTGCCCGAGGTGCCCTCGACGATCACCCCGCCCGGCTTGAGCTCCCCGGCCTGCTCTGCCGCCAGGATGATCGCGAGCCCGATCCGGTCCTTCACCGAGCCCCCGGGATTGGCGTACTCCGCCTTGCCGTACACCGGCGTCCGGACGCCGGCGCCCACCCGGCCGAGCCGGATGAGCGGGGTCCAGCCCACGGTCTGGAGCACGTCGTCGTAGGGGCGGGGATGCGGATGGGTCACGGGGTGGCTCCGGAAGTGCTCGACTGCTCCGCCGGCGGGCGGAAGTCGAACGGCTGGAGGAACGGCGCCGGCACCGGCCTGCCGTCGCGGAGCGCCGGTGCGAAGCGGAGCCGGGGCGCCGCCACCAGCGCGGCGCTGTCGAGCGCCGGGACGCCGCTCGTCTCCTCGATCCGGGTCGAGTCGGGCACGATGGCGCCCGCCGTGTCCACGAAGAGCCGGAGGACGACGCGGCCCGCCACCCCCTGCGCGTAGAGCGCCGGCGGATATTCCACCGGCGGCACCGGGTCGAGTGCGACCGGCGGCTGGTCCCGCGGCGGCTCGGTGCCGGGCGCGGGGCTCCGCCGCTCGGCGCGGCAGGCGGCGATGGCCAGGACCAGCATCAGGGCGGCGAGCCGTCGGTTCATCTGGCTTCCTCTGCCCGCCGCACCAGGTCGGCGAGCCGGTTGAGCGCCTCGAGGGGGGTGAGGCTGTTGACGTCGAGGGCGCGGAGCGCCTCGAGCGCGGGATGGGCGGGGACCTCGAGCGGGAGCCCGAGCTGCGCCGGGTCGGCCGGCGGCGGCGGCGCGCCGGGCGCCACCCGGTGGGTGCCCTCGAGGGTGCCGAGGATCCCCTGCGCCCGCCGCACCACGGCGGCGGGAAGCCCGGCCAGCTCGGCCACGTGGATGCCGTACGAGCGGTCGGTGCCGCCGGGCTCGAGTCGGTGGAGGAAGACCACCTTCCCCCCCGCCTCGCGCACCGCGACGTTCAGGTTCCGGGCGTGGGCCAGCTTCTCCGGAAGCTGCATCAGCTCGTGGTAGTGGGTGGCGAACATCGTGCGGCAGCCCACCTGGTCGTGCAGGTGCTCCGCCACCGCCCACGCGATCGCCACCCCGTCGTACGTCGAGGTGCCGCGCCCGATCTCGTCGAGGAGGACCAGCGAGCGCTCGCTCGCGCCGTGGAGGATGGCGCTGGTCTCGCTCATCTCCACCATGAAGGTGGACTGGCCGCGGGCGATGTTGTCGCTGGCGCCCACCCGGGTGAAGAGCCGGTCCACCACCCCGATCCGCGCCCGGTCGGCCGGGACGAAGCTCCCGAGCTGCGCCATCACCACGACCAGGCCGATCTGCCGCAGGATGGTGGACTTGCCCGCCATGTTCGGGCCGGTCACCAGGAGCACCCGCGCCGCCGGCTCGAACCGGACGTCGTTGGGGATGAACTGCTCCCGCGGCATCAGCCGCTCGATCACCGGGTGGCGGCTCGCGTCGAGCTCGAGCAGGAGGCCGTCGTCCACTGCCGGGCGGCTCCAGCGCCCCTCGACCGCGCGCTCGGCGAGCCCGGCCCACACGTCGAGGCGGGCGAGGGCCCGCGCCGCCGCCTGGAGCCGCGCGATCTCGGCGCCCACCGCCCGCCGGAGCCGGGAGAACAGCTCCGCCTCCCGCGCCGCCATCCGTTCCTCCGCGGTGAGGACCTTCTCCTCGTATTCCTTGAGCTCGGGCGTGACGTACCGCTCCGCGCCCGCCAGCGTCTGGCGCCGCTCGTAGTCGGGCGGCACCCGCGCCGCGTGGGCGTTGGTGATCTCGAGATAGTAGCCGAAGACCTTGTTGAACCCGACCTTGAGCGACGGGATGCCGGTGCGGGCGCGCTCCCGCTCCTGGAGCCCGGCGATGTAGGACTTGCCGCCGTCCCGGAGCCCGCGGACCTCGTCCAGCCCGGCGTCGAATCCGGCCCGGATCACGTGGCCGTCGGCGAGGGTGGGCGGAAGGCGGTCCTCGAGGGCGCGTGCCAGCTCCGCGGCCACGTCCGCCAGCGGGTCGAACCCCCCGGCCAGCGCCTCGAGCTCGGCGCTCCGCGACCGGCCGGCCAGGCCGCTGAGCGCCTCGAGCACGTCGGGGAGCCGGGTGAAGGAGTCGCGAAGCGCGCCCATCTCCCGCGGCGTGGCGCGGCCGGCGGCCGCGCGGCCCCCGAGCCGCTCGAGGTCGCGCACCCCGTCGAGCGCCTCGCGGAGCCGCCCGCGGCCGCGCTGGTCCGCGACGAGCACCTCGACCGCGTCGAGGCGCGCGGCGATGGCCGCCGGATCACGGAGCGGGGAGAGCACCCACTGCCGGAGGAGCCGCGCGCCCATCGGCGTCACCGTGGCGTCGAGGGCATCGAGCAGCGTGGTGCCGCGCTGCCCGGCGTAGAGCGGCTCGACCAGCTCGAGGTTCCGCCGGGTCATCTCGTCGAGCCAGAGGTGCCCCCCGCTCCGGCGCACCACCGGCCGCGCGAGGTGGGGGAGCCCCTGGGGCTGGAGGTCGCCGACGTAGCGGAGCAGTGCGCCGGCCGCGCCGACGGCGGCCGAGTCGGCGGGGCCGACGCCGAGCCCGTCGAGCGAGGCGAGCGCGAAGCGACGGGCCAGCTCCTCGGCGGCGAGCGAGGGGTCGAACTCCCACCGCTCGCGTGCGGTCCGGAGCACCCCGTCGAGCGCCAGCTCGATGTCCCCGGGCGCCACCACCTCCGCCGGCCGGAGGCGGCCGAGTGCCTCCGCCAGCGCCCCGGGCTCGACGGTCTCCAGCGCGAATTCGCCGGTGGAGAGGTCGAGGGCCGCGATCCCCACCCGCCCGCCCTCGGGGAGCACGGCGACGAGGAAGTTGTTGGCGCCGCCGGGGAGCCAGTCCTCCTGGAGCTGGGCGCCGGGGGTGACCGTCTCGATCACCGCCCGGCGGACGATGCCCTTGGCGAGCTTCGGGTCCTCCACCTGCTCGCAGATGGCCACGCGATGGCCGCCCGCCACGAGCCGGCGGAGGTAGTCGGCCGCGGCCTTCACCGGCACGCCGGCGAGCGGCACGCCGTCGCCGCGGGAGGTGAGCGTGATGTCGAGGAGGCGCGACGCGAGCTCCGCGTCGTCGAAGAACATCTCGTAGAAGTCGCCCATCCGGAAGAAGAGGATCGCGTCGCGATGACGCGCCTTCACCTCCCGGTACTGCTGCATCAGCGGGGTGTCGGCCCGCTCGCTCGTGCGGCTCACGGGCGGACGAGGAACGGCTGCCCGCCGAACCGCGCGCGAAGCGTCTCGAGGGCGTGGGCCGCGTCGGCCCGCTCGGCCCACGGCCCGGCGCGCACCTTGAAGAGCCCCGCCTCCTCCACCACCACCGCTTCATACCCGGCCGCCCGCACCGAGGCGACGAGTTCGTCGGCGGTGGCGCGGGAGCCGAGGGCGGCGAGCTGGACACGCCAGCCGACGCCCGGACGCGCGGCCGGGCCGACGGCCGGGGCGGTGTCCGCAGGCCGGACCACGGGTGCTGGCGTCGGCGCGTCGGCGCGTCGGTCCGCTCCGTCGGCCCCGCAGCGGCCCCGATGGAACTCGAGCTGGTTCCGGAGCTCGATGTCGTCGCCGGCGTGGGTGAGCCCGTCGGCCAGGAGCACGCAGCCCGCGGCGGTGTTGTCGAGCGCGAAGTGCGCCCGCGCGCCCCACAGCGCCGCGATGGGGAGGAGCGGGCTCGCGGGATAGTCGCCCCGGAGCCGCTCGACCTGCCGCAGGGCGCCCCGCGGGTCGTTCACCGCGAACTCGATCTGGGCCAGCCGGAGGAGCGCGTCGTCGGCCCACGGCGAGTTCGGATACTCGAGCGCCACCCGCTGGAAGGCGCGCTGCATGTCCGTGGTGCTCGCGGCGAGCCCGCCCTGCGCGTAGAGGATCTCGGGATAGAGCGTGTCGGTGGGCGGCGTGGCGGCGAGCAGCCGCGCGAGGGCGGCGCGCGCCGAGTCCACCTGGCCCTGCTGCGCCATCCGCCGCGCGTCGGCCAGGTCCTGGGCGGCCGCCGGCCCGCCAGCCACGCCGGCCAGGAGCGCCAGGACGAACAGCGACTGCCTCACGCCGCCTCCCTCTTCCGCAGCGGCGCCAACCGCAGCACGAGGTCCGTGAGCACCGCCTCCTCGTCCCCCACGCGCGTGCCCTTGAGCGCCTGGTCCGCCTCGAGCGCGGCGCGGAGGGCCGCCTCCGCCCGCATCGGTGGCCACCGGGGCGACGCCGCCCTCACCCGATCCACGACCTGGCCCCAGGGGCCCAGCCCGGCGGGTCGCGCCGCCTTGAGGGCGTTGAAGATCAGGGTGCCCAGACCGGAGGCGGGCACGCGGCGCGCACGCGCGTCGGCGGCGAGGCCGAGGAGGAGCAGGATCGTGCCCAGCCCATTCACCATCCGGACGCCCGACATCCCCGACTGGCCCAGCACCGGCCCGACGAGCCGCACGGCGTCCGCGGTCCTGCCGAGGAGGACCGCGGCGAGCCAGTCCTCCAGCGTCTCGCCGTGGCGCACGCCGACCAGGTCGCCCACCTGCTGCAGGCCCACGGCAGCCCCGCCGCCGAAGGCCTCGAGCTTCGCGAGCTCCGAGCGGAGCATCCCCAGGTCATGCCCCGTGGCGGCGAGGAGGTGCTCCGCGGCCCCGGGCCCGAAGGTGATGCCGAGGGCCGCCGCCTTCTCCGCCAGCCACTCGCCCGCGGCCTCCGCGTCGAGCGGCTGGAACTCGACCACCTGCACCAGCTTTTCCAGCTCGGCGTCGCGCTTCTCGCCGCGCTCGCCCTCGTCACCCTGGATCAGGACCAGGACCGTCTCGGGCGAGGGGTGCTTCAGGTACTCGAGCATCGCGCCGCGCGCCTTCGTGCGGCGGCGCCAGGCCTCCACGTCCCGGATGACCACCACCCGGCGCTCGGCGAGCATCGGGAGGGTGGTGCAGAGCGCCACCAGCCGCTCGGGATCGAGCTCGGCGGCGCTGGCCTGGTCGAGGTTGAAGTCGCGGAGGGACGGGTCCAGCGCGGCGTCGAGCAGCGCCTGGATCGCCTCGTCCCGGAGCACCGCTTCGGGGCCCGTGAAGAGGTACGCCGGGGCGGGGGAACCGCGCCGAAGGGCCTGCCGGAATTGAGGATACGAGAGTGCGCCTGCCATCGGGGGCAATGTACCGCCCTCCCCCGGGGGATGAAAGCGGAGCGCCCCGGATGCGGGCATCCTGTTGGGATGCCGGAACTTGACTTGACCGGGCCCGGCGCGGCCTGCATCGTGGCAACGATGCCCCCCCTCTCCGCTCGCGTCCGCGCCGCCTGCCGCGCGCGCTTCCCCGGCGCTGCGTGACCGCGGAGATCCGCGCGCTCGGGCCGCCGCTCGTCACCGTGGGCGGCCGGCCCGCACCGGCCGAGCTGCTCTGGCGAAAGAACCTCGCCCTCCTCGTCTACCTGGCGCGCTCCGAGCGGCAGGCGCGGGGCCGCGAGCACCTGACCGCGCTCTTCTGGGGCGAGAAGGACCAGGCGGCCGGCCGGCATTCGCTCAACGAGGCGCTCCGGGTGCTCCGCCGGGCGCTCGGTGCGGACGCCCTGGTCACCCAGGGCGACGCGGTGGCGCTCGCGCCGGTCGCCGTCCGGCTCGACGTGGACGCGCTCGAGGCCGCGCTCCAGCGGGGCGACTCGACCGCCGCCGCGGCGCTGGCCGGCGGCGAGTTCCTCGAGGGCTTCGGGGTGCCCGACGCGACCGACTTCGGGGACTGGCTCGCGACGGAGCGGCTGCGGTGGCGCGGCCGCTCGCTCGACGCGCTGGTGGGCCGCGCGGAGAGCCTCCTCCGCGAGGGCGATGCCGGCGGCGCGCGCGCCCTCGCGGAGCGCGCGCTGGCGCTCGATCCGGCGTCGGAGCGCGCCGCGCGCGCCGCGATGCGCGCCCTGGCGATCGGGGGTGACCGCGCCACGGCGCTGGAGCGCTTCGCCGCGCTCGAGACGGCGCTCGCGGACCGCTCCGGTGCACTCCCGGGGGCCGACACGCTCGCGCTGGCCGAACACATCCGCCGCGAGCGGGCCTGGAGGCACGCGCCACTCCCGGGCCACCAGCCGACCGCCGCGCGTCGGGGCCCCATCGTCGGGCGGGAGCGGGAGCTTGCGCGGATGCTCGAGATCCGGGCCGAGTGTGCCCGGCGGAGCCAGCCGGCCGTGGTGCTGCTCGAATCGGAGGCGGGCGGGGGCAAGACGCGGCTGCTCGACGAGCTGCTGGGTCACGCGCGGCTCGAGGGCGCGGTCACGAGCGCCGCCCGTGCGGTCGAGGCCGACGGCGCCACCTCCTTGGGCGCGCTGGCGGCGCTGGCGCAGGGTGGGCTGGTCGAGGGTCGGGGGCTGGCCGGCGCGCCGCCCGCCGCCCTCGCAGGGCTGGCAGCCGTGGCCCCGGCCTGGCGGGAGCGATTTCCTGCCTCGACACGAGAGGTGCCGCTGCCGCTGCCGCGGGCGCTCGCCGAGGTGCTCCGCGGCATCGGCGAGGAGCAGCCGGTGGTGCTCGCGCTCGACGACGCGCACCAGGCCGACGCCGACTCGCTCCGGGCCATCCCGGCCCTGCTCCGCGACCTGTCGGGGGTGCCGGTGCTGCTCGCGGTGGCGGCGCTGTCGTTCCCGCGGCGGCCCGAGCTCGACGCGCTGGCAAGCCGGGTGGGCCGGGAGGTACCGGGCGCGATCCTGCGGCTCCAGCGGCTCGAGCTCCCCGCGATCGCGGCGCTCGTCGCGGGCGCGTTCCCGGAGTGGGGGGCGGAGCAGCAGGACCGGCTCGCGCGGCGCCTGGCGGTGGACTCGGCGGGCGTGCCGCTCCTCGCGGTGGAACTGCTCCGCGCCGTGCAGGCCGGCCTCGACCTCGCCGAGGTGAGCGGGCAGTGGCCCGCGCCGTTCCATACGCTCACGGAGAGCGCCCCGGGCGACCTCCCGGAGGCGGTGGTGGCGGCGGTGCGAGTGAGCTACCGCAAGCTCTCGCCCGGCGCGCAGGAGGCGCTCGCGGCGGCCGCCGCGCTCGACGGTCGTGTGCCGGACGGCCTGATCGCGCGGGCACTGGGGCGGGAGGTCGAGGCGATCGCGCCGGCGCTCGATGAACTCGAGTGGCAGCGCTGGCTGGCGGCCGAGCCGCGGGGATACTCCTTCGTGGCCCGGCTGGTGCGGGACATCATCGCCCACGACATGGTGACGCCGGGCCAGCGGCGCCGGCTGCGGGAGCGGGCGGGCCTCGCGCCTTGACGACCACGGAGCCGAGGGCGCCCTCATCGGAGCTCTCGCTCCTGGCCTGCCGACGTTTCTCTTTCCCGGAAGCCTCTGCGACACCAGCGGCGGCACCGGCGAGGGGGATCGGCGGAGCTGGTGGCCGACTCCGGGGTGGGCTTCGGGGTCGGAACGGCGCGCGTACGGCTGGGCCGCTAGCGCAGCTTCCGCTCCGCCAGGAAGAGCGTCGCCAGGGTCTTGGAGTCGCGGATCTCGCCCGCCGTGGCCATCTCCATCACCCGGCTCCAGCGGAGCTCGTGCACCTCGAGGAACTCGTCGGCCTCGCGCCGGTGCACGCCGGGCGTGAGGCCGGTGGCGGCGAAGAGGTGGATCTTCTCGTCGGTGAAGCCCGGGGTGGTCCAGAGCGGCGCCAGCGGGACGATCCGCTCCGCGCGCCACCCCGTTTCCTCGGCCAGTTCCCGCGCGGCGCAGGCCTCCGGCGCCTCCCCGGGGTCGAGCCGCCCCGCCGGCACCTCCCACAGCTCGCCCTCCGCCGCCCAGCGGTACTGCCGGATGAGGATCACCCGCGGATCCGCGGAGTCGGTGGCGTCGAGGAACGGGAGCACCGCCGCCGCCCCCGGATGCCGCACCATCTCCAGCACCCCAGTCGAGCCGTCGGGAAAGCGCACGGTGTCGAGGTCGAGCGAGATGATGCGGCCGCGGTAGACGGGCTCCGACGAGAGGAGGGTCACGGTGAAGTCGCGAGTCGCGAGTCGCGAGTCACGAGCCGCCGAGCCGCCGGCCCTCGACGTCCCGCACCTCTATGGGCCCGAGCTTCAGCGCCTCGATGCCGGGGCGGATCACCGAAAGGTCTCCGACCACGACGATGGTCATCCGGTCAGGGTCGAGGTAGCGCTCCGCCGCGCGCTGGACCTCGGCCGCACCCAGCCGGCCGATGGCGTCGAGGTCGCGCGTGACCGTCTCGAGCGGGAGCCGGAACGGGAGGAGGGCCGCGATCTGTCCCGCCACCTGGCCGGTGGTCTCGAAGTCGCTGAGCGCGCCGAGGACGACGTACTGCTTTGCCCGGTCGAGCTCGGCCTCGCTCACCGGCTCCGCGCGGATCCGCCGGAGCTCGTCGCGGAAGATGACCAGCGAGCTGTCGGTGACGTCGGTGCGCACCGACGCCCCCGCCACGAACGGGCCCGGGATCGGCTCCCAGTCGAAGCCGGAGAAGGCGCCGTAGGTGTAGCCCTTCTGCTCCCGCAGGATGTCGTTGAGCCGGGCGGAAAAGGACCCGCCGAGGATGGTGTTGAGGAGCGTGATCGCGGGGTAGTCGGGCGAGGTGCGGTCGTACCCCGGCGCGCCGATCGCGATGACCGACTGGGCGGCCCCGGGCTTGTCCACCAGCACCACGCGGGTGGCGGGGCGCGCCGGCACCGGCACCTGGTCCACGATGGCCGCGGCAGCGGCGCGGGGGGTGGTCCACGGGCCCAGCGCGGCGTTCGCCACCTGCCGCGCCTCGGTCAGGGTGATGTCGCCGGTGACCAGCAGCACGCCGCGGGCCGGCACGAAGGTCCGCTCCCAGAAGTTCCGCACGGTGGCGGAGTCGAGCCGCGCCGCGGCGGTGGAATCGCCGTCGATGGGGCGATGGTAGGGATGCGCGGCGGGGAAGACGGCCGCGGAGAAGACCACGTCCGCCACCGCCTCGGGCTGGTCCCGCCGGCTCAGGATGCCGGCGATCCGGAGGTCGCGCTGGCGCTGCACGTCCAGCGCGGAGAACCGCGGCCGGAGCACGACGTCGCCGAGGAGCTGCATCGCCTGCGCGAAGGTGCGCTTCGGCGCGCGGAGGGCGATCCGGGTGCGGTTCCAGTCGGCGCCGGTGGAGAGGGTGGCGCCGAGGTACTCGAGCTCGGCGGCGAGCTGGAAGGCGTCGCGGTCGCCCGCGCCCTCGTCCAGCAGGTTGGCCGTGAAGGTGGCGAGCCCGGGCTGGTCGGCGTCGAGGCGGGCGCCGCCCTCGATGAGGAGGACGGCCTGCACCAGCGGGACCTCGTGCATCTCCACGACCTGGAGCTGCAGGCCGTTGGCGAGCGATCCCCGCTCGACCGCGGGGAGCTGGAGGGCGGGCGGTGCGGCGGGACGCGGCGGCGCCGTCACCACGGGAGGCGGGGCCTGGGCGGCCAGGGCGCCGGGCAGGAGTGCCAGCGCGAGCGGGAGGCGGAAGCGGAGCGGCGTCACGGCGTGACCCTCCCGGCGGCGGCGAGTTCGGGTTTGCCCTGCGGCACCACGGAGATGATGGCGCGCGGGCCCAGGAGCCAGTTGCGGGTCACCCGCTGGACGTCCTCGGCGGTCACCGCGCGGAGGGCGTCGAGGTCGGCCTGGAAGCCGTCGGGGGTGCCGCGCTCGTAGTAGTAGCCGTTCAGCTGGTCGGCCTTGCCCATCACCGTCTCGAGCCGGCCGAGGAAGCGGGCCTCCAGCGCGTTCCTGGCCTGCTCCAGCTCGCGGGGCGTGGGGCCCTCGGCGGCGAGCCGGGCGGCGATTGG
>CAVQWA010000031.1:0-22479 GCA_963717315.1 uncultured Gemmatimonadales bacterium
CATCGGCCTCACACCGCCGGCTCTGAGCGCCGCGGCGGTATCGGCCATCCTCGCCCCGCACCTGAAAGGGACGGCGCTACCTCACCCGCCGTTGCCTGCGCCGGCCGCTGAGCTGGCACACCGGCCGCCTCCGGCCCCCGAGCCAGAACCACTCGCGGCCTCTCCACTGGATTCTGAGACGTTCACCCGGGGGATCGCCGCCCGGCGCCGCGCGGCAACAGATCTGGATGGAGTGACAGACACACTCAATGACGTAGAGGACCGCGCCTCGCGGCTGCTCGATGATCTACTGCGGCTGCTCGACGACCCCGAGCCCCAGCGAGCCACCTGACCGCGCCGGACGCCAGCACAGCACACTCGGGCGTGATCTGATCTGCGCCGTGACGGGTGCGCCGGGCACTCGCGGCACGAGGAGGATTAACGGATGGCCGTCTTCTACGAACTTCCCGCCACCGAGCTGGTCACCGGAGTGTCCACCGACGACGCCCAGGACGTGCTCGCTGTGGAGCGCCGCGGAAACTCCGTGATCGCCGAGGTCTACACCCCTCGCCCGGATGATCCCGACGCCGACGACCACAACCGCGCCAACTCCGAGAGTCGGATCTACGGCAACGCAGCGTATGCGTCCCTGGGTGTGTTCCCCGATACGGCCGTGGACCTGTCGCGACACCCGCAGGCGCGTAACTACCGCGAGACCGCAGGGTAAGAAACGCCACAGCGTGTGATGCGCAGCGGAGGCGGCGGGAATCGAACCCGGGTCCTCGTGAAGAGAACCGAGGTTTGAGCTCGGCGCGTCTACCGGGTTCCGCCAGGTGGCCGTTGTTCAGATCGCAGTACCAGCGACGTACACGTCGACGACGGTGACCTCGCGAGATTTAGCGGCGCGCAGTGCCGCCTGTGCAGAATCTGCCGCCGCCTGTTGGTCTGCGGCTTCGACTTCGAGATCCACTTCAGCGCGGACAAGGTACTTCATCGCGATCCTTCCCGTTTCGAGCCACAACGAGTTCTAGCGTTGCCAGATCATGCCGGTTCGTCCGCGATGGCACCCAACTGGTCACTCCAGCCCACGGCTGTCGCCCTTACCGGAGGCCAGCGCTGTCCGCCGGCGCCGCAGCAGATCCATCGACTCGCGGCTCATGTACCCGATCGGAATCGCTCCGAGACGCAGTGCGAGTTGCCGTTTCGGTTCGGTCACGTCGTAGTGCGCGATCGGTGTGCCGGGCTTTTGGAACCAGGCCCTTCGGAGACCCAGTTGCGACGCGAAGGCGTGCAACTCATCGTCGGTATCGGCCAACAGATGCGACCACACGGCGTTGAGCCGGCCCACCCGCGCTGGCCGCCGCATGTCATCGACATAGACGGGCATCGCTACCGCTCCACCGGAGTCAGTTCGTCTGCGCGGTACCAACGAAACGCATCGGGTTGGCGCTTGGCCGCGTCGGGGTGATAGGCGTCGGCCTCCAGGTAGTGCATGCCGTCGCCGCCTGGACGCGGTGCGATATGTACGCGATATACCTTGCGGTTGTTGCCGATCCGCACCAGGTCGTTTTTCTTGAACGCAGCTCTCATCTCAGGGCCTTTCCTTGTTCAACGCGCCGACGCGTCGCACGCCGCGCCTGTATCGATGTCGTAGGCCCTCACGACCGCGGCGGCCGCCACGGGGACCGTCACCGATGCTTCGAACGCCGCGGCGGGGTCGATGTGCACCGCCTGCGCGGAAACATCGACGACGAGCACGACCAGAGGCTCCTCTACGTCCTCGAAAGCCTCGGACAGCCAGTTGTCGTTCGCAGCTCGGAGCGCAGATCCGCTGGTGAAGAAGTAGATCGAGGGGACCGTTTCACCGAACGCTGCTGAGCGCGGCCCGATCGCGGGCTGTAGTCCGTGGGACCGGATCGACTCCAGCGCCGAGGACGTGGTGACATGAAGCAACTGCACAGGACTCAGCTCCAGAGTGCGCGGATGCTGGGGGCGTCGCGCAATGAGATTGACGGTCCGCTTGCCGGTTCGCGGTCAGCGCTGCTGGAGCAGTCACACGACAGGCCGTGGTGCAGGAACTCACCACACGCGGCGCACCACACGTCGTAGTCGGTTTCGCCGGCGGGCAGTACCGAGATCCGCACCCCGCCACCGACGTCCTCAGCAATACGTGGTTGTGCCCGCGTCTTCTTCGACGCATCGTATTGCTCATCGCTGGCCAGGCAGGTGAGTTCCTTCGCGCGGATGACGCTGTCGAAGGCGCCGGCGAAGGTGTCGCTGACCACGCCGCAGGGCAAAGTGCTGGCGACTGCCGGCAGCTGGACAGGTGACCATCACCGGTAAGCCCGGCGAATGTCTGTTGCGCCGCGGGCCGAAGCCGGCCAGGGTCAGCTTCGACAAGGTGCCGCGCCATCGCCGCGGTGAAGGGTAGCCGCCGCGGCCTGTAGCCGGATTCCCGGGTCGGCTCGCCCCAGCCCGCCGTAAGGTTGCCTTATGCCGTCCCTCGACTTCCGCGTTTTGGTCAAACCGCAGCAGGGCGCCACGTACGCCGACCAGGCACTCCGGCCGTCGCGCAGGCCGCCGAACAACTCGGATACTTCGCGTTTTTCAGGTCCGACCACTACGTCGCGATGGCCGGTGACGGCCTGCCCGGCCCAACAGATTCGTGGGTGACGCTGCAAAGGGGTGTTGCGGCTCTTGGAGAAGAATGCGGCAGGGTCCACCGTCCAGCGCGCGGCGGGATCGAACACCACCACGTCGGCCGGGGCGCCGGTCGCGAGCGTGCCCCCCGGCAGCCGGAAGGTTCGTGCCGGGGCGGTGCTCATCAGCTCCACCAACCGGGGGAGGGAGAGCAGGCCCGGCTCCACCAGTTCCCGGATGGCCAGTCCCAGGGCCGTCTCGAGGCCGAGGATGCCGTTGGGCGCGAGGTCGAACTCGCGTTCCTTGGCATCGTAGTGGTGCGGGGCGTGGTCGGTCGCGATGACGTCGAGTGTCCCGTCCCGGAGCGCCTGCCGGATGGCGTCGCGGTCGGCCTCCTCCCGGAGCGGCGGGTTCATCTTCGCGTTGGTGTCGTACCCCTCCACCCGCTCCTGGGTGAGGGCAAAGTGGTGCGGGGTGGCCTCGGCGGTCACCCGCAGGCCCTTGTCCTTCGCCCGCCGGATCAGCTCCACCGAGCCGCGCGTGCTCATGTGGCAGAGGTGGACGTGCCCGCCAGTGAGCTCGGCGAGGAGCACGTCGCGCGCAACGTGGATCTCCTCCGCCGCGGCGGGGATCCCCTTGAGCCCGAGCCGGGTCGAGACGAGGCCCTCGTGCATCACTCCGCCGTGGCTCAGCGTGGGATCCTCGCAGTGGTCCGCCACCGGGATGCCGAACACCTGGGCATACTCCAGCGCGGTGCGCATCAGGTGGCTCGAGGCCACCGGGCGCCCGTCGTCACTCACCGCCACGGCCCCGGCACCGATCAGTTCGCCAAACTCGGTGAGCAGCTCGCCCCGCTGCCCCATCGAGAGGGCCCCGACCGGGTGGACCCGGGCCTTCCCCGCACGGAGCGCCTGGCGGACGATGAACCCCACCGCCGCCTGGTTGTCGGTGACCGGGTCGGTGTTCGGCATCGCACAGACGGCGGTGAAGCCGCCCGCGGCCGCGGCCATTGCGCCGGTCGCCACCGTCTCGAGGTCCTCCTGGCCCGGCTCGCGCAGGTGCACGTGGAGGTCAATGAAGCCCGGCGCCACCACCCGCCCCGCCGCGTCCACCACCCTGGCGCCCTCCGGCGCGGTGATCCCCACGCCCACCGCCTCGACCCGGCCGTCCGCCAGGAGGACGTCGGCCCGGCCGTCGGCGCCGCGGGACGGGTCGATCACCCGCCCCCCGCTGATGAGAATCGGCTGCCCCGTCATTCGCCCCCCTCGCCGCGCCAGTCGGGCGACCCCCCGGCCAGCAGGTACAGCACGGCCATCCGCACCGCCACGCCGTTGGTCACCTGCGGGAGGATCACGCTGTGCGGGCCGTCGGCGACATCACTGTCGATCTCGACTCCCCGGTTCATCGGGCCGGGGTGGAGAATGGCAAGGGGCTTCGGCGCGCGCGCCAGCCGCTCGCTGCTGACGCCGAACACCCGGTTGTACTCGCGCAGCGAGGGGATGAAGCCCGCCTGCATCCGCTCCAGCTGGAGCCGGAGCACGTTGAGCGCGTCGGCCCACTGGATCGCGTCCTCGACCCGCGGCAGCACCGTGACGCCGAGGTCGCGGACGTTCCGCGGGAGCAGGCTGGGCGGCCCGCAGACCGCCACCTCCGCGCCCAGCTTCGTGAGGCCCCAGATGTTGCTCCGGGCCACCCGGCTGTGGAGGATGTCGCCGACGATCGCGACCTTGAGGCCCTCGAGCCGCCCGAATCGGTCCCGCAGCGTGAGGATGTCGAGCAGCCCCTGGGTGGGATGCTCGTGCTTGCCGTCGCCCGCGTTGATGACGCTGGAGCGGATCCGCTCGCCGAGGAAGCGGGCGGCACCGGAGGAGCCGTGGCGGATCACGACCATGTCGATCCGCATCGCCTCGAGGTTCCGTGCGGTGTCCACCAGGGTCTCGCCCTTGGACACCGAACTGCCCGTCGCGGCGACGTTCACCGTGTCGGCGGAGAGCCGCTTCTCGGCGAACTCGAACGAGATCCGGGTGCGGGTGGAGTTCTCGAAGAAGAGGTTGACGATGGTCTTGCCGCGGAGCGCGGGCACCTTCTTGATCGGGCGCTCGCTCACTTCCTTGAACGGCTCGGCGGTGTCGAGGATCAGCCGGAGCTGCTCGGCGGAGAGCGGCTCGAGGCCGACCAGGTCCTTGCCCAGCGCCGGGCCGGTCACGCCGCCTCCCGCACCAGCTCGACCGCGTCCCGCCCGTCGAGCTCGCTGACGAGGACGTCCACCCGGTCGCCCGGCTGGGTGGCGAGGGTCAGGCCGGCGATGTCGGGCTGGATGGGGAGCTCGCGGCCGCCACGGTCGACCAGCACGCAGAGGAGGATCCGGCGGGGGCGGCCGAAGTCGGCGAACTCGTCGAGGGCCGCACGCACGGTCCGGCCGGTATACAGCACGTCATCCACGATGACGATGGTGCGGCCGTCGAGGGTGGGCGGCAAGCGGGTCTCGCCCACCACGGGCCGGGGGCCGATCGCCTGCAGGTCGTCCCGGTAGAGCGTGATGTCGAGCTTGCCCCGCGGCACGGAGGCGCCCTCGGCGCGCTCGATCAGCGCCCCGATCCGCTCCGCCAGCTCGACCCCGCGGCGCTGGATGCCCACGAGGAGGAGGTCCGACGTCCCGCCACAGCGCTCCACGACTTCCGACGCCATCCGCTGGAGGGTCCGCTGGATGGCCCTGGCGTCGAGGACCGTGGTGGTGGGCATCGGGGGCGGAAGGTAAGCGGCGGGGGTCAGGGGTCAAGGCCCGCAGGATGCGAGTCGCGAGTCCCCGCGCCCGACCCCTGACACGGGACTCGTGGCTCGCGACTCGTCTCCCCTACAGCGCCCCCGTCCTGAGCCAGATCTCCGACTGCCCCACCCGCGGGAGGGGCATCACCGAGGCCGGGTCCTTCGTGTCGGGGCGCGCAGCGGCGGCGGCATGATGCTCCGCCGCGGTGGTGGCGCTCCAGGCCACCGCCACCGAATCGCCAACCACGGCGAGCACCGGGAAGGTGGCCGCCTGACCCGGCGCACTCACCCGCTCCTCCGGCCCGAAGGTGGCGCCGCCGTCCCGCGACTCCCGGAGCACCACCCTGGGCGACTCGGCGAAGCCGTCGTCCCACGCCACCAGCACCCGGCCGCCGGGTGCCGTCACCAGCTGGACATGGGACGGCAACGACCGCTTGCCGGTGGCCAGCGGCTGGCTCGCGAAGGTGCGCCCGCCGTCGTCGGAGCGCGCGTACCGGACGCCGGCCTCGCCCGCCTTGCCGGTCCACCAGGCGATGTGGACCCGGCCCTCCCCGTCGAGCTTCATCGAAGGTCCGGCGTGCGGGCATCCGGGGAACACCCAGCCGTCGGCGCGCGGACGCACCGGGTCGGCCCAGGTCACCCCGCCGTCGTCCGACCGGGCCACCACGACGTCGCGCACGTCACCCGCGAGGATGCTGCGCCACGACACGAAGAGCGCGCCGTCCGCCGCCGCGGTGACCCCGGTCCGGCAGCAGGGGCACGCGGGGTCGCGATCGACCGGGCGGTTCGGCTCCCACGTCCGCCCGCCGTCGGTCGAGCGACTCATCCAGACCCCGGACTTGCCCTCGCGCGCATCGAGCCAGGTGCTGAGCAGCGCCCCATCGGGAGCCACGGTGAGCGCGTGGAAGTTGTGGGCGCCGAACTCGCCGAACCGACCGGCGTCGTTGATCGTCACCGGCGCAGACCAGGTGCGCCCGCCGTCCTCGGAACGCACGAACCGGAGGGCGCTCACCGGGAAGCGCTCGCCGGGAATCACCCTGCCCACCGTGTACTGGACGTGGAGCCGGCCCGCTCCGTCGGCCGCCAGCTGGGGCGGCGATTCCCCGTGCGGCTCGATCGGGCCCAGCGGGTCGGTGAGGGTGGCGGGGGTGCGCGCCGCCTGTCCCGGCGGGGTGACGACCACGTGCAGCCGCCCG
Source organism: uncultured Gemmatimonadales bacterium (assembly GCA_963717315.1). Taxonomy (GTDB): domain Bacteria; phylum Gemmatimonadota; class Gemmatimonadetes; order Gemmatimonadales; family GWC2-71-9; genus JAICEH01. The sequence goes on from CAVQWA010000031.1 coordinate 6,582, forward strand.
TCTTCCCCGCCCCCAGGTGCGGAGACCCAGGCCAGCACCTGCTGGCCCGCCGGTGTCACCAGGAACATCGGCGTGGCACCGTTCCCGGTCTCGGCGGAGACGAGCCGGGCGGGCGTGAACCGCCCCGCCCCGCCGTCGCCGGTGGGGTTGCAGGCCGCCACGGCCAGGAGGAGCGCCGCGGCAACCCGCCCGCGCGCCATCCCTGCCGTCCTTGCCGTCCTGCCCATCACCGCACCCCTCCCCGCGCCGCGACCGTCATCCCCACGGAGAGGTACCGCCCGGCGCCGGCGCTGTAGAACCGGCCGTCGGCGGCGTTGGTCGCGACGTTGGCCGCGTAGGTCTTGTCGAAGAGGTTCTCGACCGAGGCGTGCACGGTCACCCGGCCAGCCGTCCAGCTCGCGCCGGCATGCGCCAGGGCGCAAGGATCCACCGCGCGGAATGGCACGGCCGCGACGGTCGGGCTCGGCCCGAAGCCGCGCACGTACACCTCGCCCTCGCTCGTGTTCGCGTCGTCCACGTACACCCTGCCCTGCCACTCGGCGCCGAGATGGGCCGAGAGCCCCTCCGCGGGACGCAGGCGGAGTTCTCCGGTCACCCGGTGGACCGGCACGCCCGGCAGCCTGTTCCCCGCGAAGCTCGCCGTGACCGAACTCCCGTCGGGCTGGACCACCGCGCCGTCGTGGTTCCGCAGCACGAAATCGGACCAGGCATAGCTCCCGACGAAATCCAGCTGGTCGGTGAGCAGCGCGCGAATTCCCGCCTCGAAGCCGACGTGGCGGGAGTCCCCCGCGTTGACGTACACCCGGCGCGGGGCGGTCTCGCCCGGGACGAACACCGAGGTCTGGAGAAACTCGCCCTCGATGTCCGTGCGGAAGAGGGCCACGTCGAGGAAGAGCCGGTCCCGCAGCAGTGTCTTGTACCCGATCTCGTAGTTGACGAGGCGCTGCGGCTCGAGGAAGGTGTTGAACGCCTGCGCCGGGTCGGGGCTGGTGGTGAGCTCGGAGAGCGTCGGCGGCTCGAAGCCGCGGGCGAGCGAGAGGTAGACCGAGCTCGACGCGCCCACGCGGTAGGAGGCGGCCCCCTTCGGGCTCAGCTCGCGCCAGGTGCGCTCGAAGCCGCCGGCCGCGACGAGCTGGTCGTCGAGCACGTAATGCACCCGGTCCCACCGGAGGCCACCGGTGAGGGTGAGCCGTTCGGTGATGCGGCCCTCCGCCTGCGCATACAGCCCGACCGTCGGCAGCGTGATGTCGGCGTCGCTCACGGCGTCACCCGCCACCCCGCCGCTGTTCACGAAGCGCTGGTCGCTGCCGGCCAACCGGTCGAAGTCTCCACCCGCCGTGACCGCCAGCCGGCCGTTGAGCAGCGGCGCACGGAGTCGCGCGCCGGCCTGGGTGCGGGCGAGGTCCTGCCGCACCACCTGGAAGATCGGGTGGTCGAGCTCCCGGCCCCCGAGGAAGAAGTAGCCCGAGCCCTCGACCCCGCTGCCCGCGCCGAAGACACGCCGCCCGCGCAGTCCGGCCCGCCACCGCTGGTCCACCCGACCGTAGTCGTCGGCCACGGTCCGGGGTTCGGCGGCGTTCGGGTTCACCCGGAACTCGTCGAGAGTGAGGTTTCCCGGAATCTTCATCTCGAGGTCGGAGGTGGAGGCCTCGAGGGCCACGCCGCTGTGCTCCGCGAGCGCGTATTCCGACCGGAGGTTCAGGCGCCAGATCCGGTCGGCGTTGTGGGCCCGGAAGCCGTCGGAGTCGGTCCACGTGCCCGAGGCGAACACCGACCCCCGGCCCGCCCCGAACGCCGTCCCGTAGGAGGCGTCGTACTTCCGGAAGCCGTAGGTGCCGCCGAGGGCCCTGGCAGTGAGCCCCCGCGACTCGACCCCGCTCCGCGAGATGATGTTCACCGCCCCACCCGAAGCCGCTCCCCCGTACAGCGCCGAGGCCGGGCCCCGCAGCACCTCCACCTGCCGCGCCGCGCCCAGCTCGATCAGGTCGAGCCGGGTCTGGCCGTCGGGCTCGGTGATCGGCACGCCGTCGAGCACCACCGCCACGCCGCGCACCCCGAAGCTGGAACGGATGCCCGACCCGCGGATCGAGATGTTGACGTCGTCGAGCCCGTACCGCGAGTTCGCCTGCACGCCCGGCGCGTAGCGCAACACCTCGTGCAGTCCGGCGGTGCGACCCCCGTTGATGACCGTGCTGTCCGCCACCGACACGGCGGCGGGCACGTCGGCCAGGCTGCGCGCATCCCGGGTGGCGGTCACGACCACCGGCGCGAGCTCCGTCGGCGCCGCCTCGAGCAGCAACTCGAGTCGATCGGCAGCCTCGGCCCCCGGGAGCAGTCGCGTCAGCGGGAGGTACCCGATCCGGCGCACCCGGAGCTCCACGGTGCCGGTCGGCACCGAGAGCTGGAACCGGCCGGACTCGTCGGTCCACGCCGACAGCGCGGTCCCCGGCACGAACACCTGCGCCTCGGCAACGGCCTCGCGGCTCCGGGCGTCCAGCACGCTGCCGGACACCACGCGTTGCTGCGCTGCCACCGGCGCCACGGAGGCCACGCCGAACGCGGCAAGCATCAGCAGGACCCGGCGCGCCATCGCGACGCGGGCAGTACGAAAAACCATCGGCATCACTCCTTCGCTGGCCCGCCGGGGGAGGCGGGAACGGTTCGGCCGCCGGGGAGGCAGGAGGCCGCCCCGGCAAGGACCGGCGACGCCCCGCGCCCTGGGGCGCGGGCGTCAGCCCAGCGGTGGAGCGTTGGCGGGAGGGAGCAGTCGGTCGGGGCGGGCGTACGGCGCGTCGGCTCCGAGTTCGAGCCGGACGGGCGTCTCGACGCTGGCCGTGGCGACGACGAGCCTCGGCAGGCTGGCGGGCCCGACCGGAGCGGCGGTGCCCTGGCAGGCGCCGACGCACTCGCAGGGGTGCCCCGGCTGGCCCGGATCCGCGGGCGTGCCGGTGCCCGGCCCGTGATGCTGGTGCCCGCCGGCCACCGCGGCCGTCCACGGCGCCTTGTCGGCGCAGGGGTGGCCCGCCTGCACGAGTGCCCCTCCCACCCCCGGCATCGCCAGGAGGAGGAGGATCGGCACGAGCCGGGACCGGCGGAGGAATCTCAGCATCGGGTGAAAGATTATCGTCCCTTCGGGGTTGGGTCCAACCGGGAAGTCCTAGAGCCCGGGGGCCTCGCGGGCCACGAGAATGGCCGTGACAGCGAGGATCAATGCGCCGAAGGCCAGCTCCGTTCCCGCGCTCCGGGCCATCGGCTCGGCAGCGGCCTCGCCCAGCCGCGGGGTGAGCACCCGCCAGTTCCGGAATCCGATGCCGGCCACCACCGCCACCAGCGCCAGCTTCAGCATCAGCCAGCGCCCGTACTCGGATGCGACAAGTGCCCCGGTGGACCCGACAAGCGTCCACGAGAGCACCAGGCCAGAGGCCGCTGCCACTCCGGCTCCTACGAGGGCCAGCGGCGAGAAGGTCCGGACGATCCGGGCCATGTCCGCCTCGCGGGCCTCGCCGCCCTGCCGGAGGGTCGGAGGGAAAGCCGCCGCGGCGAGTACCAGCAGGGTGCCGAGCCAGGCGCCGGTGGCGAGCAGGTGGACTGCGTGGAGGACGGTCCCGAGCCACACGCCCGACTCGGCCGCGGCGCCGTGCCCCGCGAAGGGGGTGGCCACTGCCAGGCCGAGAACGAGCAGCCGGTGCAGTCCCCCGAACCTCCGGAGCGACGGTGTCGCCCAGACCACTGTCAGCAACGCGGCGATTCCGGCCACCAGCTTCCACCCCGTGCCCCAGGACCCCGATCCCAGCACGAGCCCGACGATCTCCCGGGTGACCACCTCGCCGGGCTCGAGGAACGAGCGGGCCTGGTACCAGAGGCGGAGCAGAGTGGCGAGGAGGAGCAGCGCCGCCGCCGCCGACCCGAGGCGGGCGCCCCGGCGACGAATGGCGGGATCCAGCGCGGCGGAGTGGCCGGAGCGGGCGAGGACGGCGGGCGCCACCGCCAGGCCCACCAGCGCGAGCGTCGCGCCGTACGCGAGCCAGCGGGCGACGGCGTATCCGTCGAGCGGCACGTCAGCGCACGGGTGGGGTCAGCGGGCAGCCGCCGCGCCGGGAGCGGCCGCGCCGACGCTGAAGAGGATCGTGCCGCGAACCACGTGGCCGTCGGGGGAGCCGGAGACCCACGAGATGGTGTAGCTCCCCGCCGCGAGGGGCCGGGTGAGGTCGGCCATCGCGGTGTGCTCCTCCGGTCCTGCCTTCACCGCACCGAGCGGGAGCTTCACGCCCGAGGCGTCGAGCAGGCTGATCCGGGTGAGGCGGAGCGTCGGTTCCTGGCTGAACCAGAGGGTGATGGCCGTGGGTGAGGCCGCCAGGACTTCGTCGGCGGCCGGGGCGCTCTTCACCAGCCGCAGGTGGCGGGACGGGAGCGCGGCCGGGAGGGTGGCGAGGACAGCGGCCAGCGCCAGCCAGGGGAGCGCGCGGGAACGGAGCTTCGAGGTCATGCCTTCAAGATAATCCGGCGCCGTGACACCGGCAGCAGGCGCGCGGCCAGAAGGGCGGCGAAGGCGGAGGCGAAGATCGTCGGCTCCGAGATGTCCTTCTTCTGGGACCAGAAGAAGTGGACCAGGGCCAGGAGCGCCACGGCATGGACCAGGCGATGCAGCCGCTGCCACCGCTTCCCGCCGAGACGCCGGATCCACCCACTCGTGGAGGTCACGGCGAGCGGGATGAGCAGCAGCAGCGCCGTGAACCCGACGGTGATGTACGGCCGGTCCACGATGTCCCCCCCGATGGCGCCCCAGTCGAAGAAGAGGTCGAGCACCATCCAGGTGAGGAAATGGAGCACCGCATAGAAGAAGGTGAAGAGCCCGAGCATCCGGCGCAGCTTGATGACCCCATTCCAGCCGGTGAGCCGCCGGACCGGGGTGACCGCGAGGGTGAGCCCGAGCATCACGAGCGTGGTCTTCCCGGTCCGGTGGGTGATTTCCTCGATCGGGTTGGTGCCCAGGGCGTCCCGCGCGAAGTCGAGGAACAGCAGGAGCGCCGGAACCAGGGCGGCGGCGAAGACCGCGGGCTTGAGCCAGCGGATCAGAAGTTCCTCCGCAGGTCCATCCCGGTGTAGAGCGAGGCGACCTCGCTCGCGTAGCCGTTGAACGGGAGCGTGGGCCGGCGGCGGAACTCGCCGATCCGCCGTTCGCGTTTCTGGCTCCAGCGGGGGTGGTCCACCCCGGGGTTCACGTTGGCGTAGAATCCGTACTCGTCCGGGGCGGCCACGTTCCAGGTGGTGCGCGGCTGCTGTTCGGTGAAGCGGATCCGGACCAGCGACTTGCCACTCTTGAACCCGTACTTCCACGGCACCATGAGCCGGAGGGGAGCGCCGTTCTGGTTGGGGAGCGGCTTCCCGTAGAGCCCGGTGACCATCAGGGTGAGCGGATGCAGCGCCTCATCCAGGCGGAGCCCCTCGACGTAGGGCCACGGGAGCACGCGGGAGCGCTGCCCCGGCATCTGCTCCGGGTCGAAGAGCGTGGTGAACTCGACGTACTTCGCACGGCTGGTCGGCTCCAGCCGGGTGATCAAGTCGCGGAACGGGATTCCGAGCCACGGGATCACCATGGACCATCCTTCCACGCACCGGAGCCGGTAGACCCGCTCGACCGGCTTGTGCGGCTTGAGCAGGTCGTCGAGGGCGTACCGCGCGGGCCGCTTCACCTCGCCCGCCACCTCCACGGTCCAGGGGCGAGGCCGGAGGGAGTGCGCGTTCCGCTTCGGGTCCTCCTTGTCGGTCCCGAACTCGTAGAAGTTGTTGTACCCGGTGACGTCCTCGTACGGGGTGGGCTCGTCCCTGCCCTGCCCCCTCCCTCCCGGTCGCGAGTCGCGGGTCGCGAGTCCGGGAGGGAATGGCAGCGCGGCCCACGCCGCGGCGCCGGCGCCGGCGAGGAACTCCCGCCGGCGGAGGTAGGTGGCCTCTGGCGTGATCTCGGATGAGGAAATGTCGGGCTTGCGGATGACGTGCATCGGGGCTCCCGGTGGCTGGGACTACCCGGAAATACGACGCCGGGACCGAATCGGTTCCCGGCGGAGGAGCGACGGACACGGACAGGGTGGGATTCGAACCCACGTGACCCTTTTGGGGTCTACACGCTCTCCAGGCGTGCCTCTTAAACCACTCGAGCACCTGTCCAGGCGGGGGGAATTCTAGTCGGCGCGGTCCCCGTTTTCCACCGATGCGCGCCGGGCGCCGCGGGCCGATATTGCACCCAGCCGTCCCGGCCACCCCTTTCCCCACCCCGGAGGATGTCGTGTCCAAGGTCGTCCTGGTCCTGCTCTGCTTCGGCGCCGCCCTGATCCTCCTCTCCACCGCCTCCGGGCTCGCGAAGAGCCAGGGGCGAGGTCCCGCCTGGGCCTTTCGGCTGGGCGGCCTCCTCGCCGCACTCCTCGGCGCGATCATCGTCGCCACGTCGATGGTGAAGGTGATTGACGCCGGGAAGGTGGGGGTCAAGCACGCCTTCGGCCGCGTGAGCCCGCGGCCCCTCCTCCCCGGGATCCGCTTCGTCGAGCCCTGGTCCTCGGTGGAGTACTTCTCCACCCGCGAGGAGCAATTCCCCGAGAACGCCGAGCAGGTCGAGCAGATCGACGCCCTCTCGCGCGAGCAGATGGGCATGAAGGTGGACGTTGCGCTCCGGTGGCAGATCGACCCGCAGCTCGCCCCGCGGATCTTCCGGGAGATCGGGACCCAGGAGCGGATCGAGTCCATGGTGAAGAACGCGATCCGGAACGGCGTCCGGGACGGGATGGTCGTCTTCTCGATCAACGACATCGCCGAGCGCAACCGCATCGCCACGACGATGGAGGCGGAGGTGGATTCGGCACTCACGACGGTGCCGCCCGACGGTTCGGCCACGTTCAAGGTGGCCCGGGTGACGGCGTTCTTCCTGCGGAACCTCCAGCCGCCGCCGCAGGTGGTGCAGGCGATCAACGACAAGATCGCCCAGGAGCAGCGCATCCAGACCGAGCAGCACCGCGTCGAGGTGGCGCGGCTCCAGGCCGAGCAGCAGCGGCTGCTCAACGTGACGCTCACGCCCGAGGCGCTGACCAAGCAGTATCTGGAGGTGCTGGAACAGCTCAGGACGTCCAACAACCTGGTGCTGATCGTGCCGACGGAGGGCGGGGTGCCGCTGCTGAGCCTCGATGGGCTCAGGAAGAACCTGCAGTAGGAGGCGGGGACGTCGGGGGGCGACGGCGGAGCCGGTGGACCGCCACCGCCCAGGCGACGAGCCCGACGGCGAGGAAGAGCATCGCGGAGGTGCCGGGCGGGAACGGCCCCTCGGCTGGGGGACAGTTACCGCTCGCGAGGCAGCCGAAGGGGTCACGGCTGGCGGCGGCCTGCAGGCTGTCGGCAACTCCGAGCAGTGCCACGACACCTCCAAGTCCGGTTCCCGGGGCCATCTGGCGGCCTTGACGCGGCCGTGACCGGGGCGGAGCCCATTGGGGCACGCCATCCCCCTGGAGGAATGTATCGGCTTCCGTGGTCGCCTGGCACTCGCCCTCGCGGCGGCCGTCGCGCTCCCCGGCTGCGCCGACCAGTCCACCGTGGGGCCGTCCGCCGACCTCCGCAGCACGCCGCCCCCGGGCGGCAACCGTGGCGTCACGGTCCTCTCGCGCAACGTCCACCTCGGGACCGGCATCGACCCGGTGGCGTTGGCGATCGCGACCTGCTTCGCCACCGATCCCACCCCGACCAGCGACGAGCTCGCCGCGGCCGTGGCCCCTGCGACGTCAGCGGCCTGGCTCACGGCGCTGCAGACGAACTTCGCCGCCCCGGCCGAAGCGCCGGCCGACGAGATCGCGAAGCCGCGCCCGGTGATGGTTGGCCTGCAGGAGGTCACGACCTGCACCCTTCTCTCGCCCACGAACCCCCAGCTGGGCGAGGTCGTGCAGTTCGACTTCCTCGAGTCGCTGCTCGACGCGCTGGCCGCCCGTGGCCTCGACTACGGGAGCGTGGTGCAGTCCGCGATCGCCGACTTCCAGCTCCCGGCGTTCGTCCCCGACCCGACCCACGGCCACGCGCCGGGGCCGGCACTCGTCTCCGCTACCACGACAGCGACGCGATCCTTTTCCGGGCCGATGTGAACGCCTGGGATGAGGCCTCGGCAGTCTTCTCGACCCTCGCGCCGCTCGGCGGCTGATTCTTCATCCTCCGGGGGTGGCCGGCGGCGAGGACGCAGGTGGGCGACCGTGCCTTCCGGTTCGTGAACTCGCACCTGGAGACGCAGGGGCCGGCCGGCGCGGCCACCGCGACTTCTGGCCATCGGACCATGCGGGCGTGGTGGCGAGCCGGGTGCCGACGGCGAACCCGGTGCCGTAGGGGGTGGGCAGTGAGCGGCAGGCGGTGAGCGGGGGCTCCGCTGACGGGGCCCCCGCTCGGCGATGACGGACAGGGTGGGATTCGAACCCACGATACCGTTGCCGGTATACCGGTTTTCGAGACCGGCTCCTTCAGCCACTCGGACACCTGTCCAGCGGGGCGGGGAAATCTAGCGGGGGGGCTCGAGGGGTCAAAGGTCGAAGGTCGAAGGGTACCGCCGACCTTTGACCGTGGTCACGCCAGCCCCGGCTCGTCGTCGAGCACGTGCTCCCGCCCCCAGCGCCGCGCGTGGAAGAAGCGCTTGAGCAATTCGCCGCACTCCGGCTCGAGGATGCCGCCGGTGACCTCGGGATGGTGGTTGAGCCGCGGGTGCCGGAGGAGGTCGTGGATCGAGCCGGCCATGCCGGCCCGGCTGTCCCAGGCGCCGAAGACCACCCGGCTCACCTTGCTCAGCACGATCGCCCCGGCGCACTGCGCGCAGGGCTCCAGCGTGACGTAGAGGGTGGCCCCGACCAGCCGGTCCTCGCCCACGTGCGCCATCGCCCGCTGGAGCGCCAGGAACTCCGCGTGGGCGGTGGGGTCCTTCCGCTGGATGGTCTCGTTGTGCGCTTCGGCGAGGAGGACGCCGTCCCGGAGGACGACGGCGCCGACGGGCACTTCCTCGCGCACGGCCGCGGCCCGCGCGAGGCGGAGCGCCGCCTCCATGCCGGCCGCGTCGGCGGGACTGGGGGGACCGCGGCGCATGGGACCCTCCAGGTCAAGGGAGAGGGGAGCGGGGGGCGGGTCGCCCCCCATCCCCTACCGGGCGCCCGCCGGGAGCGGCTCGATGCGAGCCTCGCTCGGCGCCGGGTCCGCGGCGCGCTCGAAGACCAGCGCACCGCTGCGAGCGTCGCCCGCGATGCGGTCGCCCTCGGCGAACCGCCCCTCGAGGAGCTCCAGCGCGATCGGGTTCTGCAGCCGCCGCTGGATCACCCGCTTGAGCGGGCGCGCGCCGTACAGCGGATCGTAGCCCTCCGTCGCCAGCAGTTCAAGCGCCGCGGGCGTGAGGTCGAGCGCGATCCCGCGCGCCGCCAGCATCTGCCGCAACTTCACCATCTGCAGGTCGACGATCCGGGCCAGGTCGCCCCGCGAGAGCGGCCGGAAGACGATCACGTCGTCCACCCGGTTGAGGAACTCCGGACGGAAGTGGCGCCGGAGCTCGCCGCGCACCCGGTCGGCCACCCGCTCCCACGCCTCCCCCTCGGTGCCCGCCCCGGCTTCCACGATGTGCTGGCTGCCGAGGTTCGAGGTCATGATGATCACGGTGTTGCGGAAATCCACCGTGCGCCCCTGGCTGTCGGTGAGCCGCCCGTCGTCCAGCACCTGCAGCAGCAGGTTGAAGACGTCCGGGTGGGCCTTCTCGATCTCGTCGAAGAGGATGACCGAATAGGGCCGGCGCCGAACCGCCTCGGTGAGCTGGCCGCCCTCCTCGTACCCCACGTACCCCGGCGGCGCGCCGATCATCCGCGCCACCGCGTGCTTCTCCATGTACTCCGACATGTCGAGCCGGACCATCGCACGCTCGTCGTCGAAGAGGAACTCGGCCAGGGCACGCGCGGTCTCGGTCTTCCCCACCCCCGTGGGGCCGAGGAAGATGAACGAGCCGGTCGGCCGATTGGGGTCCTGCAGTCCCGCCCGGCTCCGACGCACCGCGTTCGCCACCGCCTCGACCGCGTCCCGCTGGCCCACCACCCGCTTCGCCAGCTCGGTCTCGAGGTGCGCCAGGCGCTCCCGTTCCGACTCGAGCATCCGGCTCACCGGGATCCCGGTCCACTTCGCCACCACCTGGGCAATGTCCTCCTCGTCCACCTCCTCCTTGAGGTAGCTGGCCGCCTTCTGGAGCTCGGCCAGCTTCGCCTGGCCGGCCGCGACCTCGGCCTCGAGCTCGGGGATCCGGCCGTAGCGGAGCTCGGCGGCCCGCTGCAGGTCGCCCCGCCGCGTGGCGGCCTCCACTTCGGCCTTGAGCGCCTCGAGCTCGGCCTTCTGCGCCTGCATCCCGTGAATGGCGGCCTTCTCCGCCTGCCACTGGGCCTTCATTCCCGCGGAGCGCTCCCGCAGCTCGGCGATCTCCTGCTCCACCGCCTTCCGGCGCTCCACCCCCGCCTTCTCCTTCTCCTTCCTGAGTGCCGCGAGCTGGATCTCGAGCTGGACGATGCGGCGCTCCACCTCGTCGATCTCCTGCGGCAGGCTGTCGATCTCGATCCGGAGCCGGCTGGCCGCCTCGTCCACCAGGTCGATCGCCTTGTCGGGGAGGAAGCGGTCGCCGATGTAGCGGTCGGAGAGGGTGGCCGCCGCCACGAGGGCGTTGTCGGTGATGCGGACCCCGTGGTGGACCTCGTACTTCTCCTTGAGCCCGCGCAGGATCGCGATCGTGTCCTCGACGCTCGGCTCACCCACGAAGACCGGCTGGAAGCGCCGCTCGAGGGCGGCGTCCTTCTCGATGTGCTTCCGGTACTCGTCCAGCGTCGTGGCGCCCACCACGTGCAACTCGCCCCGCGCGAGCGCCGGCTTGAGCATGTTGCTCGCGTCCACCGCCCCCTCGGCGGCCCCGGCGCCAACGATGGTGTGCAGTTCGTCGATGAAGGTGATGAACCGCCCCTCCGACTCGGTGAGCTCCTTCAGCACCGCCTTGAGCCGCTCCTCGAACTCGCCGCGGTACTTGGCCCCCGCCAGCAGCAGGCCGATGTCGAGCGCCACGATCTCCTTGTCGCGGAGCGACTCGGGGACGTCCCCGTTCACGATGCGCTGCGCCAGCCCCTCGACGATGGCGGTCTTGCCGACACCAGGCTCGCCGATCAGCACCGGGTTGTTCTTGGTCCGGCGGCTCAGCACCTGGATGACCCGGCGGACCTCCTCGTCCCGGCCGATGACCGGGTCGAGCTTTCCTCTCCGCGCCTGGTCGGTGAGCTTCCGGGTGAAGCGCTCGAGCGCCTGGTACTTCTCCTCCGGGCTCTGATCGGTGACGCGATGCGCCCCCCGCACGGCCCCGAGGGCCGCCCGGAGCGTCTTCCCGTCCACGCCCAGCGCGGAGAGCAGGCCCTTGGCCGTGGTGCCCTTCTCCTCGGCGAGCGCCAGCAGCAAGTGCTCGGTGGAGACGTACGCATCGTCCAGCGCCTTCGCCTCGTCCTCGGCCCGGTCGAAGACCCGGTGCAGCTCCCGGCTGAAGCTCGGCTCGGCGCCCCCCTCCTGCCGCGGGAACTTCTGGATCTCGCGCTCCACCTGCTCCCGGAGCCCGGTGAGGTTCACCCCCGCCTTCTGGAGGACCGGCACGGTGACCGTGTCCTCCTGACCCAGCAGTGCCGCGAACAGGTGCGCGTCGTTGACGACGGGGTTCCCCCGCCGACGGGCGTCCTCGCCCGCCTCCCGGAACGCCTCCTGGCCGCGGAGGGTGAGTCGTTCGGGTCTGAGCATCGGATGATCCCTTTCCGGCGGGGCGCCTTCGTGCCGGACATCGGCTGGTGACGCCAAGATTCCGCCCTGCGGCCCGGGGTGCAAGGGCCATTCCGGGGAAACCTGCCGCTGTGGCAGAACTTTGTGATGTGGACAGGTCTAAAACGCAGTCCGGAGCGACCTTGGCCGCTCCGGCTACGGTGAATTCGAGGTGGGGCGCCGCGCGATCATCCGGCCGACGTACCTCCGGCCGTTGACTGACAGGACGAAGAGGTAGACGCCCGAGCTCAGCTCCCGGTCCGGGTCGGTGAACCGACCGTCCCAGTCGGCGAGGAATCGCCCGCAGGAGAGTTGCAGGCGATCCAGCCGGAGGCTGTCGGTGCCGCGCAGGACCGCCGTGGCTACCTCCTGCGCCAGGACATTGACGATCCGCAGCGTGACTTCGGGACGCCGCCCCCCGCGGCACAACTCCTGGTTGAGGGTGAAGGGGATGGTGGTCGAGGGCCAGAATGGGTTGGGGAAGTTCTCCCCCAGGTCCACCGGCGGCGGCATGGCCTGTTGGGCCGACAACGGTGCCGCAAGCGCCACGAGGACGAGCCCCCAACCCGGCCACGCCAACCTGTGCATGGGGACTCCTTCGCTGACGAAAGGGTTGGGTCGCTCGCGGGCCTCCTGCTGGTGTGAAAGTGCTTGTCCGACCGGCGGTTAGTTGAAAAGATGCCGGCCGCCGGAGCCGGCTGTCAAGCGAGTCGTGGCCCAGCGGTCCGGATGTCTCCCCGCCGAAGCGTCCATCCCTGCCGATCCGCCCACTCGAGGAGCGGGATGAGGCGCTTCCGGGACAAGCCCGTCCTCTGGCGGAGTCGGGCCGGGGTGATTTCGCCCTCGCCGGCCAGCTCCTGGAGCTCCAAACGCAACCGCCGGGCCGCCGCGGCGCCGAGCCACCGGTCCCGGTCCACCCGGATCACGAGCCCGGCGAGCTCGGCCTCCCGGAGGCGGGCGGGAGTGGCGTCCGGACCGAGGTCGCCGAGCCCCGGTGCGGCGAGGCCGGATGCCTCCACCCGCGAGGCGAGGGCTGCGGCTTCGGGCGAGGGCCCTGCCGGCCAGGGGCCGAGGCGCGCCCGGCCGTCACGCACCGCGAGGCCCCCCTCCTCGAGGAGCCGGGCGAGGGCGGCGGCGATGGCCCGCCGCGGGTGGCGCGGCAGCGTCCGCAGCTCGGCAAGTGCGATCGGCTCACCCGCGGCGAGCGCAGCGACGATCGCCTCCCTGGCAGCCGCCACCGCGACCGGATCGAGCAGCCGCCCGTCGTGGCTCACGAGCCCAGCCGCCTCCACCGCCTCGCGTGCTGGCCCCGGAGCAAGGCCGAGCAGCACAGGTACTTCGCCCGCGGCGATTCCGTCCAGCCGTCGCGCTGCGAGCGCCTGGAGCCGCACCTCGGGATCCCGCTCCTCGAGCCCGGCCGCCCAGGGCGCCCGGGCGGGCGGCGAGGGATCGAGCACCACGCCCCCGCCGATCGTCCGGACCGGGCTGTAACTCCGGAGCACGAAGCGGTCGCCGCCCCGGGCCACCCACGGCGCCTCGAGCGCCAGGCGCACGCTGCCGGGGCGGTCGGCACGCCGCCGCACGCGCGCCAGCCGTTCCGTCGTGCCGGCGAGGATGCGGAGCCGCACGCCGTGCGGCAGCTCGCCCACCTCCGGATCAAGGTCCAGCGCCACGTCGAGCGCGAGGGTCGCCCGCCACGGCCCGCCGGCCGCGACCAGCACCTGCCCACGCTCGGCCCCGCCCGACTGCATGGCGAGGGCCAGCCCGACCCGATCGCCGCGCATCGCGGCGTCCGCGGCCTTCCCGAACGACTCGATCCCGCGCACCCGGGCGACTGCGGCTCCGGGCGTGAGCGCCACCCGGTCGCCGACCCGCACGGTGCCGCTGACGACGCTCCCGGTGACGACGGTGCCCGCCCCGGGGGTGGTGAAGACCCGGTCCACGTTGAGCCGGAACAGGTCGGCCGCCGCGTCGGGGGCCCCGAGGTCGGCGGCCGCGATCCCCGCCAGACGCTCGCGGAGCACCTCGAGGCCCGCCCCGGTGCGCGCACTCACCACCACCGGCGGCCCGAACGTGGTCGGCGAATCGGCGAGCCAGGCCTCCAGCTCCTCCGCAACGGACGCGACCTGCCCCGGCTCGGCCAGGTCGGACCGCGTGACCACGGGGACGCCGTGCGGCACCCGGAGCGCCTCGATCACCGCGCGATGCTCGCGCGTCTGCTGCCGGATTCCCTCATCGGCCGCGACCACGAGCAGCACGACGTCCATCCCGGAGGCGCCGGCGGCCATCGTGCGGACCAGGTCCTCGTGACCCGGCACATCCACCACGCCGGCGCGGACCGGTCCCAGGTCGAGCGGCGCGAAATTGAGCTCGATCGTGAGCCCCCGGCGGCGCTCCTCGGCGAGCCGGTCCATCGGACGTCCGGTGAGCGCCTCCACCAACGCGGACTTGCCGTGGTCCACGTGCCCCGCCGTCCCGATGATCACGGCCGCTCCCACGGGGCCCGCTCCCAGAACCGGAGTGCGGGGAGTTCCGCCCCTTCCGCCAGGTGGTACTGCACGTAGCGCGCGAGGAGGCGGCGATGCGCGGCCGCGTGCGGCCGGTCGAAGTCGGGAAGCGGCGCGTGCGGGTCGAGCAGGTCGGCGAGCCCCTGCCGCGCATCCTCGGGAAGCCGGGTTGCGGCGTGACCCGCGGCACAGGTGGCGCAGAGCGCCCCGCCCTCCTGGGCGCTGAATGGCAGGGGGCCGGCCGACGCCACCGGCGTCCCGTCACGCGCGCAATGATCGAGCGTCGGGGCGAAGCCGAGCACCGAGACGAGGCGCCAGAGCATCCGGAGCGCGAGCGGCTCGAGCGCGTCCACGGGCGCATCCTCCAGGAGGGTGAGCCCGCCCTCGAGCAGGTCCACGCTTTCCGGATGAGGCTCCGGGTGCCCGAAGCGCTGCATCACCTCGGCCAGGGCGCTCGCGGCCGCGAAGCGCTCCACCTCCCCGGTGAGTCCCACGCGGAGCCGGCCCAGGTCGAATCCGGTGAGCAGGTGAAGGTCGCGCCGTTCGTGGATGACGAGGTGGGCGGTGCCGCTCGAGAGCGGCTGCAGGGCGGCGCCGAACCGGCTCCGCGGCCGGAGTGCTCCCTTCGCGATGGCACTCACCACACCGTGCTCCCGGGTGGCGAGCCGCACGATCCTCGAGGTCTCGCCGTACCGGAGGGTGGAGAGGATGATCGCGGAGGTGACGACGGCCGGCATCGGGCGCGGTGCGCCCTCAGGGCCCGCGCGGGACGAGCGCCAGCGCAGCACCGCTCGGGCAGGATCCCAGCGGAAGCTCCCGCAGCGCCGTCAGGTCCTGGCGGAGGACGCTGAGGACGCCGGGACTGCCGGGGCACCCCGCCTCGCGCGGCACCCAGACCCGCCCGTCCTCGTCGACGGCGACCCCGATGGCCCCGGTCACGGGGATCCCATTCCCCGCTCCGCGGACGAACTCGCGGGCCCGGGTATCGAACGCCAGCAGTCCCTCGCCGCGGGAGGCGATGAGGATCCGGTCCCCCAGCGGCGCGGCCGGTCCGGGGCGGCTCCCCAGCCCACCGAAGCTGGCCAGTTCCTTCCCCTCCACCGGGTCCACGATGTGGAGCCGGCCCTCCGGATCGTCGGGGTCGCCCGCCGCGATCACGTACAACTGGCCGTCGGTCCCGACGGTGGCGGCCGATGCGTTCACCGACCCGGGAAGCCCGATGGAATCCGGCTCGGCGAGCGGGGAAAAGTCGGACGGGTCGACGACGGTGATCCAGCTCGGTCCGAGGGCGCAGCGGTCAGCCGCGGCCGCGCAGGCCTCCGTGTTGGCGTTGACCACGAAGAGCCGCCCCCGGGTGAAGGCGAGGCCGCGCGGATCCACTCCCACGGCCATGGACGCGGTGTCGCCGGTGACGAGCGAGACCCGCCCGACCCGGTCGAGACCGGCGAGGGCAACGAAGAGCACCGTGTCGGATGCGAAGGCCGCCGCGACGGGGTTGGCCCCGGCGGGCCAGGAGACCTGGCGCAGCACCGACCCGAGGACGAGGTCGAAGACCGCCACCTGGTCGCCCGACC
>CAVQWA010000032.1:0-11069 GCA_963717315.1 uncultured Gemmatimonadales bacterium
TCGACGCCGGAGCGGTCGCGCATCATCCGGAAGAAATCCGCCGGCGTGGGATGCCGGAACGCCCACGCCTCGAGGTAGGCGCGGAAGGCCGGGTCGAAGCGGCCGGGGCCGAGCACGTGGTGCCGGAGCGTCTGCAGCATCAGGGCGGGCTTCTGGTAGCCGGTCCAGAAGAGGTCCCGGCTCTCGACCGGCCGCGTGATCAGTGGCTGCTCCCGGCCGGGGACGGCGTGGTCCCGGTAGAGGTGCAGCGGATGAACCCCGATCGTGTCGCCGTAGGCGGTGCCAGCGAAGTAGCTGGCCGTGTTGTCCAGGTCAATGAAGGTATTGAACCCCTCGTCCATCCACGGGTAGAGCCGCTCGTTGCTGCCGACGATCATCGGCACCCACTGGTGCCCGAGCTCGTGGGCCACGACCCACTGGAGATCCTCCCGCGTCGGACCCGCCGGGTCGAAGGTGAGCATCGGGTACTCCATCCCCTCGATCGGTCCCTCGACGCTCGATGCGTGCGGGTAGGGGTAGCGGAGCCAGTTCTCACTGAAGTGCTTGACCGCCTCCCGCGCCATCCGGTTGGCCTCCGGCCACAGCGTGGCGGTCGGCCGGTAATAGGTGTGAATCAGGATCCCGTCATACCCGCTCGCGTCCCACCGGAAGTCGGGCGCGGCGGCGAAGGCGAAGTCGCGCACCGAGTCGGCGCTGAAGCGCCACGTGAGGGTGCCGCCCCGCCGCGGGCGCGTCGCGCCAGTGCCGGCCTCGTCCGCCCCGATGATGGCGACCGCCGCCTCGCTCGTCCGGGCCCGGGCCAGGCGCTCGCGCTGGGCCGGCGTCAGCACCTCGGCGGGGTTCTGCAGCACGCCGGTGGCCGCCACCACGTAGCCCGCCGGCAGCGTGAGCGCGACGTCGAACCGGCCATACTCCAGGTAGAACTCCCCGGCCCCGGTGTAGGGCTCGTGGTTCCACCCCTTCACGTCGTCGTACACGGCGAGCCGGGGGTACCACTGTGCGATCTCGTACAGCGGCCCGTCGTGTCCCATCCGCGCAGCGCCATAGGGAGGCACCTTGAAGCGCCAGGCGAGGTCGATCGTCGCCGTGCCGCCGGACGGGATGGGCTGCGCGAGGGCCACGTGCATCGTGGTGCCGTGCACCTCGTGGGCCGCCTCGGCGCCGTCCACCCGCACCGGGCCGAGCACCAGGCCGCCGGGGAATCCCTGGCAGGAGAAGTCGAAGCTGCTGCTCAGGAACACGAGCGGGGGCTGGTCGAGCAGGTTCGCCACGCTCCCCGGCGCGCAGATGTTCTGCTCCAGGTGGAGCCAGAGTTCGCCCAGCGCCTCCGGGGCCCGATTGTGGTAGGTGATCCGCGCGCGGCCGGTGAGGGAGTCGGTGGCGGGGTCGAGGGTCGCCTCGATGGCGTAGTCCACCCGCTGCTGCCAGTAGCCGGGGCCGGGGCGGCCCGACGGGAGCCGGACCGTGGAGGCCGGCACCCGACCGGCGAGCGCTGCGGCCTCGGCAGCGGTGGCCTGGGCGGCGGCGGGGCTGGCCAGGACGGCAAGGACGACCGGGACGGCTGGGAGGGACGGCAGGAATCGCATCGGGACCTCGGGGCCGGCGGGGGATCCCGCATTCTGACCCCGATTCCCCCGACCGTCCAGTCCGGCGGTCCAGTCCAGCCGCCGAGCCGACTATCTTTCCCCCTCACCCAACCCGGACCTCCCGTGCCGTTCAGCACGCTCAAGCTCGACCCCTCCCTGGTCAAGGCCCTCAAGGAACTCGGTTTCACCCGCCCCACGCCCATCCAGGCGGACGCGATCCCGCCGGCGCTGGCCGGACGCGACGTGCTCGCCTGCGCAATGACCGGCAGCGGGAAGACCTACGCCTTCCTCCTGCCGATCCTGCACCGGCTGCTCGAGCGCCCCCGGGGCCGCACCCGCGCCCTGGTGCTCACGCCGACGCGGGAACTGGCGGCGCAGATCGTCGAGGCGCTGAACGACGTGACGGTCCACACGCCGCTCACCGGAGCGGCGGTCCATGGCGGCGTGGGCATGGGCCCGCAGGAGCACGCCTTCCGGAGCGGCGTGGACGTGATCGTCGCGACACCGGGCCGGCTGCTCGACCACTTCAAGTCGCCCTACGCGAAGCTCGGCGCCCTCGAGTACCTCGTGCTCGACGAGGCGGACCGGATGCTCGACATGGGCTTTCTCCCCGACATCCGGCGCGTGCTCCGGCACCTCCCCGCGAAGCGCCAGACCCTCTTCTTCAGCGCCACGATGCCCCCGCCGATCGCGACGCTCACGCGGGAGATGCTGCACGACCCGGCCACCATCAACCTGCAGCGACAGGCCGCGCCCGCCGTCGGCATCACGCAGGCGGTCTACCCGGTGCCTCAGGAGCTCAAGGGTGCGCTGCTGGTGGCGCTGCTGGAGCGGGGCGAGATGGAGGAGGCGCTGGCGTTCACGCGAACGAAGCATCGCGCCAACCGGCTGCAGGCGTTCCTGGTGAAGGCGGGTGTCAAGGCCGAGCGGATCCACGGCAACCGCTCCCAGGCCCAGCGGACGGACGCACTGCAGGGCTTCAAGGCCGGGAAGTTCCGGGTGCTCGTGGCCACCGACATCGCCTCGCGAGGCATCGACGTCGAGGCGCTGGGCCACGTGGTGAACTTCGACGTGCCGCTCGTGCCGGAGGACTACATCCACCGCGTGGGCCGCACGGCGCGCGCGGAACTCACCGGCGAGGCGTTCACCTTCGTGGCCCCGGAGGAGGAGCCGGCGCTCCGCGCCATCGAGCGGGCGGTCGGGAAGCGGCTGCCGCGCGTCACCCTCCCCGACTTCGATTACGCGGCGAAGCCGGCCGGCCAGCTCGAGGTGCCGCTGGAGCAGCGGATCGCGGAGATCCGGGCGAGGAAGGCGGAGGAGCGCACCCGGGCGAAGGCCAACGCGGCTCGTCGCGCCGCCGCGGAGGCGGGCCGGGCCGCGGGAGAGGAGCGGAACCGGGGCACATCCGCCGCCCCCGCGCGCGGGAGCGGCACCGGCCGGCGCCGGGGCGGGGGCGGACGGCGTCCCGGGGGCCGCTAGCCGAGCGCAGCCCGGGCCATCGCCGCCAGCGGGCCAGCCTCCGCGCGCGCCAGGACGAGCTCGATGACGTCCCGGTGCCTCGACCGGTCCCAGCGCCCCAGGGCCTGCACGGCGAGCCCGCGCAACAGGTCCTCCGGCGGCAGCGCGTGCGGCAGTCCCTGCGCGGGGTGGAGCGCGAGCCGTCCCTCGAAACGCGCGACCTCGCGGAGCACCGCCGCCGACTCGGCGGTGCGGGTCCCGGTCACCACCTGCATCGCGCCGAGCACGTGCTGCCAGTGATGCGGCGTCCCGGTGAGGACGTGGCGGATGCAGCGATGCGCGGCGCCCACCCGTGCCCCTCAGGTCGTCCAGTAGAACGTGAGGGCCCGGCCCGTGGCCGGAATGAGCGCGGTGCGCACCGACAGCCCGTTCACCGTCGTCGAGTGGCGCGCTCGCGGCCCCGGGTGCACCGTCGCCAGCACCCGGCCGTCGTGGACCAGCGATCCCAGCATCCAGCGGACGGCCGCATCCAGGTAGGCCTGCTTGAACGTGCCCAGGCGGGCCACGCTCACGGCGCGCGCGGCGTCGGGACGCGGGAGGGTGAACCGGGCGAGCGGCACGGGGCGCCGGTTGAAGCACGCGTCATAGAGGAACCAGCGCCCGCGAAAGCGGAGGAAGTTGATGCAGTGGCCGTCCGCCGCGTGACCGGGGTGCCCCCAGAAGCGGTAGCGCCGCTCGCTCCCGACCCGGAGGGGGGCCTGCGACACCGGCGCCCGATCGGCGTCGTGAAACGTGCTCGGCGCCTCCTCGGGGTTCTTCCGGCCGATGCCCGGGCGACGGACCACCAGGGCGCACCACCGCGCCTCGTGCCCCGGTTCCTCCCGCCAGTCCACGAGGTAGGACCGGCGTTCCACCACCACCCCCTGGGCGGCGGCCATCGCCTGGAACATGCGGTACCACCCTCCGCAATAGCCGCCCCCCTTGGCCAGCATCTGTCCCACCGACCAGGCCCCGACGCCGTACCGGAGGCCGGCGTCCGGCAAGCGGGCGAGGATGGCGTCGCAGACCGACTTCGCATCCCGGGCGTGGCCCACCCAGGCACAGGTCCACCGCATCACCGGGAGGTAGGCCCAGGGCTCCTTCGACCGGCCCGCGCGTTCCGCCGCCGTCGCCCACGCGAGTCGCGCCGGAGGCTGGCGCCACGCCAGCAGGAGTTCGTGGGTCGTCCGCCCGAGCGGGCGGGCGCGACCACGAATCGAGGCGGTCCACGTCCAGCAGACCGTCCGGACGCCGGCCCTTCCCGGCAGCGGATGTCCCAGCCGGAAGCCGTGCGGGCCCGATCGGCCGGCCGAGTCGAACTGCAGCCGGAGCCGGCGGGTCAGGATCCCGGGACCTCCCCGACCCCGCGCGTGCACCCGGGCCGCGACGGTGACGCCCGGAGGCCCGGAGAAGGTCACCGCCACCCGGGGGTGGCTCCCTCGCACGAATGCCGCCGGGACGCCTCGACCGGGCGCCTGCCATTCCGGTGACTCGTCCAGGAATCTCCCGGTGGCCGGATCCCTGAGCCGAATGCCGCGCCCCCCCCTCGCCTGGAACTGGAGGGCGTGAATCGCGATGGCGGGTCTCGTGGGCATGGCGACTCGCGAATTACGGCTTCCGCGACGGGACTGCAAGGGCTTGCTTGACGCCCCTCGGATCGGCCGGTATATCCGTTGGGCCCGCGAGCGGCGCGCGCCACGCGGGCAACCCACCGCCCAGGCCAGGGAGGCCGCACCATGCCGAGTTTCGCCAGCCGTGACCTGATGTTCGCCCTCGCGCCGGACCCGTCCGGGCCGCTCGGGTACGAGGCGACCGAGTGCACCAACTGCACCAAGTGCACGAACAAGACGTCGAAGTCGGCACGGCTCGCGGACGACGGGGACCTCGCCACCCTGCAGGCGCAGCTGCTCGCCGCCCTCTGACGGTGGTCCGGCGGGTGCTCCCGGTGTCCGGACCACCTGCCCTCGACCGGATCCGCCTCCGGGCGGCCGCCCGGTTCGAGCTGCATCTCCTCTCGGAACTTCCCGACGATGAGCGGGCCCGGTTCGGTGCGGCCGCCACCGACACCCGGGCCTTTGCGCTCGCCCGCGACCGCGCGGGCCTCGCGAACACCCACGTCCTCGACCGGGACGCGGCGCGGCTGCTCGATTCACTCGCGCGGCCGGGCCGGTTGGCGGCTGCCGGAGGCGACCCGGTGCGCGCCGCCGTGGTCCGGCTCCTCCTCGACGGCCTCCTCGAAGCGGAGCGGGGTGGCGCCTTCGAGACCGGGCCGGCGCTGCACGGCTGGCTGCTCCCCGATCTCCCGCCACCACCGGCGAGGAATGCGCTCTCCGCGCTCGCTCTCGCTGCCCTGGCGACGACGGCAGCCGCCGGCGACCGGGACGCCAGCGCTGCCGCCCGGCGGCTCTATCGCCACCACACGCTGCCGGCGACGCCCCGGTGGCGTCGCCGCCTCCCGGACGAAGGGGCCGTGCTGCGATTCCTCCACCCTCCCTCCCCGCCCACCGATGCCACGGGGGCGTGGCTGGTCTGGCGCGGCCCATCCCGGCGCGCGCCCGACCCGGGAGGGGCAACGCCCAAGCTCTACCTGAGCCCTTCGCCCGAGCGCCTGCCGGTCGCCCTCGCTGCGGCGCTGTCACTTGAGGGTCGCGCCGCGCCGCTGGAGGTCAAGGCCGGCCGCCGACTCGAAGGCCTCCTCCGGCCGGACAAGCTGGTGGCCTATTTCGCGACGGCGGAGGGGATGCACGTGGCGGCGGAGCGGCTCCAGGCCGGAATCGGCGGCCTCCCCGCCCAGGGCGTCCCCTTCACCGCATCGGCAGGGACCGGGGACGGCCTGCTCTCCTGGGGGATGGACGCCGCGCCGGGAGCAGGTCTGGCGGGCGTTGCGCGGCGCGAGAGCTGGCGGTCCTGGGTAACGGCGCGTCTCGGGGCCGCACTGGTCAATGGGCTGGCGGGCGTGCCGGGCGTGGATCCGGTCCGCTTCGCGCTGGACCGTCTCCGGCTCGATGGCGTCGACATCTCCGCCTGGACCCCGCCCTCCTGGTTCACGAGTCCCCTGGCGACGGCCCCCGGTGCCGATCACTGATCCCCTGGTCCTCCCGGTGGACGTGGTGATCGCGCCGGTGGAACGGCTCCCCACCGCGGTGCGCGCGCGCCTGGGAGCGTCGGACGGGATGTTCGCGGTGACCCGCCCCCACGGACGCGCGCCGAGCCGCCTTGTCACCGGCGACGGCGCGGCGTTGCTCGAGGAATTCCGTCGCGCGCGGCGGGTGGCGGACGCGGTGCTCGGCTACGCCGGCCGGCGCGGCCTCGAACCCGCGCTCGTGCTGGCCGACTCGTTCCCCCTGCTCCGGGACTGCTTCAACGCGCGGGTGCTGGTGCCAGCCGACTCGCCCGATGCCGCCCCGATTCTCCCCACCCGGGAACCGGGGAACCGGATCGGGCGATTCGCCATCCGCCGGTGCGTGCAGGCGCTCGAGGACACCGAGGTTTACCTGGCCTCGGGGCTCGAGGGGGAGGTGGCGCTCAAGCTCGCCCGGCCGGGCTCGGGCCCGGGGGTGGCCGCCGCCCTCGCGCGCGAGGCCTCGGCGCTCCGTCGCCTGGGAGGAGCCGGTGCGCCTGCGTTCGTCGCCGCCGGGCGGACCGGCCGCCAGCCCTGGATCGCGATGGAAT
The DNA here is from genome assembly GCA_963717315.1 of uncultured Gemmatimonadales bacterium. Classification (GTDB taxonomy): domain Bacteria; phylum Gemmatimonadota; class Gemmatimonadetes; order Gemmatimonadales; family GWC2-71-9; genus JAICEH01. The sequence continues at coordinate 6,756 of CAVQWA010000032.1, forward strand.
GGCGTCACGGCGCCACGCTCGACACCGCCTTCGCCGGCCACCGGGACGCCGGCGACCTTGCCGAGCTCGCGGCACTCGCCGCGCGGGTCGCGGCCGCCTACGCGGCCCTGCACCGTCGCGGGGTGCTGCACGGTGACGTGCACGCCGCGAATCTCCTCGTGGAGCAGGCCGACCGGATCGCCATCCTCGACTTCGGGCTCGCGCGAGCCATTCCCCCGGCGCGCCTTGCCGGCCGGCCGGGCGCCGGGTTCGCCGGATCGATCCTCGCCCCAGAGCGCGCCTCGTCCCTGGCGCGGGGCAGGAGCCTCCCGGCGCCCACCCCCGCCACCGAGCAGCACGACGTGGCCGCGATGCTGTATGCACTCGTGACCGGGCAGCCACCGCTCGACCTCCCCCCGGAGCGGGAGGCGGCACTCCGCGTGCTCGCCGGCGGCGGCGCGCGGCCATTCACCGCCGTGGGCGCCGGGGGGTGGCGGGACCTCGAGGGGGTCCTGCGTCGCGCTCTCGCGCCCGAGCCCGGGGACCGGCACCCCTCAATGGCTGCCCTGTCCCGCGCGCTCCGTGCCGTCCGACCGCCGAGGCGATCCCGGCCGCCTGTGGCGGCAGCCGAGCTCGCGCGGGTCGTCAACCGGTTTCTCGACGCCACGAGGCTCGACGGCGCGGCTTTCCGCGAAGGCCCGCCGCCGCCGCGGGCGTCGGTGACGCACGGCCGCGCGGGCATCGCGTGGGCCCTTTATCGGCTGGCCTGTCTTCGCGATGACGCGGACCTGCTCGCGCGGGCTGACGCGTGGCTCGCGCGCGCGGAGGCACCCGATCCGCTGGCCTTCGAGGCGCCGGGTTCCGACCTCCTCGCCGAGGAGGTGGGGCCGGTCTCGCCCTACCACGCTCGGCCCGGCGCGGACCTGGTGCGTGCGCTGATCGCCCGGGCGCAAGGAGACGAGCGGTCTGCGACCGCGGCCGCCGGGAGGTTCATCGCCGGGTCCCGGCAACCGTGGGTCGGGCACGACCTCACCCTCGGATCGGCCGGCACGCTCCTCGGCGCGGCGCTGCTGGCCGAGGCCGGCGTCACCGCCCCGGACTCTGCCCTCGCGGCGCTGGGCGAGGAGGTCGCAGGGCCCCTCGCCGCCCGCTCCCCCGATCCCGTGACCCCCGGCATCGCGCACGGCGAAGCCGGCGTGCTCTACGCCCTGCTGCGCTGGTCCGCCGCCATCGGGCGACCGGCGCCGCCCCAGCTCGGCCGCCGGCTCGAGGCACTCGCGGCGCGCGCCGAACGCGCGGGGCGGGGCGCCCGGTGGGGCCCGCCGGGCGGAGCAGACCGCCCTGCCGACATCGAGCCCCATGAGGCGGCGGGGTGGTGTCGAGGGCCGGCGGGCCTCGTGCACCTGTGGATTCTCGCCGCCGAGCGCACCCGGGACGCGGCCTACCCGGCCCTGGCGGAGGCGAGCGGGTGGACGGCGTGGGACGCCACGAGCCGGAACCCGAACCTCTGCTGCGGGCTCGCCGGTCGGGGCTTCGCCCTGCTCGAGCTCTACCGGTACTCCGGCAACGCGGCCTGGGCCGCGCGGGCGCGGGTCCTCGCCCACCGCGCCGCGGCGGAGGCAGCCGGGCGCGGCGGGCTCCTCCCCCTTGGCCTGTTCAAGGGCCTCGCAGGGATCGCATTGCTGGCGGCCGAACTCGACCGCCCCGAGGAGGCGTGCGCACCCCTCTTCGGGCGGGAGGGGTGGCCCAATGGCTGACCTGCGATCGCGGCTCGCCGCGGCGCTCGCCGGTCGCTACGAGATCGAGGGCGAGATCGGGCACGGCGGAATGGCGACGGTCTTCCGCGCTCGGGACCTGCGGCACGGCCGGGTGGTGGCGGTGAAGGTCCTCAAGCCGGAGCTCGCCGCCGCACTCGGGGGGGAGCGGTTCCTGCGCGAGATCCGGGTCGCCGCGAACCTGAGCCATCCGAACGTGCTCCCGCTCCACGACTCGGGCGAGCACGAGGGTCTCCTCTACTATGTGATGCCGTTCATCGAGGGCGAGTCGCTGGCCCAGCGACTGTTGCGGGAGGGACAGCTGGGGATCGAGGACGCCCTGCGGATCACCCGGCAGGTGGCGGCCGCACTGCACCACGCCCACCAGCAGGGCGTCATCCACCGCGACATCAAGCCCGGCAACATCCTCCTCTCGCCGGAAGGGGCATTCGTCGCCGACTTCGGCATCGCGCAGGCGATGGAGGAGACCGGCGGCCAGCGCCTCACCTCGACCGGGATCGTCATCGGCACGCCGTCCTACATGAGCCCGGAGCAGAGCACCGGGGCCGCCCGGCTCGACGGCCGGGCCGACGTCTACAGCCTCGGATGCGTGCTCTACGAGATGCTGGTGGGCGAGCCGCCGTTCAGCGGACCCACGCCCCGGTCCATCCTCGCGCGCCACTCGCTCGAGCGCGTGCCGGGCCTCCGCACCGTCCGCGACACCGTCCCGGTCGCGGTGGAAGCGGCCGTGCTTCGCGCCCTCGCGAAACTCCCGGCCGATCGGTTCGCCAGCGCGGCGGAGTTCGCCCAGGCGCTCGAGCCCGAGCGGCTCTCGCGCGAGTTCACGGCGCCCACGGCGGCCGGGGCCACCACCGGCGAGGTCCAGCGCGTCGCACCGTGGTGGGCGTGGGGTCGCCGCCGCGGCGCGATCCTGACGATCGCGGCCCTGGTCGTGTTGGGCGGGGCAATCGTGGCGGCCCTCCAGCTCCGGCCTGCCGGCGGCCGGGCACCGGCCGCGGACCCGGAGGCGATCGCCGTCCTTCCGCTCCGGCCCGGCACCAACAATCCGACACTCGCCCGTCTGGGCGAGGAACTGGCAGACCAGCTGGCGTTGCGGTTTCCCGGCGGCGGCGGGCCGCGCGCGGTCGCGGCGGCCAACCTGCGGGCGGCGCGGATCCGCCTCGGGATCGCGGACGACGCCGAGCTGAGTGATGCCCGCGCGGTCGCGATCGCACGGGCCGCCGGCGCCAGCACCCTCGTCCTCGGCCAGGTGTGGCTGACCGCCGGGCGCCTCGTCCTCTCCGCCTCGATCCAGCGCCTCGACGGCTCGAACCTCGCCAGGGTACCCGAAATCTCGGGGAGCGCGGACAGCACCCCGGCCCTGCTCGACCGGCTTGCCGCGGCGCTGCTCGCCGCGGGGATGCCGGGCAGTCCCACGCGGCAGGCCGAGCTGGCCGAGCTCCCCCTCCCCGCCCTCCGTGCGTTCCTCGCCGGCGACCGCGCCGTCTCCGCCGGCCGGTTCACCGCGGCCGCGGACTTCTACGCCGCCGTCCTGCGACTCCGTCCGGGCGAGCCCCAGGCCGCGCTCGCACTGGCCGGCGTGGCGCAGTTCCTCCCCGACTCGCCCGCCACCCATGCCATCACCGAGGCGCTGCGGCTCGCGCCACGGTACGACGCCGCCGACCGCGCCTTCCTCCGCGCGGCAGCCGGCCCCGCCTGGCCCGTGCCCTCGAGCCGGGCGGAGCGCATCTCCGCGTGGGAGGCCGCAGTCGCCGAGGCGCCCGACCGGCCCGACCGCTGGTACTACCTGGGGGAGATGCTCTTCCACTACGGGCCCTGGCTCGCGATGCCCGGCGTCCTCGACCGGGCCGGTGCCGCCTACCGCCGGGCGTTCGACCTCGACGAGGCGTTCATCCCCGCGCTCGGCCACCTGATCGACCTGGCCGCGAGCGCCGGGGATACCGCCAGCGTGCGGGCGCTGGGGGCACGCTACGCGGCGCTCGACTCCAACGGCGAACTCGCCGGATACTACCGCTGGCGCGTCGCGGTGGCCCTCGACGACCGGGCGGCGCTGAAGCGGCTGCGCGCCCGGATCGACTCGATGGGCCCGACCGCCCTGGAACGGATGGTGAATGTCTCCCAGCTCGACGGGGTGGCACTCGACGACGCCCTGCACGCGGCGGCGGCGCTCTGGTCCCAGAGCGGCCTGGCCGGAGACACGAGGTGGGCGTTCACGAAGCGGCGGGAGCTGGCGCTCAACCGCGGCCGGCCGCGGGAAGCGGTGATGATCACGCGGGAGCGCACCGCCGCCACGTCGCTCCGTGCGCGGGACCGGCTGGCCGAGGTGGTCGAGGCGCTCACCTGGGGTGCCGACACGACGGCCGCCGGCGCCGTGGCGCGCGCGCAGGCAGCGACGGTCGATCGTCCGCCTGCACGGATGCCGCCGGGTGACGCCGACTATTACCTCGACCTGTGCGGGGTGGCGCTCTGGCGCGTGGCGCACGGCGACACGGCAGGAGTCGCACGAGCCATCCTCCTCCTGCGGAGCGCCCCGCCTCCGACCGTCGGGACCGACGCCACC
>CAVQWA010000033.1:0-8056 GCA_963717315.1 uncultured Gemmatimonadales bacterium
AGCAAGCGGCGTGAAATCGCCGACGAGGGCATCCGGCAACTCAAGGATCGGGTGGACTCCTTGATCACGGTGCCCAACGAAAAACTGTTGTCGGTGCTGGGCCGGTCCACCAGTCTGCTGGACGCTTTCCGTGCCGCCAACGATGTATTGCTGGGCGCGGTGCAGGGCATCGCCGATCTCATCATCCGGCCCGGCATGATCAACGTCGATTTCGCCGACGTGCGCACCGTGATGTCGGAGATGGGCGTCGCGATGATGGGCTCGGTCGGCTCTGCCCCGAACTGCCAGCCGAGCCCGATCGAGTAGCTCGAGCCCAGCGAGGGCGAGGTCTGCGTGAAGTTCGAGCCGCCGAAGGTGGACGAACCCTCGCCGGTATAGCCCAGGCTGCCCGACACGTCGGCGCTCGGCAGGAAGGACCCGTACGCGTTACGCACCGCCCAGCGCGCCGGACCGGCGTCGTTGAGTACCGCGAGATAGTCGGGGCTCCGCGCCCGGCCCTGATTGAGGGCCTCGGCCAGCGTGAGCGTGGACGTCGGCGGGCGGCGGCCAGGCACCGAGTCGCGCACCTGCGCTCGCGCCGGAGCGGCGATGAGGACCAGGAGGCAGGTCGCGGGAAACCAGCGGCGCATCGGTATCCTCTTCGATGGAGATGACTCGGACTGCCCCTCTTACGGGGGGCGACGACAGGAGGTTTCAGGTTGGGACAACGGGGGCCCCCGGGTCAGAATTCCGCTCGGACGGCCGTCACCTCGCTGGCGGGGACCGAGACCCGGAGCAGGCGGCCGGCAGGGTCGAAGGTCGCCCGGCCGACGACGTCGCCGGTGACCTCCACCACCCGGCTTCCGGATGCGCCGGGCTGGGCGAGGGTCGCGGTGAACGAGATCCGCCGGCCGGTCTCCGGGTAGAGGCCGGTGAGCTTCCGGCCCTCCGCGGTGGCCAACGGGCCCACTTGGGCCAGCAGCGAATGGACGCTGTCGGCCAGGATGATCAGGCAACCCCCGGCGGGAAGCTGCCGCGCGGCCTCCGTGGTGCCGCGGACGATCCGGAGGGTGAGCCGGCCTCCCGCCACCTCGCCCAGGATCCGGGTGGTATCCCGGCGCGCCGCCCGCTCGAGCTGGAAGGCGGTGAGGGCTCCCTCCGGCGTGCGGCTGACCAGGGCCGTCACCGAAAGCTCGGGACGCCGCGCCGGGTACTCAGCGGTGACGGCGAGGGTGGAGCCGGGCTGGCCGCGGCCGCGGCCCTCGAGGACACGGTAATGCTCGCGGCCGATCTCGTCGCGCCCGTGGCGGAGGAGGAAGGTGGCCGCGTCGGAGCCCTGGGCAGCGAGCGCGCCGGGCGAGAGGAGGGCGAAGGTCAGGCCGAGGGCTCGGCGCATGTCTCCTCCGGGGCCAGGCAGTGCCTGGCGACCTGCTCCAGGATGTAGTCGTACAGCCGGGCGCCCTTCTCCGCGGAGGCATCCGGCGGAAGCCCACCGGCACTGGGCCGGACGAGGTCGGGCGCGAGGTGGAGCATCAGCGAGGTGTCGAGCTCCCCTGCGTGCGGGCGGGTCTCCGTGGTGGCGAGCAGATCACCGAAGGCCATCGCGAAGACGTCCACCGTGACCAGCCGGGCGGACTGCACCACGATCGCGGCCAGCGCCTCCTGGTGGGCCTCGTTGGCCTCCGCGGTGAGCACCACGAACTCGCGCACCCCCGAGGCCTCCCAGGCCTGCACCAGCTCGTTCATCACGCGGTGCAGCGTCTTCCGGCGGAGCGCCGCCCCGCCCGGTCCCGGTCCGCGGCCCGAGGCGACGCCGTAGTCGATCGTGGGAGCGCGGAGGATGCCGAAGCGGGCGGAGAGGTCGTCCGCCAGTCGCTCCACGATCAGCGTGTCGCAGCCGAAGGGCAGGGAAGGCCCGTGCGGCTCGGTGCTGCCGACCGGCACGATCATCGCCGGCCGGTGCGCGAGCCGCTGCGCGGTCTCCACCGGGGTCAGTTCCTTGAGCCGCCAGGGTCGGGTCATCCCTGAAACTTACAGCCGCCGCCCGCTCCCGTAACCGTGGCCGCGTATCTTGTTGGGAGGGCGTGCCGGAGCCGAGCCGCAGCCGGGGAGGGATGTGAGCCGATTCAACCGCTGGTGGCCCGCCGGGACCTTGCTCGTCCTGCTCGCCGGGGGCGAGTGGCTGGCCGCACCCGCGCCGCCCTGGGCGGTGGCCACCGCGCTGGCCGCCCTCGGGGGCGCACTCCTGCTCCTGCCGCGGCAGGGCTGGGCCTCTCGCGCGCTCCTCGTGGGCCTGCTGGCGGCCGGTGCCGCGGTGCCCGCCCTCCAGGTGCGGCTCGACCGGATCGGCGGCCACTGGCCCGAGGAGCGGGAACGTCGCATTACCGCCGCGTCCCGTCGCCTCGCCGGGGATCTCGACGCCGCCTTCGACCGGGTGGAGGCGGTGAGCGAACGGGCGCGCAGGCTCCGCCCCGGCGCGCGGGCGGAGGCCTTCGCGGCCCTTGGCGGGCTCCTCCCCGCCGGCGAGACCGAAATGGGCGTGGTCCTGCTCGAGCCCACCGGCGTGCCGTGGGCGTGGGCCGGGAGCCACCACCGGATTCCCGAGCCGGACGGGCCCGGTCTCTCTTCCCGGGTGGACGGCTACTACCTGCTGCTGGAGTCCCGCCGCCGCGCCGCTGACGGGCGGGTGGCGGTGGCCACGGCTCTGGTCTGGGCGCATCCCGCCGCTCCGGGGCAGGAGCGGAGCATCGCGGAGCGATTCCGGCGCCGGACCGGCGTGGGGCTCGGCATCTACGCGCCGGGCACGGCACCCGACGATCCCGACGTCTTCGACTACGACTACGAGGATCCGGCGTCAGCGACTGGCCGCCGCGTCCTGTTCAGCGTCCGCCTCGTGCCTCCGGAGCAGGACGTCGCGCTGGCGGACGCCGTTTCCCGGTCGCGCGCCACGGGGATCGCGATCGGCGCTGCCATCCTCCTGCTCGCGCTGGCGACCGCGCCGCCGCCTGGCCGGGTCGCGCTCGCGGCGCTCGCGCCCTGGCTGATCTACCGGGTGGCGGAGGGGCGCGGGGTGGAAGGCGCCCTTCCGGCGGCATTGGCTGCCGGTGCCGCGCTGGTGATGCTGGCGGCCATGGTCGCCCGGCGAAGGCCGTCGCGACGCGTGGCGGTGGGAGGCCTGGTGCTCCTCGCCGCGCCCGCGGCGCTGGCGCTGGTGCAGGGTGGGATTCCCGCGCCGGGGGCGATTGCCGGCGGCGGGCCCTGGCTGGCCTGGCACCTCGCCCTCGCGTTTCCCGCCACGGCGGCCCTGCTGCTCGGCGCGGAGCTCGTGCGGCCCTCCAGCGAGGCGGGACCGACCAGCTGGCCGGCGCTGGCGGCGCTCCTGGGGGCGCTCGCGCTCTGGTTCGCGGTGACCGGCTGGAGGCCGGACGTGGCCGTCCCTCCCGTTGCGCTCCTCGCCTGGTTGGCGGCGCTGGTGGCGCTCGCCCTTCCGTCGCATCGATTCGCCCGGGTACTCGCCGCGGCCGTGGTCGCGAGCGCCGGGGCTGGGGCCCTGACCCGGTCGGCGCTGCAGGAGGCTCGGCTCTCCCTCGCGGCGGCGGACGTGGAGGGCCTGGGCGTGGGCCGGGAGGCGAGGCCGGCCCTCGCGCTCGGGCCGGCGCTGCGGGCGATGGCGCGGCCGCCCGAACCGGGCACCGCCACCGAGCTCTTCGTCCGCTGGCAGGCGGTGGCGCTCGCCGACTCGGGCCATCCGGCGCACCTCGCGTTGCACCAGCCCGACGGCACCGAGTGGGTGACGCTCGCCCTCGACTCCCTCGACCTGCCGACCGACCTTGCGGTGGCCTTCGCGGCGTCGGTGGCCGAGGGGCCTCCCGTGGTGGCGCGGCTGGTCCGCTCGCCGGGCGTCGTGGACGTCGGCGGCATCCGGCTCGCCAGCGGCCGGATCCTGGTCGTGGCCCTCGGCCCGCGTACGGGGCTCATCCCGCGCACCCGGCTGGGAGGGCTCCTCATCCCGCCGCCGGCCCCGCTTCCCTACCGTCTCGCGCTGGGTCCGCCACGCCCCGGGCCGGCCCCGGCAGCCGCTCCGCTCGCGTGGCTGCGGCAGGGATGGACGATGCGTGCCGAGCGCGACGTGGCGCTGCCCGAGGGGACGCGCACCGTGCAAGCGGCAGTGAGTCTCCGGAACGCCGGGGCGGTGGCGGTTCGACTGGCCCTGATGATCGTGATGGACGCCGGTCTCGTGGCGCTGCTCTGGTGGCTGGGCGGCCTGGCCGCGGACGGCGGGCTCCGGCTCCCCGACTGGGCTCGGGTGCGTCGGTCCTACCGGCTGCGCATCGCGGTCACCCTCACCCTCTTCTGCCTGGTGCCGGCGGCGGTCTTCACCGCCTGGGGCCTGGCCCGGCTCCGGGCCGAGAGCGCCCGCGCGCGGGACCGGGAGATCCTGCGGGTCCTCCGCGAGGCCGCGGCCCCGTCCGCTGCGCTGTTGCGCGGGCAGGACGCCGGGCTCGCGCCGGGACTCGCCCTGCTGAGTTCGCGTGTGGGCGGAGAGCTGGCGCTCTACAGCGGCGGCGCCCTGCTCGCCGCCGGCGCCCCGATCCTCCGGGACCTCGGCGTCATGCAGCCCCTGCTCGATCCGGACGCGTTCGGTGCGCTCGCCCTCGGTGGCGGACTCGACCTGGTGCGTCCCGCCGGCGGCGAACACCCGGCCACGCGCATCGGGTACCGGGTCGTGCAATCGGGTCCACCGAGCGGGGTGGGCGTGGTGGCGACACCGCTGCGAGGGGACGACGCCGGCGCCGCGGCGGAACTCGAGGACCTCGCCCTCGCGCTGGTGCTGGCCGGCCTCCTCGGGGCAGGGGCAGCGGCGGCGGGGGCGCGAGTCGCGGCCCGCTCGCTCGCCCGGCCGGTGGCGGACCTGCGGGACGCGGCGCTGGCGATCGGCGGGGGCGCGCTGCCTTCCGCGCCGGCGTCCCCGCCACCGGTGGAGCTCGAGCCGGTCTTCGGCGCGATGCGCCGCATGGCGGACGATGTGCGGGCCACCCAGGCAGAGCTCGAGGCCGCGCGGGCGCGCACCGCGGCGGTGCTCGCCACGGTGGCCACGGGAGTCGTGGCGCTCGACGCGGACGGTCGGGTCCTGCTGGCGAATCCGCGGGCGCGCGAGCTCCTCGGGCGTCCGCTCCCGGAGGGAGAGCAGTTCGTCGCCGGCCTGGCGGGCGAGTGGGAGGCCGCGCGGGAGGCGCTGGCTGCCGCGGCGGGGGTAGGGCACGGGGGCGAGGCGGAATTCGAGTTCGCCGGCCGCCGCCTCACCCTCCAGGCTGCCCGGCTCGCCCGCGCACCCGGCGGCCTCGTGCTCGCCTTCAACGACGTGACCCAGGCCTCCCGCGCCGCCCGCGTGCTCGCCTGGGGGGAGATGGCACGGCAGGTGGCGCACGAGATCAAGAACCCGCTCACGCCCCTGCGCCTCGGGGTGCAGCACCTGCAGCGGGCGTGGCGCCGGGGACCCGAGGCCTTCGGGCCGGTGCTCCAGGAGACCGGGGGGCGGATCCTGGGCGAGATCGACCGGTTGGACACCATCGCCCGGATCTTCAGCCGTTTCGGCGCCCCACCCGAGGCCGCCGGGCCACTGGAGCCGGTGGACATCACGGGGGCGGCGGCGGAGGTGGTCCAGCTCTACGCGCTGGCCGAGGACGGGGCCCGCGTGCGCCTCGTCGCGGACGGAACGGTGGCCCGGGAGGCGCGGCGCGATGAAGTGAAGGAAGTGCTGGTGAACCTGCTGGAGAACGCGCGCAACGCCGCGGCCCGGGAGATCGTAATAGCGGTGGGCCCGAGTGAACTCAGCGTCCGGGACGACGGCGAGGGAATCCCCGCCGTCGTCCCGGACGCTGAGTTCACTCGGGCCCACCGCTACCAAACCCCGGGGCCGCGGCGTTGCGCGCGTTCTCCAGCAGGTTCACCAGCACTTCCTTCACTTCATAGCACCGCGCTCCCGGGGCCACCGTTCCGTCCGCGACGAGGCGCACGCGGGCCCCGTCCTCGGCCGCGCGTCAAGCTGCGCCCCTCCACCGCCGCCCCCGTGATGTCCACGGCTGCGGCCGGGCGGCCTCGGGTGGGGCGCCAAAACGGCTGAAGATCCGGGCGATCGTGTCCAACCGGTCGATCTCGCCCAGGATCCGCCCCCGTCTCCTGGAGCACCCGCCCGAAGGCCTCGGGTCCCCGGCGCCACGCCCGCTGCAGGTGCTGCACCCCGAGGCGCAGGGGCGTGAGCGGGTTCTTGATCTCGTGCGCCACCTGCCGTGCCACCTCCCCCCAGGCGAGCACGCGGCGGCGCGGGAGGCCTGGGTGGCTCGTCGTTGAAGGCGAGCACGAGGCCGCCGGGTGCGCGGGCGAGCCGGGCCACCTGGAGGGTGAGGCGGCGGCCGGCGAACTCGAATTCCGCCTCGGCCCCAGTGCCCTACCCCCGCCGCGGGGCAGCCAGCGCCTCCCGCGCGGCCTCGCCCCGGCCAGGCCGCAACGATTTGCTCTCCCTCCGGGAGCGGACGCCCGAGGAGTTCCGCGCGCCCGCGGTTCCGCCACCGGGACCCGACCGGCTGCCCCGGCGTTCGACTCCCGTGGCCACCGTGGCGAGCGCCGCCGCGGTGCGCGCCCGCGCGGCCTCGAACTATCCTGGGTGGCCCGCACATCATTAGCCATGCGGCGCATCGCGCCGAAGACCGGCTCCGAGGCTGCTCCACCGGTGGCGGGGACGCCGGCGCGGAAGGCGGCGCCGCCCCCGCCGATGGCCGGCGCCGCGTCCCGCAGGTCCGCCACCGGCCGGGCGAGCGAGCGGGCCGCGACTCGCGCCCCCGCCGCCGCTGCCCCTGCCCGAGGAGGCCGGCCAGCACCAGCGCGAGGGCGAGGTCCTCGACTTCCGCCGCGGCGCCGGCGTGTGCCCCTCGCAGCGGTGTCGCCGCCACGCCCACCCGCTCCGGTGGACCCGATTGCACGACCGGGTGTTCGCCGCCGGCGGGAGTGGAGTCCGCCACCGAGGGCGAAGCGCACCGAACGCGTCCGGATCGAGCGGCTGCGCTGACGCAAGAGGTCCCGGAGGATCGGGGCGCCGGCGGCGGCGGGGCGTGCAAGCGCCAGTCTCCGCCCACACGCGAACTCATCGCGATCAAGGTGACTTCATGTTCCATGCGTACACCTCGGCGACAGTTCGGCGTTCGGGCGAGGTTCGATCCCGGTGTATCGCTCGAGCGGCCCACCGTGGTCGCCACCTCCGGCACCCGGACCATTGTCTGAGCTGGTCGCATGCTCTACGGCTGCGGGCTGATCGGTGGGTGCGATTTTCCAGGGACCAGCACGCAACGTCACATAGGTCGCACCGCCGGCAATGACCGGGAAGACGTAGTGGGCGAGTCGGAGGGGGCGATTCCGACCGTCGCCGCTTGGAAGGTGAACCCCAACTGCACCAGCGACGCGATGTACACCCCTTCGATCACGCCGAGCCCTCCAGGGGTGACGGGAACTGCCGCAGCAATGTTGGCTGCGCCGAACACGACGACCAGCACCATCGGGTCGAGGCGAATCTCGAACGCGGACAGGAACACCCACAGAGCGGCCATATCAAGCGTCCACTGTGCGAGCGACCACCCGATGAGCCGGCCCGCCAGGCGACGGTCATCGCGCAGCACCGCCACGCGCTGCCGCACTTCACGCAACACCACCGTCACCCGGTCCGGATCGACGGACACCGCGTGGCGACCCAACGCGCCGCACGGAGCACGGTGGCGTTGCCATTGGTTGCGCCGTACGCAACGCACGTTTCCCCAACCGGTCGTCCGACGATCGCGAGGACAACGACGGCCGGATTCGTGCCGTGCGTCGAGAACGACACAGCGAGCGCCACCCAGAACAAGTCGTTGAGCACGACGACCGAGCAGAGCCCGGCGGTCGCCAACGCGACGCCGGGTCCGGAGGTGGACACACCCAATTCGTAAGCAACCGGAAACCGAGAGCGGGCACGGTGAGCGTTGCCACCCGGTACAACGTTCGCCGACGCCGAGCGCAACTGGATGCGGTACATCAAGCTGTGTGGAAA
>CAVQWA010000034.1:0-8960 GCA_963717315.1 uncultured Gemmatimonadales bacterium
CACTCCGGGGCGGTGGCCAGGCGCTCGAACAGCGTCGCGGCGGCGGCGAACTGCGCCCCGCGGAACGCCGCGCCCAGCTCGCCCTCGATCACGCCCAGCTCCTCCGCGATGACCTCGTGGAGCCGGGCCGGGGTGAGGCGGCGGGTCCCGCCCTCCAGCGTGACGCCGTGGCGGAGCCACTGCCAGGCCTGGGTCCGGGAGATCTCCGCGGTGGCGGCGTCCTCCATCAGGTTGTAGATGGGCACGCAGCCCTGGCCGCGCAGCCACGCCTCGAGGTACTGCACCCCGACGCGCACGTTGTGCCGGAGCCCGGCCTCGGTCCGCGTCCCCTCGGGCACGCGGAGCAGGTCCTCCGGCCCGACGCGCAGGCCCGCCGGCATCACGTCGAGCTGGTTGGGCCCGCGCATCCGCTCGAGGAACGCGGTGCGCGCGAGGTCCACCAGCCCGGGGTGCGCCACCCAGGTGCCGTCGTGGCCGTCGGCCACCTCACGGCGCTTGTCGGCACGAACCGCCTCGAGTGCGCGCTCGTTGGCCGCGGGGTCGTCCTTGATGGGGATCTGGGCCGCCATCCCGCCCATCGCGAAGGCGCCGCGCCGGTGACAGGTCTGCACCACGAGCCGGGTGTAGGCCCGCATGCAGGGCTGCGTCATCGTCACCTGCCCGCGGTCGGGCAGGATGGCCGAGGGGTCGTGCGCGCGGCTCTTGATGAAGCTGAAGATGTAGTCCCACCGGCCGCAGTTGAGGCCGGCGGCGTGGTCCCGCAGCTCCCAGAGGATCTCGTGCATCTCGAACGCGGCGGGCAGCGTCTCGATCAGCACGGTGGCCCTGATGGTGCCGACCGGCAGGCCGAGCGCGTCCTGGGCGAAGCGGAAGACCTGGTCCCAGATCCGCGCCTCGCGGTGGCTCTCGAGCTTGGGGAGGTAGAAGTAGGGCCCCACCCCCCGCTCGACCAGCGCACGCGCGTTGTGGAAGAAGAAGAGCCCGAAGTCGAACAGCGCCCCGGGAACCGGGCGGGCGTCCACCATCAGGTGGCGCTCCGGGAGGTGCAGCCCGCGCGGGCGGACCAGCAGCAGCGCGGGCTGCTCCGCCAGCCGGTAGGCCTTGCCGGTCCGGGGGTCGTCCCAGGCAATGGCGCCGCGGACGGCGTCCACGAGGTTCACCTGCCCCTGGACCAGGTTCTCCCAGGTGGGCGAGGTGGAGTCCTCGAAATCCGCCATGAAGCAGTCCGCGCCCGAGTTGAGCGCGTTGATGATCATCTTCCGGTCCACCGGACCGGTGATCTCCACCACCCGTCGCTGCAGCGCGGCGGGAATCGGCGCCACCTGCCACGCGCTCTCCCGGATCTCGCGCGTCTCGGGAAGGAAGCCGAGCTGCTCGCCCTTCGCCCATCGCTCGCGACGGCGACGGCGCTCGGCGAGCGCCTCGTCGATCCGGGGCCGGAAGGAGCGGGTGAGCCCGGCGACGAAATCCACCGCCTCGGGCGTGAGGATCTCGTGACAGCGCGGCAGGTTGGGGCCGCAGAGTTCCTCGTCCGACATGGGCGAGCGATGCATATGCAGGCTGGTGGCCACGGCGCAGTCCTCGGTTCAGTTCAAGCGGCACAGTGGGCAAGGTGCGTGCTGGGTGAACCGTAAACGACGCCGAAGACCGATTCAATAACTACATATGTAACAACGTGTTACATTGTCACACTTGCTTCACAGCAGCGTTGTAAATTAGTAATTCTTGTCAAATCCGTCGCGGAGACTCCACACCGTGTCCCAGCGGTTCTTCGGTTCCCGGATCCGCCGCCTCCGCAGCGAGCGCGGCCTCACCCAGGCGGGGCTCGCCGACCGGGTCGGCATCTCTGCCAGCTACCTCAACCTGATCGAGCACGGCCGACGCCGGGTGCCGGCGGAACTGCTGGTTCGAATCGCCACGGCGCTGGACCTGGACCTCCGGGCGCTGGGCGCCGAGGGCGACGCGGAGTTGCTCCCGGACCTGGTGGAGGCATTCGGTGACGCCCTGTTCGACGACCGTCCCGTGTCGCGGGCGGACCTCGAGGCACTGGTGGAGGAGGTCCCGGAACTCGCCCGCGCGGTCATCCGGCTCTACCAGTCCTACGACGCCGCCCGTCGCTCGGTGGAGACGCTCTCGGCGCGGGAGCTCGACCGCACCGAGGTCGCCGCGGTGGACCGCGTCCGGCTCTCCTCGGAGCAGGTGTCCGACTTCATCCAGCGGCAGATGAACTATTTCCCCGCGCTGGAGGAGGCCGCCGAGCGGCTCTGGCGCGACGCCCGCCTCGACCGCGAGGGCCTGTACGGCGGGCTCGCCGGGGCGCTGGACCGGGAGTTCGGCGTGCGGGTCCGCATCGCGACGGTGGAGGAGCTGGGCAGCGTCGTGCGAAGGTTCGATCCGGTGCGGCGGGAACTGGTGCTCTCGGAGACGCTGCGCCGCGGCTCGCGCAACTTCCAGTGCGCCACCCAACTGGCGCTCCTGCGCGAACGGCCGGCGCTGGAGGGGCTCACCGACGACCCCATGCTCGACACCGAGGAGGCGCGCGCCCTGGGCCGCATGGCCCTCTCGGGCTACTACGCGGCCGCGGTGCTGATGCCCTACGAGGACTTCCATCGCGGCGCCGAGGAGACCCGATACGACGTCGAGCTCCTGGGGCACCGGTTCCGGGTGGGCTGGGAGCAGGTGTGCCACCGCCTCACGACGCTCCGCCGGCTTGGAGCGGCGGGCGTCGACTTCCACTTCGTGCGGGTGGACATCGCCGGCAACATTTCGAAGAAGTTCAGCGCGACGGCGGTGCGCTTTCCCCGCTTCAGCGGGCTGTGCCCGCTGTGGAACGTCCACGGGGCGTTCCTCCAGCCTGGGCGGGTCCGGGTGCAGCTTTCCCGGCTGCCCGACGGCAGCGCGCTCTTTTCGGTGGCCCGCACGGTGCAGCGTCACGCGGGGGGCTGGCGGGAGCCCGCGGTCCTGCAGGCGGTCGGGATCGGGTGCGACGTGGAGGAGGCGCCGCGCCTGGTCTATGCGGAGGGGATGGACCTGTCGAACCTGGGAGCCGCGGTCCCGATCGGGATCTCGTGCCGAGTGTGCGAGCGGGTGGAGTGCCGCGCGCGCGCCTTCCCTTCCCTGCACCACCCGCTCCAGCTCGACGAGAACGTCCGGGGGGTCTCGTTCTTCACGCCGGCCACGCGGCCGGGCAGAAGCGCCTGAGCGGCGTGGCCTGCGCGGGGCTCAGGGCCGGAGCTCGGCCTCCATCCTGAAGTCGGCGCCGAGAACGACGGTCACGTCCACCCGGCGCAGCGTGTCGAGTTCCACCCGCACGGCGCCCTGGCCCAGCGCTCCCTGTACCGCGTCGGCGGCCCTGCCATCGCCCCGCCGGAGGATCACGAGGGTCGAGTCGGCGCCGGGCTCGTTGCCAAAGCTCACGACGTCGAGGCCGCGGCTCCGGAGCACGCGCGTCACGCGGCGCGCCAGGCCGTCGCGCCCGCTCGCATTGAGCACTTCCACCTCCACGCGGTCGTCGCCCGAGGGGACGGCGTACGCGTGCCCCCGCACCTTCTCCGGGCGGGGCCAGCTGGCCAGGGCTACCCCCGCGATGACGGTGGCGGTGGCTGCGGCGGTCAGCGCGAGGCGGCCAGGGCGTTCCAGAATCGCAGCGTCGGTTCGGGGATGGGCCAGCCCTTCCGCACGCCGTAGCTGACCCGGTCGCGCGCGACCTCGCGCAGCACCCCTCGCAGGTCGTGCGGCAGCCGGTCGGCGAGGTCGGCGCGGCGTGCCGCGTCGAAGGCCCGCCCGGGTTCGAGGAAGTCGGCGCAGTAGAGCACCCGGCCGACCATGTCCCACTCCGCGAGCCCGACCGAGTGGTAGCGGACCGCGTCCAGCACCCCACGGTCGGTCTCCCCTTCGGCCTTGGCGCGCGCCGCGGCCGCCGGCCCGTGCACGAGGTCGATCGGCCCGTCGGCGCTGGGCGCCCACTCACGGAGCGTGGACTCGGGGGCGTCCCGGAGGGCGTCGTGCAGCCAGACCGCCCGCAGCCACCGGTTCCGCTCCGAGTCGGGCACCCCGATGGCCTCGGCCCACCGCACCACCAGCGTGGCCACCCGCTCCACGTGCCCGAGCCGCTCGGGCGACATGGCGGCCCATGCCGGGGGCGTGGGCCGCAGCAGGGGGGAAGTGGACGGCCCCTGTCCGGTCATCGCGGCTCAACCCTCGGCGCGGAGCGAGGGGCGGACCTGCCGGTTGTGCGCGTCCACGTGCACGACCAGGGGGACATGGCGCCGCGCCTCGGCATCCTCGTAATCGGCGTAGGTGATCAGGATGACGAGGTCGCCGGGCAGCCCGAGCCGCGCGGCGGCTCCGTTGAGCTGGAGGGTGCCGGACCCGCGGGGGCCGGGGATGACATACGTGGAGAACCGGCTGCCGTTGTTCAGGTTGACGACCTGGATCTCCTCGTGCCGGACCAGGTCGGCGGCATCCATCAGGTCCTCGTCCAGCGTGAGCGAACCCTCGTAGTGCAGCTCCGCCGACGTGATCGTGGCGCGGTGGATCTTGGACTTCATCAGGTGACGAAGCATCTCAGCCAATCCCCTGTCCGAGGATGACGTTGTCGATCAGGCGGGTGGACCCGACCCGCGCCGCAACCGCCACGACGCTGTCGTCCCCCGCCCGGACGACGGGCTCGAGGGAGGCCGGATCCACGACCGCAATATACTCGGCGACGACCCCCGGATGCATTTCGAGCACGGCCCGTGCCGCGCCGGCCAGGGCCGCCGGCTCGGTCTCCCCCGCCCGGTATCGCTCCAGGGCGGCCCGAAGCGCCGCCGGGATGGCCGCGGCCTCGGTGCGCGCCGCCTCGTCGAGGTACGCATTCCGGCTGCTCAGCGCGAGCCCGTCCGCCTCGCGCACCGTGGGGACGACCACCACCTCGACCGGGAAGTCGAGGTCCCGCACCATCTGCCGCACCAGGGTGGCCTGCTGCCAGTCCTTCTGGCCGAAGCAGGCCACGTCGGGCTGGACGATGTGGAAGAGCTTCGCCACCACCGTGAGCACCCCGGTGAAATGCCCCGGACGCGCAGCGCCCTCCCAGCGGTCGGCCGCGGGACCGGGAACGACGCGCGTGGTCGCACCCGGGGGGTACATCTCGGCCACCTCGGGCAGGAAGAGGGCGTCCACCCCCCGGGCCGAGGCCAGGGACCGGTCCTGGTCGATCGGCCGGGGGTAGCGCGCCAGGTCCTCGCCGGGCCCGAACTGGAGCGGGTTGACGAAGATGCTCAGGACCGTCACGTCGGCGCGGCGGCGGGCCTCGTCGACGAGGCGCAGGTGGCCCTCGTGCAGCGCCCCCAGGGTCGGCACGAAGCCGACCTGCCGGCCCTCGGTGCGCCGACCCCGCACCCAGGCGCGGAGGGCGTGAACCGACGCGAACTCGCGCATCAGTCGAAGCTCTGTTCCGGTCCCGGGTAGCGCCCCTCGCGCACCTCGGCGGCGTAGCGACCGACCGCGTCCCGGACCGCATCGCCCAACTCGGCGTAGCGCTTGAGGAACTTGGGCTTGAACCCGGTGTTGAGCCCGAGCATGTCGGGCAGCACCAGCACCTGGCCGTCGCAGCCGGCGCCGGCCCCGATGCCGATCGTGGGGATGGTCAGGCCCCGGGAGATCCGCTCGGCCAGCGGCGCGGGGACCAGCTCCAGCACCAGCGCGAAGGCCCCGGCGTCCTCCAGCAACCGGGCCTCGGCGAGCAGCCGTTCCGCCGACTCGGGGGTCCGTCCCTGGACCCGGTACCCGCCGAGCGCATGCACCGACTGGGGGGTGAGGCCGAGGTGGCCCATGACCGGGATGCCGCGCTCGACCAGGGCCTTCACCGTGCGCACCATCGGGGCGCCCCCTTCCAGCTTCACCGCCTGCGCCCCGGTCTCCTGGAGGGCCCGCCCGGCGTTGCGGATGGCCTCCTCCACCGACACCTGGTAGGTGAGGAAGGGCAGGTCGATGACGAGCAGCGCGCGCGCGAGCCCGCGCCGCACGGCCGCGCCGTGGTAGATCATCTGGTCGAGGGTGGCGCTCAGGGTGGATTCCCGCCCCGCGACCACCTGGTTCACCGAGTCGCCGACGAGCACGACGTCCACCCCCGCCGCATCGAGCAGCCGGGCGTGGAGCGCGTCGTAGCACGTGAGCGAGACGATCCGCTTCCCTTCCGCCTTCATGCGGATGAGGTCGAGGGTCGTGAGCGGCTTCGCGTCAGCAGGCATCGGTGGCAAGCTCCTCCATCTCGCGGCGCCAGAAGTCGCGCTCGGCGAGGCCGGGGTGCGGCAGGGTGAGGCCCGGCTCGGCGGCGTGCACGTCACCGTACCGGACCAGGTCGAGGTCGAGGGTGCGCGAGGCCCACCGTTCGCGCCGCTCCCGGCCGTTCGCGGCCTCGATGCGGTGCAGCTCGGCCAGCAGCGCGCGGGGTGCGAGCGACGTCTCCAGCAGCACCATCTGGTTGAGGTACGGCGGCTGGGGGCGGCCGCCGAGAGGGGCCGTCTCCTCCACGCGCGACGTGGCGAGAAGGACCGTTCCCGGCAGGCTCGCGAGCGCCGCCCGGGCGGCGCCGAGGTGCGCGACGCGATTGCCCAGGTTGCTGCCCAGCGCCACCCAGGCACGCGCGGCGGCCGGCGGCGGGTTCACGACGCCCCCGTGAAGTGGCGGGCGATTTCCCGCAGGTCGTGCGACATCGCCTCGAGCCGGCGAGTGGCCTGCTCCAGTTCCCCCTGCCCCCGCGCCGCCTCACCGGCCTGGGTCAGCAGGGTCGAGGCGCCGGCGCGGGTACGACCCGCCACCTGGGCCAACCGCTGGATCTCGCCCCCGAGCCGCTCGGCGGCCTCGAGCTGACGTGCGGCGGCGGCTGCGATCCGGTCGGCCTCCCGCTCGGTCTGGACGATTGCGGACACGATCGCCTCGAGGCCTTCGGCGGCGGCGCCCCCGACGCCTTCCACCCCGCTCACCGCGGCCTCGCTCCGGCCGATCTGCGCGGCCACGGCCTGGACCCGGTCGGTCACCCCGGTCAGGAGCCGGCTCGCCTCCCGCGCGGCCGCGGTGCTCTGCGCCGCCAGTTCCCGCACCTCCCCGGCGACGACCGCGAATCCGCGACCCTCACGCCCGGCCCGTGCCGCCTCGATCGCGGCGTTGAGGGAGATCAGATCGGTCAGGTCGGCGATCTCGTGGATGGCGGAGAGGATCCCGGAGACGCCGCGCGCCTCCGCGCCCAGGTCGGCCACCCGCGCCGCCCCGTCGGCGACGAGGTGCCGGAGCTCCTCGAGTCTCCCGAGGGCGCCCCCGATGGCCGCCCGGTGGCTCCGCGCCGAGGCGGCTGACTCGCGGCTCGCCGCCGCCACGCGCCCGGCCTCGGCCGCCATCGCCCGGGCCGCGTCCGCGAGCCCGGAGGTGGCCGCCAGGCCCGCCCGGACGAATGCCTCCTCCTCGGCCACCGCCCCGTCCAGGCCCCCCGCCGCAGCGGAGAGCGCGCCCGCCCCGGTGCGCAGCGCCTCGGTGGTGGCCGCGAGCGCGCCGATCTGTTCCCCGATCCGCGCGATGGTGGCGACGAGCGGCCGCCGCAGGTCCGCGATGTGCATCGCCGTCGCCACCTGGGTGGCGATGGTCACGATGGCGGTCAGGTCGCGGGCGCGGTAGGCCTGGCGCTTGTGGTGCTCGAGTTCCAGGGTGCCGGTCACCTCCCCGGCGAACCGCACCGGCGCGATCACGAGGCTCTGCACGTCCGGCTCCGGGGTCGCGACCCGCGGGTCGCGGTGCGCATCGCTCACGGTGAGCGGCTGGCCCGACGCCATCACCTGGCGGCGAAGGGGCTCCAGCGCCGGCGGCGGCACGCCCCGGCCCGCCCGGCCAACCACGGCGCGGTATTCGAGCGTCGCCCCGCCGGGCACGACCCGGTAGATCCGCAAGTCGCCCCAGTCGAGCAGCCGGTGGGCGAGGCGCTCGATCTGGTCCAGCGACGCCTCCAGCGTGAGGTTGCTGGCCACCGCGGACTCCATCAGGTGGACCTTGTTCAGATCCTCCGCGGTGATGGCCTCCTCGACGATCCGCCGGGTGAGGAGGCCGAGCAACCCGAGCACGAGGAGCACCGCGATCCAGCCGGGCGGGTCGAGGGCCCGGAATGCCGCCAGCATCAGCGCCGCGGCCAGGAGGGAGAGGACGTACGAGACGATCTCGTACCGGAGGACGAGGAGGCGCTCCTCGCTCTCCAGCTTGTCCCGCACGAGGAGGGTGAAGTAGAAGAGCGTGCGCGACGCGAAGAAGTAGGCGCCCCCGAAGGCGACGCCGGCGGGGAGCCAGTCGAGGGAGAGGGCGGTCACGCCGGTGGCGCGCAGGACCGCGACATAGACGCCGTACGACGCGGCGAGGGCGAGCACCTCGCGTCCCGCGTTGATCGCCGCCGCCCACCACGGCTTCCGGAGCAGGCCCACGTCGCCCACCATCACCCCCACGCCGAGCGCGAGGACCGCCGGCGCGGGCCCGAAGGCGAGCGCGCCGACGATCGCCAGGATGGCCGTCTGGGTGAGGTAGGAATACTTGCTCAGCCGGACCGGGGCGCCGCGCAGCGCCACCACGCCGGCCAGGAGCGCGAGGGCCGGCACCGGTGAGCCGACCCAGCGCAGGTCGAGCGTGAGGGTGAGGACGAAGACCAGTGCGCCGCCCCAGACGAGCAGGCGGCCGTACCAGACGAGCAGCGCGCGGACGTCACGCATGGACCGGGCTCCGGATGCCGTCGAGCGCGGTTCGCAGGCCGGCGAGGAACTCGAGCCCGGCGGCCACCCCGTCCCGCCCGAGCCGCTCCACCAACGCGCTCCCCACGACGACCCCGTCCGCGTACCCCGCCACCCGGGCGGCCTGCGCCGGGGTGGACACCCCGAAACCGACGAGCACCGGGAGGGTGGTGGCCGCGCGCACGGCGGCGGTGGAGCCCTCGAGGGTGCCCTTCG